>JBBQSM010000111.1:0-15111 GCA_038234895.1 Gemmatimonadales bacterium
AGCTGCCGACGGGGCCGGTGTTGAACTGCGGGCGCTGCGAGAAGTGCGTGCGGACGATGCTGGAGCTGTTGGCCGCCGGCGGCGATGCCCTTGCCCGTGCGCCGTTCCCCGCCGATGACGTGACGGCCGATCAGATCGACGAACTGCCGTTCACATCCCATAATGTCGTGGGCTACTACGACGAAGTGCTGGCACCGCTCGCAGCACTTGGCCGCGATGATCTTGTCGCCGCCATCCGGCGTGGCGTTCGGCGCTATGAGACCGCGCAGGCGCGCCGGCCATTTGGATGGCGCAACCTCTGGGGGCGGATGCCATAGCCGACCGCGCTCGTGCTGCAGCTCAGCGCTGTTGACGCAGTCCGCGGATCGCCCCCGACGTCTCGCTCGCTACCACCAGCTGATGGATCCACCACTCGGGCGGCCGGAACAACCGGCCAAACCCGTAGCGTGTCCAGGCGCGCAGCCACTTCCACCAGAGCGCCACCGGCGCGCCGAACAGACGTCGGCCCGGCGGTGGATAGCGCATGGCCTGATACGCGCCGTAACCGCCAATCCGTGCCGCGATGAACGTGGTGGTGGCGCGGGCGAGGTCCTGCAAGTGCGTTACGGATGCGGTCGGCACCCAGCGGCCGGCAAGCCCGGATTCCAGCATGGACAGCAAGACGTCGGTCTCCTCGGAGCCGCGGGCGGGATGCTCCGGGTGTCGGCCCAGGGTGGTGTCGTAGGGGAAGCGCCGCTGCTCCGCCGTACGTGTGGCGAAATTGCCGCCGAACGGCAGTTCCGTCACGCTGGGACGCAGTGCGATCGGCTCCAGCCCCAGATCCCGCTGGCCATAGACACCACCGACCAGCGGGAGCACGCGGCGGAGCCAGGCCGGCGGTGGCGCGTCGAAGGCCACGTCGATTGGCCCACCGAAGACAGAAGCCTCGGGCCACGCGGCGAATGCCGCGAGATAGGCGGCGATCCACCCCTGCGAGGGGATCGCATCATCATCGATCCAAAGCAGATACTCCCCTCGCGCCTCCGCTACCGCACGGTTGCGCGCGGCAGAGAGCCCTGGCTCGGGTTCCTCCACCAGCCGTAGCGGGAGTCGGTCGGCAAATGCAGCCGCCGTTGCGATGGTACTGTCGGTGCTGCCGTTATCGATCACCAGCAACTCCCACCACACCTTACCCGGCACCACCTGCGCACAGAAGCTCTCCAGCACACGCGCCAATGATGGTGCGCGGTTGCGCGTGCAGATGGCGACGGTGGCGCGGAGGCTGGCCGGGCTGATCACGCGTCCGCCAGTAGCGCCTGTGCCTGGGCGGCCGCCGCGGCCGGGTCCGAAGCCACGTGCACCAGCGGCGACGCGTGCGTCCACGCCGCAATGAAGTTGTGCAGCTTGCCGTAGCTGTTGTCGAGGACGACGTGCGGAATGCCCAGGAGCAGGGCCAGAAGGTGCGCATGGAGGCGGTCCGTCACCACCACTTTGGCCGATGAGAGCAGCGCCACTCCGCGCGCCAGCCGCTGCGCGGCGAGATATGGATAGCCGAGCGGCTGCAGACGGCGATCGAGCAGTCGGAGCATCGGTCGATCGTTGGCGGCTCGCCGGAGCTGCTTGCTCCAGCGAATCAACGGCGTCTGCGTCTCCTGTACCCAGTCCACCGTCTCCATGTTGATCTGGCCCGGCCAGCGATCTTCCTTGTCGTCACGCTTGAGCCAGAGGATATCGCGCACAGGCAACGCCGACCGCTCGAGCGCGCCGAGCATGAAGGCCAGATCGGGCGCAAGGTGCGACGGCGCGGAGAACTCACTGCGGAAGACGGCGAGACTCGTAGCATCCCGCGCCATCAGCGTGACCCGGCAATGCGCATTGAAGACATCGCGGCTCCGCGCCAGCGACTCGGGGCGCAGGAAACAGACACTCTCGGGCAGTTGCACGATCGGATTGTCCGGAAAATCCGCAACCACACTCTCCCGAAAGCGCAGGTGCTTTTCCCAGAGGTCGCCGAAGCTGCCGCCGCCAGTGAAAAGAATGGTGCCGGTGCCGACAGCGCGCGCCAGTGCGGCACGGTCATAGTTGCCCGCATCGCAGGTGTAAGCGGGCGTGGGGGCGCCGGCGGCGCGCAAGGCCGCGAGTGCGCCGAGCCAGATGGCGCTGTCGCCGACGTTGCCGTGCGCAGGAAAGTCGAGCAGCGCCACCGCCGGTGCCTTCGCGAGGAGCGGGCGCAGCGCGGCCAGCAACCTCTCGCGTGCCGCAGCCAACACCGCGGCCTGACGCGCCACCGTCGACGGAATCTCATGGGCGCGCGTCACGTCGACGCGCTCCTGAATCGCGGCGCCAGCCAGACGCTGCCGCTCGACTCCGCCGAGCCACCGACGTCTAGTGACACCGACGGCCCCTGCGCCCATTCGCTCAGAGTCGGTGCGTGCCACGCGACCACCTGCAGGCGATAGCTGCCGGGGCCCAAGCTGAGTGTCAGGGACAATTCTACCGCGTACGGCCCGGATTCCGGCAGCGCCAGCGTCGCGGCGGGTGCGTGCACTGCGGCGATGCGCATCTCGCCCGGCATCGTCCACAGGCGCACGCCAAGCACGAGGTCATTGGATACCAGCCCTTGCACCTCCCCAACCAGCCGCAGTTGGATCCGCGCACCCGGCTGCCAGAGATCAGGCGTTGGCCCGAGTGCCTGCAGCTCATCGAGGCTGATGGGGCATGCGCCAACGATCGTGCCGACGGCGAGGTGGGCATTGGCCATGTACGCCGCGATGCACTCCGTCGCCGGCCCATCGAACGCCACGCGGCCGCCCGCAATCAGCAGCGCCCGTTGGCAGAGCGTGGCAATTCGGTCCAATTGATGCGACACCACGATGACCGGGATACCACGCTGCACCTCCTCCGAGATGCGACCGAACGCCTTGGCCTGGAAGGCCCGGTCACCGACGGCGAGGATCTCGTCCACCAGCAGCACTTCCGGCTCCGTGTGCACCGCGATCGCAAAGCCAAGCCGCGCATTCATGCCGCTGGAGTAGTGCTTCACCGGTGTGTCGAGGAACGCCTCCACCTCGGCAAAGTCCACGATGGCGTCGAAGCGCCGCCGCACCTCGGCTCGTGACAGGCCGAGGATGGCGCCTTGGAGAAAGACGTTCTCTCGGCCTGTCAGGTCGGGATGAAATCCGGCGGCCAGTTCGATCAGCGCACCGACCCTGCCGCGCACGGTGACGGTGCCGGCATCGGGCTGCAACAGCCCGTTGAGCAGACGCAACACCGTCGACTTGCCTGCGCCATTCGGTCCGATCACGCCGAGCACCTCGCCCGGCGCCACACGGAAGGAGACATCGTCGAGGGCCAGAAACGAGCGACCGTGGTCCACCGCAGCGCGCCGGTGCACGAGCGCACGCGCCAGCGCCGGCAGCAAATCGCGGAGCGAATCGGCGCGCGTACCACGCCGGAAACGCTTGCTGACATGCGCGAATTCCACGTGCGGCGTCACGTCAGTCGACCCAATCGCGCAACAGCCAGCGTTCCCAGGCGGGCGCCCATCGCCCGATGATGCGATGGTCGCGGAGCCGTCGCACCAGCGCCAATCGCTCGGCCAGCCGACGCGAGCCGGCGAGCGACGACTCCACCGCGGCGGCAATGTCGTGCCGGTGTTCCCGCACGGCGAGGTCGCGAACGTAACCGAACTGGCGGTAGTCGTAGTCATGTCTGCAATGGATGCGCGCCGCGCGGCGCAGGTCCAGCTGCCCGCGGCTGAACGTGCGGCTGTCGCGCAAAGCGCCCAGCGCCTCGAGGGTCAGCAGGGTGCGGATACAGTTGTTGCAGATGCCGCAGTTGTCACCGGCGGCGGACTGCCAGCAGACGCGCAGGTGCTGCATGGCGATCGGCGACCGCACCACGTACTCAGTTTTCTGCACGCGCATGAACGCGGCGCCATCGTGCAGAAAGGTCAGGCGGGACGAGCTGAACATCGGATCGGTGAGGGGGTGCGATCCCCAGTGACGCAGGTCGCCGTAGCCCGCTGAACTGCCGAGCAGCACGGTGTGATACTGGCCGGACAGCGCATGCGCCACACCCGCCAGCGCCGCGCCGTGCGAAAGCCGCGGCCAGTCTGTGGCGCCGAAGCGGGAGTCGCGCAGATTCGTCGCCACGAAGACGAAGCGCTTGCCCAACGCGTCGGCCGCTTGCTGAAGCGACGACTGGATGCGCCTGGCGGCAGCATGGTTCGCCAACGGCACATCAAAGCCGTGCACGTACAGCAGGTCATCGATCGGAATGGTGGCAGGCGTGCCTTCGCCTGCGTTGTGGCGCAGCACCGTGAAAAACGAGTCGACCCCCCCGGTGAACATGCTCGCCGTGCGACGTGCGGGCACCTCGTGCGCGGGCGCCGACGTGGAGGAGGCCGGGGGGCCAGCACGCTCGACGCCTGCTGCCACAACCTCGACGTCAGCCAGATGCGGATACCAGATGTGCCACACACGGATCACTTCGCGCACCTGCATCAAGAGGTGCGCATCGACCGGCACCTCCATCCGCAGCGTCTCACCGCGCGTGGCCGCCAGCGGGGCGAGCCAGGCCAGAAACGGATCGCCGGAGACGCGGAGACCCGACGCGTCGGCCGCAGCGACGTCGATCCACAGCGGCTCCTCGTGGCCGTCGACATCGCTGTGCAACCGCGCCGTCAGGCGTGCCCAGCCCGGCCGGTCGGGCGAGTCTTGCACCGCAGCGTCGGCCAGCGTGAGCGTCACGCAATTTCCGCGAAGCGCGGCGCGGCACGCCGAAAGATCAGCAGACTGACAGCGAACGTGCCGATCGCCGCCAGCGTCGTCGCGATTGCGGGTCCGGCCGCGGGCAGCGTCCCGCGCAGCAGGAGATCGCGATACGCCTCGATGATCCATGACATCGGATTGAGCGCCAGCACGATGCCGGCCGCGCCGTCCAGCGCGGGCAACGGGTAGAGCACCGTCGACGAAAACATCCAGAGCGTGATGCCAACATCAAACACGTGCCGGACGTCGTGCCACCAGAGGTTTGCAGCCGCCAGCAACAGTGCCAGACCGCCGGTCAGCGCGAGTTGCACGGCCAGCACCAGGGGCAGCAGCAGCGCGGTGGGCCGGAGTGGCGTGCCGTAATACCACATCAGAAGCCCCAGCATCACGAGGGTGACCGCGAAATCCACCGTGGCCACGACCACCGACGAAAGCGGCAGCACTTCGCGCCGGAACGCCACCTTCGACACCAGAAACGCATTACCCGCCAGCGACATCAGCGCACTTCGCAACGCCGACGCCGTGAGGCTCCACGCAGCCAGACCCGCGAAGGCATAGAGCGGATACGGCAGACCCGGCTCGACGCGCGCCAGACGAGAGAAGATCACGCTGAACACCATCATCTGGAGCAACGGCGTCAGGATCGCCCACGCCAGGCCGAGCAGGGCGTGCCGGTAACGCACGGTCAGGTCCCGTCGCACAAAGGACCAGAGCAACTCTCGCGCATCCCACATCGTGCGACTCCATTCCACGTGCCGTGGCCACCATCGCAGGCGCGAAAAGCGTTGTGAGCGCAACGTAGGCGGCGGGTTCCCGGTACGGTAGAGCCAGCCATGGGGTTATCGTTCCAGGTGCAGTGCAGGCAACCTCGGCGGTCAGGATGTGCGGCTGTCTCACACGCCCGAGCGGCGGCGGCACCTCGACAGAATTAATTCCTCACTCATGCGGATTCTGGTTCTCGCCAACGTGACCCCATGGCCGCCGCGAGGCGGCGCGCAGCTGCGCGTATGGCATCTGCTGAAACGCGTCGCCAGGCAGCACGACGTCGTGCTGGGCTGCCACATGTGGTGCGAGGCGGATCGGGACGGGGTTGGTGAGCTGAACCGGCGCGGATTGGTCACCGTTGGTGGCATGATCCGCTTCGCATCCAGGCAGCGCTGGGCCTTCGACGCCGCAATGCACGGGCTGCGGGGGCTGCCGCCGGAGACGGTGAAGTATCAGTCCGCGGAGCTGCATCAGCTGGTGCGGGAGGGCGCGTACGACCTCCTGCAGGTGGAAGAGACGCTCCTCGCCCCCTACTTGCGATCGATGCCCCACGATCGACACCGGCACCGCGTGCTGACCCTGCACAACGTGCACTTCCTGCAGGATGTGCGGCTGGCACGGATCGAGCCGTCGCTGCGCTGGAGGGCCTCACGCCGCTTCAATGCCGCGTGGATGAAATTCTACGAGCCGCGCGCCGCAGCCAGCGTGGACCGGGTCATCGCCATGTCGGACCACGATCGCGCGCTGCTGCAGACCAGAGCGGCCGACGTGCAGGCAGACGTGATTCCCAACGGCGTCGACACGCGCGCCCTCGTGCCTCTGCCGCCGGCGGACGGCCCGCCCGCGCTGCTGTTCGTGGGCTCGATGAACTATCGGCCCTGCGTGGACGCCGCGGTCTGGTTGGTGCGCGAGATCCTGCCCCTCCTGCGCCGCAGTCACCCGGGCGTGCACGTCTGGATTGTGGGCCGCGTCCCGCTACCCGAGGTGCTGGCGCTCGCTGGCGAGGACGTGACCGTTACCGGTGAGGTCGAAGAGGTGGAGCCGTACTACCGGCGCGCCACACTGGCCGTGGTTCCGCTCCGTGCCGGCGGCGGCACACGACTCAAGATCCTCGAGGCAATGGCCCTCGGCCGCGCGGTCGTCTCCACGGAGGTGGGCGCCGAAGGGCTCCGCGTGATTGGCGACACGCACCTCGCCCTCGCCAATGATGCACCCTCGATGGCGCGGAGCATCGCGTCGCTGCTGAACGACGTTCAACGCCGCAGCCGACTCGAGCGCGCGGCCCGGGCGCTGGTGGAAGCGGAATACGACTGGGACCGGATCGCCGCGGCACAACTGGCGCTGTACGCGGAACTCGAGGGCGAATGTTCGACGCCACCTACATAATCAATCTCGACCGCTCGCCAGCCCGCTGGGCCTCGGCGCAGCGTGTAGCCACGCTCGCGGGGCTGCCGAACGTGCGTCGCATGCCCGCCATCGACGGTCGGGAACTGCATGACGACGCCCTCGCCGCACTGCAGGAGGAGGGCGCACTTGCGCGCAATCTTTCGGCGTTCAATGACGGCTTCCGCAACGCCGAAATCGGCTGTGGACTGAGCCATGCGCGCGTGCTCAGGGAGATCCTCGAACGAGGATGGCGCAGCGCGCTGGTGCTGGAAGACGACATCGAGCTGACTGGCGCCGCTGCCACATGGCCCGCGCGCTTCCGTGCCGCTCACGCCGACCTCCCGGCACACTGGGAGCTTTGGTACCTCCACCGCTGTTTTGATGTCCGTCACCGGGTGCAGCGGATCACGCGGCGCACGGTGATTCCGTGGACGCCGGAATCCGGCGCTGCCTACGCCGTCACGGCGCGCGGTGCGGCAATCCTGCTCGCCGCAATTTCCCCGCTTGGCCAAGCGGTGGATCTCGTCTACAAGGACGTCGTGAAGACGCGGCGCATCGCCAGCTTCGCCACCTCGCCGATGCTGCTGGATCCCGCCTTGGGCAGCCAGCGCTCGCAGATCCGGGCAGCTGCGCCGCCGAATCAGTGGCTGCAGAACGGCGTCAATCGTCCGCCTGAGTATCGGCCGGTGCGAGAACTCACGTATCTGGGCGAGCCACCTCCCCTCACCGCATTCGTCGCCGAATGGTGGTCTCGTAGGAGTGCTGCGCTGCGCCGGTTCTGGGAGCGCAGGGGAGTGCCAGAGTGAGCGTGCCAGCGCTGGATGATGCCGACACCACAGCGGCCCCGTTTCCGCGCCGGGTTTTTCAGGTGGTCTGGGGATTCGAGCAGTTCGGCGGGTTGGAGGGCCACCTCGCTCAGCTCTCGCTGGCCCAGGCCGCACATGGCACCGAAGTATTCGTCTTCACCGAGCTGGGTGCGCTTCAGGAAAATGCGTACGTGCAACAGTTGCGCCGCGGCGGCATCGTGGTGAGTGGCGCCAGCGCTGCGGCGTCACTGGCGGAACGGCTGGGCCGATTGCCGCTGGGACCCGCCCGCGGGAACATCGGCAGCATCTTACGACTGCTTCGCACGGGTGCCTCCGCCTTTCGACAGCTACGAGCACCGCGCCCGCCAGCACACCTGGCGACGACGGACCGAACCGACGGCGATGCAACGGTTGCCCGCATCCTTGCCAGCCGACACCACCACCCGGTCACCGTCGATCTCTTCGCCCGCCTCGATGCCGCCATCGCCGGCGGGCGCCCTGACGTGGTCCATGTCCACGGCACGCAGTTCCGCCAGTCCTGGGCGGTGGCGTGGGCTGCCGCGCGCGGACTACCGACGATGTACACCGAGCATGTCACCATTGACGAGTGGGGTGGCCCCACCGAATCGACAGCCATCGCCACCATGATCGCACACGCCGGCGTCATAGCATGCGTCTCCGAGCGCGCGCGTGACAGCGCAGTCCGCACGCTGATGGGCGCACGTGACGTGGCCGTGGTCCGTCACATCGTCGCTGGCGGTAGCGCCGCGCCCCCCATCCGAACCGATGGACCGCTGCACGTAGTGTGCGTTGCCCGGCTGGAGCGCTACAAGGGCATCGACGTGCTGCTGCATGCGGCTGCGACGGCCCGCGCGGCTGGCGTCGATTTTCGTCTGCAACTTGTCGGCGATGGCTCAGAGCGGAAGTCGCTCATGACGCTGGCCCGGACGCTCGGCCTCACGGACGTGGTCTTCCTCGGTGCATTGGCGCCGGCGGCAGTGACGACCGCCTTGCACGCGGCGGACGTCATGGTGCTGCCGTCGCGCGGCGAAGGGCTGCCAGTGTCGATCGTCGAAGCGATGTCCAACGGGCGGCCCGTACTGGCCACGCGCGCTGGCGGCACGGCGGAAGTGGTGCAGGACGGCGTGACCGGCCTGCTGGTGGACCCGGAGCGACCGGACCAGCTTGCCGACGCGCTGTCGCAGCTTGCCGCCGATCGTCCCGGCCTGCAACGCATGGCGCACGCGGCCCGCCGCGCATGGGAAGCTGGAGACTGGTCGCCGGAGGCGGTGCGCACGCACGTGACCGCGCGCTACCGCGAGGCGGCCGCACTGTCCCGCAGTGCGCGAGGGACAGCGCGGTGAGGCGCCGGTGACGCTCGTTTCCGTAATCGTGCCCGTGCACAACCGCCGGACGCTCATCGGCGAGACACTCCGGAGCGCACTGGCGCAGACCTGCCCGAGCGTGGAACTGCTCGTCATCGATGACGGCTCCGATGATGGCACGGCCGACGAGGTGGCGTCCGCCTTCGGCACCGCCGTGCGCCTGATCCGGCTGCCGAGGAATGAGGGGCGATCGGCAGCCCGCAACATCGGCTGGGCCGCCGCACGCGGCGAGTTCGTCGCCTTTCTCGACTCCGATGATCTCTGGGCGCCCGACAAGCTCGCTCGGCAAATTCCCTGCTTCGCTGACCCCGGCGTGGCACTCGTACATTGCCGCATGGGTGTGGTGGACGCGGCCGGCCTCCCAATGGCAGCCGAGTCGGCGGAGTTGGCGCGGGCGTTCGACGTGGCAGACGCGCGAGGCTACGACTACGGTGGCGTCACGCAGACCTGGTGCCGATTGTACACCCCCACGGTGGTTGTCCGGCGCGAGTTGCTCGAGGCAACCGGCGGATTCGACCCGACGCTCGCCAACTTCGAAGACTGGGATCTCTTCTGGCGCATCGCGAAGATGGGCCGCGTGGTCGCCGTGCCGGAGGCACTGGTGCAGCAGCGACGGCATCCCGGCAATACGCCGATGCGCTGGGTTCACGACGCAGAGCCGTGGCTCTATGTCATGCAGAAGCACCTCGCCGCTTTGAGCGCATCGGACGCGGCACCGACCCTGCAGCGCGCGCGGCACAATCTCCTGCTCAACATGTCGCTGGGGGAGTACTGGCGCGGTGACCGCCGGGCGTCGCGGCGCTGGATGTGGCGCGCGCTCCGTGCCGATCTGCGTCCGCTGCGCCGCCCCGGCCATCCGGTGTGGGCTGCGCCACTGCTGAGCGCCTTTCTTCCATCCGCGCTCGCCGACTGGCTTGTCGAAGTGGGCGGCGCGGATGCCTATCGCGTGGACCGGGCTCCCTCCAACGAGGTCATGACGTGACGACGACGCTGCTGCTCGTCCTGCGATGGACGGTCCTCGGCGTGCTGGCGGTCTTCACGTGCCGCCGAACGCTGCTGCTCGTGGCGAGCATGCTGCCAGCGCGGCGTGTCACGCCGAGCAGCACGCGCTCCATCGCGGTCCTGGTTGCCGCGCGCAACGAGTCGGCACAGTTGCCGACGCTGCTCAACGCATTGGCACACCTGGACTATCCCGCATCGCTGCTGCACGTCGTTGTCGTCTCCGACGGCTCCGTCGACGACACCGCGGCACGCATGTTGAACTGGACCGACGCTCCGTTCCGCGTGACGGTTCTCGACCTGCCGCAATCGATCGGCAAGGGCGGCGCACTGGCGGCGGGCCTGACCAAGGCCACGGGCAGCGACCTCGTCGCGGTCTTCGATGCCGACTGCGAACCGCAGCCTGATGTGCTGCAGTGGCTCGCCGGCGCCTTCGACGACCCGCGCACCGGCGCGGCCACGGCGTACCCCCGCCCCGACAATGCACAGGCTGGACACGTCGCGCGGTATGCAGCGCTCGAGCGCTGGGTTCATCACCTGGTGGTTCTGGCAGGCAAGGACCGCCTGCAACTGAACCCGCCCGTGATCGGCGTGGCATTCGCCGTGCGGCGCACGGCGCTGGAGGCCGCGGGCGGATTTCCGTTGGGGCGGCTCTCGGAGGATCTCGAACTCTCGATGGCGCTCACGGCCAAGGGATGGCGCACCCGCTGGATCGGCGCGGCCGTGGTGCGTGAGAATGTGGTCGAGACTGTGGCCGCATTTCGCGAGCAACGTATGCGGTGGTCACGCGGGATGTTGCAGAGCGCATCGCGCGCCCGATCCCTCGATGAACTCCTCACGTCGTCAGGTTATCTCGATCGAACGGCTCTCATCGCGGCGGCAGCGCTGGTCCCGTTGGGCATGGTGGAAGGGTGGTGGCCCGCGCTGTACCTCGTCGCGCCGCTGCTCACCGTGCTGCAGGCAATGCGGCGGGCAGACGCGCAGTCGGCGGGTCAATTCATCGCGGCGGCGGGAGCGCTGTTCGTCACGGATCTCGTCGTCAGCGTCAGATCTGTCGCAGAGCAGCTTGCGGGCACCACCGCGCACTGGGGGCAGCGGAAGTAGTCGATCCTGCCTTCAGTGGATTTCGGCGCCGGCGGCCAAGCAATCCGTCAGACGGAATTACGCTGACCAGTTTCCATCAACCGCTTTTTGCAGCAAGGCGTTGAGCCTGAGCAACTGCCTGAAATCGTTCACGACGTTCTGCGCCAATGCCGGGGAACTGAACTCCTTCGCCGTAAGGATCCTCGACACGAAAAACGTCGTGAGCTTGATCCACTCGATGTCAGGATGATCGGCATCGAAACCTCGCGGACACCGCGTCGCCTTCATCATGGGATCAAACCCATGCTTGAAGCGCTTTTAACCTCGGCGGACGGTAAAAGCTTCCCCTGTCAGCACTCGATCCCAACGTTGCGCGCATCACTGCATCAGCGAAACTGTCGGTTTGTTGCAGTTGTTCGGGAACTTCCGGGCATATCACGGTACGTCATGAGCACAGGCATGGCTGACAGATCGACGTCAACTGCTTTGTGCCTTCATTCATGAGCTGTGTACCCCAATCGAACCGCTGAGTTGCTTTCCTTTCAGCCACCGTGGATGGTTACGGTTCGCAAGACGGTTTTGTCGCGAATACAGTGTTTCAATACCACAACGCAGACTACGGCCGGGAATGGAGTGTTGATGGTCTCGTCCTGCGCATTTACGATGTACTGGAAAATCGAGAACCATTCAGGCAGACGCCGAACAAGCGATGAGCAAGGCCTGACGATCAGGCGCGAGGCCTGTGATCGCCCTGAGCAGATCGGCGCGGCGCGACCGGTGAATGACTTTGTGCTACCGAGTGGGCCTGATGCACTGAGACGGGTAATTCGAAACGGTCGGTCGTGATTCGTTGATCGCTCCAGCGATCATTGAGCGAGACGAGTAGTATGACCAAGACCCTGAACAATTCCACTTCGTATGATACGCTCCAGCGAGGGCGAGCGACTGAGGAGTACGTCGCGAGTCACGGTGCTTTGACACTTTACTGCTGCCACGGCGTTCAGAAATTCTATACCATGAGGTAACTGTGGCCACCGCCAAGAAGGTAACGCCGAAGAAAGCCGGGGCGAGAAAAAAGTCGGCATCGAAGAAGTCGGCATCGAAGAAGTCGGCACCGAAGAAGTCGGCATCGAGAAGAGCCGCTGATCCGTGTTGGGATGGATATGAACAGATAGGCACGAAAACGAAGGCTGGGAAAACGGTCCCGAATTGTGTGCCTGAGAAGTGAAATGCTAGTGTTCAATGAGGAGAACGATGTGACCGAGAACCACCGGCTGTGGCCGTCGTTACCGCAGTGCGGTTCTGCATCCAGCGAATTCCAGCGAGGCACAGCAGTTGACGGTGCGGCAGTCGCCTTCGAGACGGCAATTCCAGCGCGAACGCCCGCGATTGAGAGCCGGCCTTCGGTGCGGGCTACCCGATGCGTTGCAGTCGGGATACGCGAGTAGACTCCTGTAAACTCAACGACCGCCGGCCCCCATTCGGCTCTGACGGTTGCTCACGCCTGCCCCTCATGGGCTCGAACCAGGACAGCGCTGATTGTGAATGTGGCTGATCAGAGGCGATGAATGAGAGTCAGCGTCCTGGAAGCAGATTGATCGTAGGCGCGTGCCAAGCGGCACCAGCGGCGCGGTCCGCGAGGTGACATCCGAGTGCATCCGAACCGACGATCGGAGCGAAACGTCATTTGAGGATGTGCAACCGACGCTGCCAACCCGCTCCCCGCCCTCAAACCATGCGCCTTCTCCTGCTTGCAGTGCCCATGCTCGCGTGTCTCACGCTTGCGACGCCCGGCGCAGCGCAGTCAATCACCATCGAGACCGGGATCGATTCGTCCTCTTACACGGGCGTCAGACAGGAGAGCTACCCCGACGGCAAGCCGCGCCTCTGGAAGCAGTTGCGTAATGGCAAGGCCGAGGGGCTCTGGCTCGAGTGGCACACCAACGGCGCCGTACGCTTCCGTTCATCGTGGCGAGCCGGCAAGGGCGACGGGCGCTGGGAGTATTTTTACCCGTCCGGACGCCTTCGCTCAGAGTCCACCTTCAGTGCCGACGAGCCAGTTGGGTTGGAGCGCGAGTATCACGAGAACGGCGTCGTGAAGGCGGAGCGGACTTATGTGAACGGGAAGCAGCATGGTGTGGCCAGCGCGTTCGATATCAACGGAACGCCCACCGCGGTACACCGATGGGAGTACGGGGCTCGGCTGATCGACCGGCCCGAACTTTTTGCACCCGGTGTGATATCCACTCGCGACAACAGTGAATGGGGCCTCACCTTCACGCCGGATGGCGACACGACCTACTTCACTCGGAAAGTCGCAGGCACTTCGGGGCAGCGCATCTATCGTTCCGTGCGGGTGGCGAGCGGATGGGGCGTGCCAACAGTAGCCGGGTTCTCGACGGCTGTCGACGAAGGCGCGGCGATCACGGCAGACGGCGCTCGCCTGTACTTCGCCTCGACGCGGCCGCTTCCTGGGCGCCGCGCGTCAGGCTTCTTCGATATGAACCTCTGGTTGGTGGAGCGAACGCCGGGTGGGTGGAGCATGCCACGAGCGCTGCCTGCGACAATCAACCGCACCATGATGTCGTCAACGCCGTGGCCAGCCAACTACGAGGCGGGACCGGCGATAGACTCGGCGGGCAACCTGTACTACTGGACTGGAAGCGCCACCGGGACTGAGTCCGATCTGTACTTCGCGCCGCGGCGCGCCGACGGCTCGTTCGATGCACCGCGTGCTCTGGCCATGCCGCCCAATCATCGAGGATTCGACAGCGCGCCCCGGCTGTCGCCCGATGGGCGGTACCTGTTCTTCGCCTCCTCGAAACGCGACGATGGCTTTGGCGGTGAGGATCTCTACGTGGCCAAGCGTGACGGGGATGGGTGGTCCGCGCCAGTGAATCTTGGGCCGGATATCAACGATCTGGACGACGCGAGCTGCGCAGCGTTCTCTCCAGACGGAAAATATTTTTTCTTCTGCAGCAACCGTGAGCAGCGTGCGACGATGGGTGACGACGCGCCCTGGAGCATCTACTATGTGGAAGCACGTTTCCTCGTGTTGCCGAGGTGACTCGATCAGGGATTTTCGAATCGCATCTGAGGTTGTCGTCCAGGACTCGCCGAGGGCATCGCCGTCAGGTCGATCCTTCGTTGTGGCTTGTCAAGTGCCTTTGCGCTGAAGATTGAACGCAGGATACTTCGGAGACAGGCCGGTGGCGCGTCGTCGAAAACATTGCGGGTGCCAACCGGCGCGTTCAATGCTGTGGCAAGATCATTTGGAACGACACAGGCGTGGGCCGTAAGCGTCACATTCCAGAGCCGCTGCTGCTTCGACGCTTCGAACGCGGCAAGACCGCTCGCCGCCATCACGCCGTGATATCGAAAATTGGCAGCAGAAAGCGACCAGCACTTTTGTAGACTGACTATGGCTGCTTCGGCCGACGCTTCCGCCCTTGCGTCAACGCGCCGAGCGCAGGTGGCGTGGGGAGGTGACGCAAGTCGTCGCGGTCCTTCCTTCGCTTGGTTGCCTGCTTGTTGGCCCGCAACGCCGCAAGTCCGATCACTGGCAGGGTTTGACCCGCGATCTCCACCCGGACAGCGTGAGTCGCCGCTTGCTCGAAAGTGACGCCGGAAATGCTCGAGAGCAGGTCGATACGAATCGGGGGAGCGCCGAGTTGTGTCACGGCATCACGCGTAGCGAGATGCTCCGCATCTATCAACGAGGCCGGCGCCCCGAACATCGACATGGCACGCATCAACCGCTGCACGTTCTCGGGAGTGCAGCGATAGAAGAAGTCGATATCCGTCGTAGCGCGCACGTGGCCGTACATACCGACCGCATACCCGCCAACGAGCATGAACTCGACTGCATGCGCGTTGAGCGCCCGAATGAAGTCGAGAAAATCTTCAGGAAATGCCGCCGCACTGGCATCATTCGCA
>JBBQSM010000112.1:0-15039 GCA_038234895.1 Gemmatimonadales bacterium
GCGGCGGGGCGCGGCGGGTTATGTTTGACTGCTCGACTCGGGCGGGACGCTGCTCGGGTCGTATGGCTAGGTAGCTCAGTTGGTAGAGCAGCGGACTGAAAATCCGCGTGTCGGGGGTTCAATTCCCTCCCTAGCCACTGATGATGTGCAACGATCAGCGCAGCGGCGCCCTGACTCCTGTCCGGGCGCCGTTCTGCGTTCGGCGCCGTAACGGCGGGCCGGCCCGACCTCATGGCGCAACTCGAACACGGAGCGCCGGCATCCCCCCGCTGACTCACCCCGCCGCACCCATCCCACACTCCGGGGTACTGCACTCAACGCGCGTCGTCGAGACGCCCCGCCCGATATTCCGCTCCGGAGCTTCGCCAATGCCTCTCCCAATGACCGCGCCTTGAGTCGCGCCGCGTCGCTGGATACAAACCGCCCCGCCCCGTTGGTTGAACGCGTCCTCAGTCCGTTCCAACGCTTCTTCTCCACCGCCGCTTCTGGCGGACTGGTGTTGCTGGCCTGTACGGCGGTCGCGCTGGCGTGGGCGAACTCGCCGTGGGCCGAGGACTATCACCACTTCTGGGAAACGCCGCTGTCGGTCGGCGCGCCGGGGTACATGCTCACGCTGTCGCTGCATGCGTGGGTCAACGACGCGCTGATGGCGGTCTTCTTCTTTCTCGTGGGACTCGAGATCAAGCGGGAAGTGCTGGTCGGTGAACTGGCCACGCGACGCTCCGCGACGTTACCGGTCGCGGCCGCCATTGGCGGGATCGCAGCGCCGGCGCTCCTGTATGCAGCGGTCAACGCCGGCCAGCCGGGCGCTGCTGGCTGGGGGGTCCCCATGGCCACGGACATCGCCTTCGCCCTAGGCATTCTCGCATTGCTGGGCGATCGCGTGCCGCCCAGCCTTCGCATCTTTCTCGCCGCGCTGGCCATCGCCGACGATCTGGGTGCGGTGCTCGTCATCGCACTGTTCTACACAGGCGCGATCGACTGGATGTCGCTGGCCGCCGCCGGGATCGCACTGGCAGTCCTCGTGGGGCTCAACCGCGCTGGCGCACGCCGACCGTTCACGTACGCGCTGCTGGGCGTGGTCTTGTGGTTCTTCATGCTCAAGTCGGGCATTCATGCCACGATCGCCGGTGTCCTGCTCGCGCTGACCGTGCCGGCGCGCACGCGCATCAGCGAAGACGAATTCCTGCGCAACGCCGAAGCCAGTCTGGCCGATTTCCGCGCCTCCGACGAACCGGGCACGACGGTGCTGACGAACGCGGGGCACCAAGAGGCCCTGCTGTCGCTCGAGGATGCGGCCGACGCCGCCCAATCACCGCTGCAACGCATGGAGCACTCGCTGCATGGCATCGTGGCCTTTCTGGTCATGCCACTGTTCGCGTTGGCGAACGCGGGTGTCTGGCTGGGAGGTGACGTGGGTTCGTCGCTGGCGCACCCCGTGTCCATGGGCATTGCACTGGGGCTGTTGCTCGGCAAACCTGTCGGCATCACCCTGGCCAGTCTGCTCGCCGTCAAACTCGGCGCGGCCGACCTGCCCACCGGCACCACGTGGCGACATTTGCACGGTGTGGCGTGGCTCGGTGGCATCGGATTCACCATGTCGCTGTTCATCGCCGGGCTCGCCTTCGATTCCGCCGACCTTCTCGATATCGCGAAGCTCGGTGTGCTGGCCGCGTCGACAGTGGCCGGCGTCGTGGGCTATGTCATTCTGCGCGGTGCGGCGACGGCCCAACAGGATCCGTCGCCCGCAAAGGCGTTGGCATAAAGTCCGTTCACCCCGAACGGCGACCACGCGAAACGACCTGTCAGGGGAATTCCGCTGTGCGGGCGTCGCCTTTATGTCGACATTCCGGGATGGTGCTGCACCAGAGTTCCGGCGCACGCTGTCTTCGGTCTCCCAACGGGAATCTTGCATGAAGCGACGCGACATGTTGTTTGGCCTTGGAGCGCTCGGTCTATCCGTCGCCCACCGCGACCCGGTGGCGCTCTTCCGGCGACTCGGACGTTCTGACGCGTTCGAGCCCGATGTCGAGCTTGCCCTTGAAGCGGCCGCGGGCGACGTGCAGATCCGGTCGGGCGCGCGCACGCGCGTGTGGAAGTTCTCCGGTCGCGTGCTCAAGGGGCCGACCACATCGATCCAAACGCACGTTGATTCGTTCCTCGGCCCGACCATTCGTCTTCGCAAGGGCCAGAAAGTGCGCATCCGCTTTCGCAACGCGCTGCCGGAGCCGAGCATCGTGCATTGGCACGGGCTGGATGTGCCGGAAGCGGCGGACGGACATCCGCATCTCGCGATCGGGCCGGGTGCGGAGTATGTCTACGAGTTTGAGGTGCTCAATCGCGCAGGCACATACTGGTACCATCCGCATCCGCACGGCCGCACGGGAAGTCAGGTGTATCAGGGTCTCGTTGGCATGTTGATCGTGTCAGACGAGGCGGACGAAGCACTCGCATTGCCGCGCGGCGCTGATGACATGGTCTGCGTGCTGACCGATCGCACGTTCGACGCGCAGAACCAGTTCGCGTACCTGAGCGGCGGCATGATGGATCGCATGCACGGTCTCCTCGGCGATCGCATGCTCGTGAACGGCACAGAGAACGCCACGTGGCCGCTGGCCACACGCGCCTATCGTATCCGGCTGCTCAACGCGTCGAGTTCGCGCGTCTACAAGCTGGCCTGGGATGACGGCACCCCGATGACACTCATCGGATCTGACGGTGGCTTGCTGGAACGGCCGATCGAACAGCCGTTTGTCACCCTCGCACCCTCCCAGCGCGCCGACGTCATTCTCGATCTCAGCCAACGCGCGACCGGCACCACGGTACGGCTGCGCAGTGCGCCGTTCACCGCGTCGGAAGTCAGCATCGACGAAGGCGGCATGATGGGTGGCATGACGGGCGGTATGACGGGCGGCATGATGGGTGGTGGCAGTGGTCGCGGGATGCGAGGCGGGATGGGTAACGCTGCGCCCGATGGTCCGGTGCCGAACGGCGCGCCGCTTACGCTAGTGACAGTAAACATCACGCGTCGCGAGGCGTCGACGTTTCGCATGCCGACACGGCTGGCGAGCTATGGTGACGCGTGGGCCGAAGTACCGAATGCGCCGGTGCGACGCGTAGCATTGGACTTTCGCGCCGGTCAATGGCTCTTGGGTGGGAAGTCGTACGACATGCTGGACGTCGCCCCGGATGAGATCGTACGCGCGGGCTCCACGCACATCTGGGAGATTGCGAACGTGGGTGGGATGATGGGCCGTCAGATGGCGCATCCGCTGCACATTCACGGCACCCAATTTCGCGTGCTTAGTCGCACGCGCCCTGCTGATGCGACGTCGCCGGAGAACTCGGTGCGTGAGGGTCTCATTGATTCCGGATGGCGCGACACGGTTCTCGTGATGCCGCGCGACACGGTACGCATCCAGATTCGCTTCACCAGCTACACGGGTCTGTTTCTGTACCACTGCCACATTCTCGAGCACGAAGACATGGGCATGATGCGCAACTTCCGCGTGGTCTCCGCGTAGCGCTGACCAAGCAGACCGAGACGGCCTCGCGTTTGTCGTGAGCTATAAGCCTGTGCTACTCTCTCCGTGCAATCGCTTCCATGCGGCCGCAGCTACTTTGCGCGCTGACCACCGGCGAAGAGCTTGCCGTACTGCCCGTAGCCCTCTTTCTCGAGCGCAGCTACGGGGATAAACCGAAGTGACGCCGAGTTGATGCAGTAGCGCAAACCGGCGGGCCGCGGCCCATCGTCGAAGACGTGGCCGAGATGCGAGTCCCCTGTCCGAGAGCGGACTTCGATGCGCTCCACGCCATACATGCGGTCGGTCACGCGCTTGATGTTCTCCGTGGCGATTGGCTTGGTGAAGCTCGGCCAGCCGGTGCGGGAGTCATACTTGTCGGTGGAGCTGAAGAGCGGCTCACCGGACACGACATCTACGTAAATGCCGGCTTCGTGGTGGTCGAAGAACTCGTTCTGGAACGGCGGCTCGGTGGCATCGTTCTGCGTTACCCGGTACTGCATGGGAGTGAGCAGTTTTTTGAGTTCGCCATCGGACGGCTTACGGAACAGCGTCGGCGTTGCGGTACGCGATGCCGTGGACTTGGTCGCCTGGCTTTGTGCCTGTACCGAGCGGCCACCGAGCAGCAGCAGCGTGACCAGAGCAGCCGTGAGGAGCGAAAGCGCAACGCGCGCTGGCGTCATGGATGGCTCAGCTGCGGCTACGACTACGGCGCGTGAAGGGCGACGACGGGACGGTGACGGCATGGGGCATTCCTTGAGGCAGTGGACTCATGCGTGGCAAGCATCAACAACTACACACCACTAGTAGACGTCCGCGACGGCGGAAGTTCCCTCGGGGATGGGGATGGATACGAACGGATGAACTGCTCGGCCGCGGATAGCAACTGATACGAACCGAAACGGCACGCGGATACAGCAACAACAATCAACGTTGTTGGCTGTATCCGCGTGCCGTTTCTGTTGCTATCCGTTCGTATCCGCGGCCGAGCAGTTCATCTGCTCCTATCCGTGGTCATCCACTCGCACAGCCTACCGCAGATTCGCGTTCGCGCCGACCTCTTCAAGGCTGATCGGAACGCAGGTACTGCGGCCCTGCAGCACGGAGCTCCGACCATCGGCGAGCCAGCGACGCAGATCCCACAAGCGGCGACCTTCCAACCACAGCACCGCGCCACGCTCGCGCTGCAGAATCGCCCACGCAGCCGTTGCATTCGCGGCCGTGAGTGCGGGCAGCGTGAACGATGCGCGCTCCTGATTGATCAACGTCATCGCGCCGGTCACATCGTTGTTGCGTAGCGCCGCTTCGGCGCGGATAAGCAACATCTCCGTGCCCTTGGCCAGCGGCACCGGATCGCCGATCGTGACGTACTTACGCTGCCGGAAGAAGCGCGTGGCACCGTCCTGCCCGGTCTGAAATCCGCCCGCCGCCGTACGCACGGTGTCGTACGGCACCCGTGTGTCGCGATCGGCCACCCACACGGTGTTGAACACGGTCACTTCGCGCCGCGTGATCGTCTGCACGGCCAGGTCGAGATTCTCTCGCGCCGTGTTGATGGAAAAGATCGCGTTGTGGCGGAACGCCGTCGGTACCAACGCAGCGTCGACCGCCGCGTCGGCCCACTTGTTCTGCGCCGCGAGTACTTGCGCACGGCCGGCCAGCGCCGCGTTGACAAGGGCCGTGTTGTTCTGCGCGCGCGCCAGTGTCAGCGCACGCGTGAACAGCGATTCCGCACGCACGAAATGCACGCTGCTCGGTTGCGACGGACCACCGTCGATGACTGCATTGCAGACGTTTTCGCCAATGAAGCGGTTGGCAAATCCGGCGTACACGTACGCACGCGGTGTGTTCGGATTCGATTCGAACGACGCGCCGAGCACGGTCTTCATGCGCTCGAGGCCATTTTCCGCGACGTACCGTGCCGTCTGGAAGCGTGCCCAGTCACCGTTCACATCTTCTGGCCGGATCACGCCGGCAGCAAACTGCCGTTCCGCCGCGAAATTCCCCGAGTGGTTGAGTTCAAATGCGGCCAGCGAGCCGCGCGTGAGGTAGTTGCCGATCGCGTTCGACAGATCGCCACCCATACCGCTCACCAATGCGGGGACAGCCGCTGGCGAGTTCAGATCTTCGTCGAGCAGTGGGCCGGGGTTCGTCACCTGGAAGTCGCATGCGCTGAGCAGCACCGAGAGCGCAATCAGGGACGACGGCACAAACGAGCGTCGCATCGTTGAGGTCGTAGATATTGTAGGCATCAGAATCCCGTCCGCACGCTGAAGAGGAAGGTGCGATAGGGCGGGAAGTTGTAGTAGTCGCGGCGCGAGAACGTGCTCGTGCGCTGGTCGGCCACTTCCGGATCGGAGCCGGTGTACTTGGTGTTCACGAACAGGTTCCGGCCGGCGAAGGACACGGTCATGTTGCGTGCGCCGCGCGTGAAGCGCTTGGGCACGTCGTATGACAGCGACAGGCTGCGCAACTTGAAGAAGTCGGAGCTTTCCACCCAGTAGCTGTAGTCACGCTGGGCGGCAACGATGGCGCAGCGCGCGCGGTCACGCGCATTCACGCCCGCCAGCGCAGAGGCGTCTCCCGCCGCTGCCGCACGCAAAGCGCGCTGCGCGGTGAAACACGGCTGCCAGATACCAAGGCCTGAGTTCTGGAAGCCGTTGGCGTTGAGCAGATGTCCACCGCGCTGGAACTCACCAATTGCCTCAATGCTCAGGTCCTTGAACAGCGTAAGCGTGAGCGACGGATTGATGATGTGCGTGGGGAACGTGGCGCCGAGGAACTTGTCGGTCTCGATGACTGGCGCTTCGAACGCATCCGGATTTGCAACGCGGAGTCCCACGTACGCCGGCAACGGAAGTCCTTCCTGTACGTAGCTGCGTGACAGTGCATCGATGGTCAGTACGCGGCCGCCGAGATTCGTCGCCTCGCCTTTCACGTTGGTGTACTGCAGGCGCGCGTCAACGCGTGCCCAGCTCGTCGGTTCGAAGTTGGCGGAGAGCTGCGCTTCGATACCCTTGTTCACGATCTCGCCCACGTTCTCCGGCTGATTGGCCGAAAAGCCCTGCGACGGCGGATAGGCGACGTTGATGATCGCGTCGCTGGTGCGCGCGTTGAAATACGTGAACACCATACCGACACGCCCGTTGAGCAGGCCGGCGTCGAAGCCAAGCTCCGTCTCACGCGTGCGCTCAGGGCCGAGGTTCGGATTACCCAGCTGTCCCGGTGTGAACGCCGACTGTCCGCCCTCGGCGGCGATCGGGTTCCAGGTACGCGTTGCGTCGAAGGCGCCGGGTGCCTTACCCGCTTCACCGACAGCCGCTCGGAACTTGAACGTTTCTACCAGGTTGGACGGCCAGAACGACTCATCGGAGAGCACATAGGACAGGCTGGCCTTGGGGTAGTTCTGCAAGCCGAAGCTCTGACCGAACGCACTGTTGCCGTCGGTGCGGTTGCCGAGCGTGACGAACATGCGGTCGCGCCAGCCGATCATCTGCTGCACGAAGAAGCCGGCGTTAATCACGCGCTGTTGATCCACGCCGGTGATCTGACGTAGCGACCCGGATACCAGCGTCGGTGTGCCCGGGCCGGCGAAGTTGTCCGACTGCAGATCGGTGGAATTGAGCCGGCTGTCGAAGAGCTGTCCGCCGAAGGATGTCGTACCGGTGAACTGGCTCGAGTAGGTCTGCTTCCACGACGTGGCGTAGTCCACCGTGATCAGCTGTCGGTTCCAGAGCGTCTGGAAGTACTGGCCCGTGGGTGTGCGCAGGTAGCCGAACGGGTTGATGGTGCGCTGATCGGTGTTGTTGTAGTCGATACCGACGGCGAGACGGTTGGTGACACTGGTCAGCGGATTCCACGTGGCGGTACCGCCGAGGATGAAGTGATCTCCGCCGATCGTATTGGCCTTGGAGAACATCGTGTCGTTGACGACGCAGACGATCGTTGCGGTGCTACAACCGCCGCCCTTGAAATTCGAGCCCGGGCCACGTGAGACGTTCAGCAGAAAGCCGTCGGCGCTGTTACCGTCGGAGATCATGGCCGTATTGCGGCGCTGCCACGACGAGTTGAGCGCGAGCGTGGTCGTCTTGCTCGGCGAGAAGCCGATGTTGGCACGCAGGCCGCCGGTCTTGTTGCTGCCCACGCGCAAGACACCCGCTTCGTTCTCGAGATTGCCCGAGAGCGCGTAGTTGATGCCGCTGCCGGAGCCCCGCACGCCGAGGGCGTAGCGGCCGATGAAGCCGCTCTTGAGCCACGAGCCGCTGGCCGGGCAGGTGGGGTCCTCGAAGGCGACGCCGTTGGCATCGACCATGTTCGGGCCACGGCACTCGCGCAGGAACATGCGCGTCGGGTCGGAGCGCGGGCCGAAATCGCCCATGTTGTTGATGCCACCGGCCGCTTCGACCGTCCAGGCGGGCGGCCCTTCACGGCCACGCTTGGTGAAAATCTGGATGACGCCGCCCGAGGCCTCGGTGCCGTACAGCGTCGTGGCCGCCGGCCCCTTCACCACTTCGATGCGGTCGATGTCCGACGCTGCGATGTCGTTGAGCGGCGACACGGACTGGCGCGACGACACACCCGTTGGCGAGTTGCCGTTGAAGATACGGACGCCGTCCACGTAGATGAGTGGGCGGTTCCCCTGCGTGATGGAGTTGACGCCGCGCAACCGGATTGTGCCGCCGGCGCCCGGATTGCCGCCATTGGCGAGCACCGTCACGCCCGTCGAGCGACCCTGCAGAATCTGCTGCGTGTTTCCCACGCCGCCGCGTTCGAAATCAGCGCTGCCGACCGTGGTAACCGCGTTGCCGACTTCCTTTTTGCGCTCCTCGCCGGTGGCGGTGACGACGACGCCAGTGAGTGAGACGCTGCTCTTGGCCAGCGCCAGATCCACGGTCACCGTGCCGCCGGCGGTCACGGCTACGGTGCGGGTCTGCTGCAGATACCCGATGCGGCGCACGGTGATGGTGGCCGATCCGGCGGTGACGCCGGGGATGGTGAATCGCCCGTCGTCGCCGGTGGAGCGGCCGAGCTGGGTGTTGTTGACGGTGACCTGGGCGGCGACAATCGGTTGCCCGTTGTCCGCGTCGGTGATGCGGCCGGCAATGGTACCCGTAGACTGCGCGGCAACGGTCGCTGCAGGCAGTATGGTCAGGGCTGGAGCGGTCAGGAGTGCCAGCATGCGGAAAACCGTCCGCAGGGAGGCACGTCGGAGCTGTGGAGGGAGCAAAGGGTCCTCGAAAGGTGGGAGACGACGTACTGCTGCCCAAAAGCAAAGACCAATACGTCGCAAGTCAACCGAGCCACTCGCGTAACGGTGGGTGTTGGCCGTATCCTCGCAGGACACCTCGTCGCAAAAATTCCGGGCGCGCGTTCGCGCTCCCACCGCCCACGCTCACCTCGCCTGCCATGACTACTCGCCGCACCTTCCTCGGCGCTTCCGCCGCTACCATCGCCGGCCTGTCGTTAGGCGCGTCGTCGTCACACGCACAGGATGATCACGGCGAGGCCCAGCAGCCCGGCGATATGCCGCCGGCCATCAAGGCACTCACGTCGATGCGCGGCAAGATGAAGCCCATCTCCGTGGATGAACGCCGCGGTCGCCTTGAGCGGGCGCGCGTGTTGATGAAAGCCAACAAGATCGACGCGCTGATGCTTACTGGCGGCACGTCGATGGAGTATTTCACCGGCATCCGTTGGGGACTCAGCGAACGACTGCTCGCCGCGATCATTCCGGCCAACGGCAGTGCGTTTCTCGTGACGCCCAAGTTCGAGGAAGAGCGCGCCATGGAGCAGGCGCGTCTCGGACCGCTCGGCAAGGATGCCACGGTGTACGCGTGGGAAGAGCATGAAAATCCGTACGCGCTCATCGCGCAGGGACTCAAGGCGCGCGGGCTCAGCACCGCGACCATCGGCGCCGAAGAAACCGTCCGCTTTCAGTTCAGCGACGGCGCGGCGCACATCCCGAATGTGAATGTGGTCACCGGTACGCCGGTCACCGCCGGTTGTCGCATCATCAAAGACGCGCACGAAGTGGAGCTGATGCGCTTCGCGAACCACGTGACGCACAAAGCATACGAAGCGGCGTGGAAATCGCTCAAGGAAGGGATGACGCAGGACGAGTTCCAGCGCCTCGTGCAGCTCGCGCACACGCAGCTCGGCTATACCGGCTCGGCGGGCGTGCAGGTGGGCAAGTACTCCGCGTTGCCGCACGGGTCGACCACACCGCAGGTCGTACGCGAAGGGAGCATCCTGCTCATCGACGGCGGCTGCAAGGTAGAGGGCTACAGCTCTGACATTTCCCGCACGTTCGTACTTGGCAAGCCGACGCAGCGCATGAAGGATGTGTTCGAGATCGAACATCGCGCGCAGGCCGCGGCGCTCAAGGCCGCGCGCCCCGGCGTGCCGTGCGAAGCGGTGGATGCCGCCGCGCGCAAAGTGATCGTCGATGCCGGCTTTGGCCCGGACTACAAGTACTTCAGTCACCGCGTGGGCCACGGCATGGGCATGGACGGACACGAGTGGCCGTATCTCGTGCGCGGGAACACGTTGCCGCTGGCGCCGGGTATGGTCTTTTCCGATGAGCCTGGCATCTACATTCCGGGCGAATTCGGCATTCGCCTCGAAGACGACATGGTGATCACCGAGAACGGCGCCGAGCTGATGACGCCGCAATCGCCAAGTCTCGAGCAGCCCTTCGCGGCACTGTGACGGCACGGTGACGGCACCCTTCTTGCGAGTCTCGTCCGGCATGAGACAAACCCTACTGCGCGCTCTTCCCGCGCTCCTGCTTGCCGCCTGCGCCACCAATCCTGTTTCCGGTCGGAGCGAGCTGTCGCTGATCTCGCAGTCGCAAGAGATCGCGATGGGCAAGCAAGCGTCGTCCGCCGATTTGCAGCGCGTCGGGGAGCTCAACAAGCCCGACGCGGTCGCGATGGTGAAGCGGATCGGCATGGCCATGGCGGCCAAGTCGGAGCGTCCGAGTCTGCCGTGGGAGTTCCATTTGCTCGACGATGGTGCGGTGAACGCGTTCGCCTATCCGGGCGGCTTCATCTTCGTCACGCGCGGGCTCATGACACATCTGACCAGCGAAGCGCAGTTGGCGGAAGTGATCGGGCACGAGATCGGGCATGTGACGGCCAAGCACACCGTTGCCGCCATGAGCAAGCAGCAGTTGGCCCAGATCGGACTCGTCGGCGCGACGGTCTTCTCCTCGACCGCCGCCAAGTACGGCGACCTGCTGGGCACCGGCGCAGGGCTGCTCTTCCTCAAGTTCGGACGCGACGATGAACTGCAGGCGGACGCTTTGGGCTTCAAGTATTCGTTGGCGCAGGGCTTCGATGTGCGCGAGGCACCCAAGGTATTCACCACGCTCGGCAGGCTCTCGGGCGGAGGGGAGCGGCTACCGGAGTGGCAGAGCACGCATCCCGATCCGGGCAATCGCGTGCAACGGGCGGAGGCGCGTGTCGCTGAATTACCCAGCGGCGCGCTGGCCAACAAAACCGTCAATCGTGATGGCTACCTGCGCGTGGTGCAGGGAATGGTCTTTGGCGACAATCCGCGCAACGGCTACTTCAAGGGCACCACGTTCTTCCACCCCGACATGAAGTTCGTGCTGAACTTCCCGAGCGGGTGGAGGAGCGCCAACATGCCGGAAGCGGTCGTGTCGCAGAGCCCGGACAACGTGGCGCAGCTACAGCTCGCGCTCGGCAAAGGCACACCGGCGCAGGCGGTGCAGCAGTTCACGTCGCAGCAGGGGATCGTGGTGCGTCAGAGCGGCAACACGACCATCAACGGGTTGCCGGCGGCTATGGCGACGTTCGAAGCGCAGACGGAGTCCGGCGTGTTGGTTGGACAGGTGGGCGCCGTCCAGCATCAGGGGCAGACGATGCTCATGTACGGCATCATGACGTCGGCAGCGGCCAACGCGCGCGGTGGCGAAGTGGACGCGGCCATTCGCTCGTTCCGTCCGCTCACCGATCCGGCAGCGTTGAATGTGCAGCCGGCCAAGGTGGAGCTGGTCACCCTCCCCGATGCCATGACCGGTGCGACGTTCGTGCAGCGCTACCCGAGCAGCGTGCCGGCGGAAACCGTCTACATCATCAACTCGATCGACGCGGCGTCGATGCTGGCCAAGGGTGCGCTGGTGAAGCGTGTGCTGGGCGGCGCGATTCCCTGAGCGGGTCGGCGATAGTGGTGCCGTAGCGTTCGGCAGTGTTCGGCGCGAAGATGGGGATGCATGCAATCGCGTGCGTCCCCGTTTTCACGACGCGCATCACTTCACTCTGCCGACGGAACGTTCGATGGCTCGATCCCCACTCTCCCCCCGCGTGGCGCTGCTGCTTTCCGCACTCGCGGTCGCGCACCCCGGTGTCTCGCAGGCGCAGGTCACCGCGGTGGACTACGCGCGTGCCGAACAGCTGTTGCCGTGGAATGCGGCCCGTCTCGTGACCGGCGACGAAGTCGCGCCGCAATGGTTCAAGGACGGCAACCGCTTCTGGTATCGCAACAAGACGCGCACCGGTGCCGATTATGTCGTCATCAATCCGGTCACCAACACGCGCAGCCTGTTGTTCGACAATGCGCGATTGGCCGCCGTGATGAGCGTGGCCGCCGACACGGCCTTTGATCCGGACCGGTTGCCCTTTCGCGCATTCCGCTTCGGTAACGACGGCGATGATGAGCGCACGATCGAGTTCCGCACCGGCAAGCGGCAATTCGCCTGCGATATCGTGCAGTACACGTGCGTGGCCAAGGATACGACGTACAACGAGGCGCCGTTCGTTCTCTCGCCCGACAAGAAGCTCGAGGCGTTTGCCATGAAGAACGATCTGTACGTGCGGTCGCGCGGCGGAAAGGACACGGTGCGACTCACCACCGACGGCGAGGAGTATTTCAGCTACGGCGTGGTCGCCATTCGCCCGCAGCAGGCGTTGCGCCCCAACCCACTCGGCCGCCGGCCGACCCTACGCTGGTCGCCTGACTCCAAGAAGCTGATTGTCACGCGACAGGATGAACGCAAGGTCGGACTGATGCCATACGTGTCGTACACGTCGCAACGTCCGCGGCTGTTCACGCAGCCGTATGCGCTGCCGGGCGACAGCATTGTTCCGGTGCCCAACTTCTATATCATCGATGTCGCCGCCAAGACGAGCACGAAAGTGCAGTTGCCGGTGACCATGACGCTGGCCAGCATCAATGGTTCGTTGCGCGATTCGGTGTGGGCACCCGGCTCCGACAAGGCGTACATCAGCGGGATCGCGCGGGCGTCCAAGGCGGCGTACCTGCTCGAGGCGGACGCCGGGACGGGAAAGGCAACGCTCATTGCGAAAGACACGGGCAAGACGTACGTGGAGATCGCCAGTCCACGCGACCAGGAAAGCTGGCACGTGCTCAAGAGCGGTGAAGTGGTGTGGTGGTCGGAACGCGACGGGTATGGGCACCTGTGGCTGCTCAATCGCGACGGCTCGGTGAAGAACCAGATCACGCGCGGACCGTGGCAGGTGGGCGTGGTGTTGCACGTAGACGAAGCCACACGCACGGTCTGGTTCTCGGCGCGCGGTCGCGAGACGGACGAACTCGTGTACAACACGCATTTGTACAAGATCGCGCTCGACGGAAGCTCGCTCGCGCGGCTTTCCACGGAGGTCGCCAATCACGAGCTCTCGATGAGTCCGAGCGGCCGTTTCGTGGTGGACAAGTACAGCACCATCGATACGCCGCCGGTGACCGTGCTGCGCGATGCGGCCACGGGACGCATCATCCGCACGCTCGAAAAAGCCGACGTGTCGCAGCTCGCCGCTCTTGGATGGAAGCGCGCCATGCCGTTTACCACCAAGGCGCGCGACGGTTCAACGGACATTCACGGTGTGATGTATCTGCCGCAGCAGCTCGACAGCACGAAGCGCTATCCGATCATCTCGCACATCTATCCGGGCCCGCAGGTGGGATCGGTGGGCGCGTGGACCTTCAAGCACAGCGGCGAGCCGTTTGCGCTGGCCGAACTCGGATTCATCGTGGTGCAGATCGACCATCTGGGTACGCCGGGGCGGAGCAAGGCGTTCCACGACAACTACTACGGCAACTTCACCGACAACGGGTTGCCCGATCACATCGCCGCCATCAAGCAACTGGCGTCGCGTCACCGCTTCATCGACGTCGAGCGCGTGGGCATCTTCGGGCACTCGGGCGGCGGATTCGCCAGCACCGATGCGATTCTGCGCTATCCGGAATTCTTCAAGGTGGCCGTGTCCGGCGCCGGCAATCATGACAACCGGTCGTACAACATCTACTGGTCGGAGAAGTACCAGGGGCTCCTCACACGCGACACGCTGCGTCGCGGCGAGGACAACTTCACGGCGTCGGCGAACAAGACGTACGCAGCCAATCTGCGCGGGCATCTCATGCTCATGCACGGTGACATGGACGACAATGTGCATCCTGCCATGACCGTGCAGCTCATCGATGAATTGATCAAGGCGAACAAGACGTTCGATCTCGTCATGGCCCCCAATCGGGCGCACGGATTGAACGAGCCGTACTTCATCCGCCGCCGGTGGGATTATTTCGTGCAGTATCTCGCGCGGCAGTTGCCACCCGAGAACTACACCATGACGCCCGCCGGCGGGGCGGGAACGTTCGGGACGGCGGATGGCGCCTTCGATGGCGCATTCACTGGCGCACGCGACAGCGCGTACGATCAGGAGGCGTTCGACGATCTCTGGAATCGCAATGCGTTCGACGCGTTCACCGCGTTCCGGCGGGTAGATACGCCCGGCGTGCTGCGATAGGCGCCGGTAGTCCGACGCGTGTTAGGTCGCGGCGCGTCTACGCCGCGGGCGGTGCCGTCTCCGCGTCTGGTGCCACCGCCCGCGGCCGCGTGTGAATGAGCAGCACCCCCACCAGCGACACGAACGACCCCAGAATGAACGGCCACGACAGTGAACTGGCCCGTGCGACGGCGCTGGCCAGAAACGGACCGATGACCCGCCCCAGCGACGCGGCGCTCTGATAGGCACCAAGCACGGTGCCGCGTTCATGCGGGGCGGCGGTCGCGGCCACCAGTCCACTCATGCTGGGATTGAAGAGCGCCGATCCCACCCCGAAGATGGCGAGTCCGACCAGCAGCGCCGACACCGACTGCACGGGCGGAATACACGCCAGGCCGGCCGCGATGAGCAGCGTGCCCACCCGGGTGAGATTGGCCGCACCGAAGCGTTTGGTGAGTACCCCGATCACGCCCGCCTGCACGGCCACCGAAATCACGCCGACGAACCCATAAATCCAGCCGAGCGTGCGCGGCCCCACCTGCAAACGTTCGGCCGCGAAGAGCGCGAGCGTGCTCTGAAACAGCGCCACAGCAGCCACCACGATCACCGTCGACATGAGCAGGTCGCGCAGCACGGGACGCTTGAACTGCGACACGAGACTGGGCCGCTTGCTCCCCTTGGCGGCGCGTTTGTCGGGCGGCAGCGATTCGGGGAGACGGAAGAGCGTGAGCACGAACGCCACCAGCGAGAGC
>JBBQSM010000113.1:0-15033 GCA_038234895.1 Gemmatimonadales bacterium
GGGCAACGATCATCTCGGCGAGCAGTTGCGGCAGCACAAGGAGGCACTGCGCGCCGACGCGTGGCTGTTCTTCGACGGGCCGATGCATGTGAGTGGTGCGCCGCAGCTCGTGCTGGGCGTGCGCGGGGTGACAGGGGTGGATGTCACGTTCTATGGCGCGAACCGCGCACTACACAGCGGTCACTACGGCAACTGGGCGCCCAATCCGGCGGTCGCGGTCGCGCAGTTCATCGCATCGATGCGCGACACCGATGGCCGGGTGCGCATCGCGAATTTCTACGACGATGTGCCGGCGATCACGGCCGAGGATCGCGCGTCGGCGCGGGCCTTGTCGGTCAGCGATGATTCCGTGCGTAAATCACTCGGACTCACGCACACCGAGGCGGACAACGCCGCGCTCGGCGAACGGATCATGCTTCCCGCGCTCAACGTGCGTGGTATCCGTGCCGGCGGCGTCGGCGCAGGAGCGACCAACGCCGTCCCCACGTCCGCCAGCGTCTCGATCGATTTCCGTCTTGTGCCCGACCAGCAGCCAGCCCGCATCCGTCAATTGCTCGATGCGCATTTGCGCTCTCTCGGCTACACCGTGGTGGCGAATGAGAACGATGCGGCGCGCGCGACTGATCGCTCGCGCACGGCCTATGTACGATGGGACAGCGGCTATACCAGCGTGCGCGTGCCGGCGACTACGCCGGCCGTGGGTGCGGTCAAGCGCCTGATGGCCCGCAGCTACGGCCGCGAACCGTTCGTGCTCCCCATCCTTGGCGGGTCGCTGCCGCTCTTTCACTTTGTCGACGCGCTTGGCGCGACCGTTATCACCGTGCCGATGGTGAACGCCGACAACAGTCAGCACGCGCCCAACGAAAACCTGCGCATCCAGAATCTGTGGGACGGGATCGTGCTCATCGCGGAGCTGATGACCGGACTCGGGCGCGAGTGGCCGCTGGGCGTCGTGCCCTGATCCGTCTGCCCTGATCCGTCAGGCCGGATCGGCGGCGCCTTTACCCATGCGACACCGGTCGCTGCAGTAGCGCACCGAGTCCCAGTCCCGCTCCCACTTCTTGCGCCACGCAAACGGGCGTCCGCACCGCGCGCACAACTTGTCGGGATGCCCGTTGGTGCTGCCTTCGCTGCGGCGGTCACCGCTCCGGCCCTTCTTCGATGACTTCATGGGTCGCCAACCCTTTTGCCCCGTGCGACTGTTCCCGAATGCCCATGTCCGACCAGCACGCCGTCCCTGAGATCGATCGCACCGCCGCGCTTGGCACGCTCCGCTCCGTCGCGCGCGCGCTGGCCGCGGGCACTAACTCCGGAGAGGTGCTGCTGACGCTGTGCGAAGCGGCCACGGCGCGCGGCCGGGCGAGTGGTGCCTCCGTCGCGGAGATCAACGGGGACACGGGCACCTTCATTGCCGTGACGGGCGAGCGAACGGAGCTGAAAGGACTCCGCTTTCCGTTGAGTGGCTCGATAACGGGACGCGTGGCCGCCGAAAAGCGGACGATCGCCGTGGCGTCGCCGAGCGAAAGTTCACCGCTCTTTGCGGAGTTGCTGCCGCGCCTTGGCATTGGTCCCATTCTCGTGCTGCCGCTGGTGGCACAAGACCAGTTGCTTGGCGTGCTGTCCGTCTTTCGCAACAGCGGGCAGCCGGCCTTCGACGAGCTGGACGAGGAACGGCTGGGCACTGTGGCCGACCTGGCATCGCTCGCACTGTGGAAGGCGCGCTTGCTTGAAGAAACGCAGTCGGCCGATGCGGCCAAGACGAGTCTGCTGGCAACGCTGTCGCATGAGTTGCGCACGCCGCTCACGGCGCTCGAGGGCTACGGTGAACTGTTGGAGGACGAGATCCTGGGTCCGCTCTCGCCGCCGCAGCGCGACGTGATTATGAGACTCCGTACGGTAGGTCGTCACCTTGGCGCGCTGATCGAGGACATCCTTACATATGCCTCGCTCGAGGCCGATCGGCTCACGGCGCACGACGGTCCGGTGCGCCTGGCCGAGTTACTTGATTCGCTGCTGCCATTCGTGGAGCCGTTGGCGCGCGAGAAGGGGATCGAGTTGCGGGTCGAAATGGAAGAGGGACTGCCCGACATCCGCACGGACGAAGCGCGTGTGCGACAGATCCTGCTCAACCTGTGTCAGAACGCGGTGAAGTTCACGGAGCACGGTGAAGTGTTGGTGAAGCTGAGTCGCGGCTCGCCGTCGGGCGATGGCACGCCCACCGTGCGGTTCGCCGTGCGCGATACCGGCATTGGAATCGAGACGGCGAATCTGCAGCGGCTGTTTCGTCCCTTTTCGCAGCTCGAAGATGTGCCGACACGTCGTCACAGCGGCACCGGCCTCGGCTTGTACATCTGTCGACGGTTGTCAACGATGCTCGGCGGCCGCGTGGAAGTGGTCTCACGACCGGGCGATGGTTCCGTGTTCACTCTGGTGCTGCCCGTAACGCGCGCGCCTCGTGCAGTCGACTGATTGCACCGTGGCATTGCGGCTGCAGTCGCGCGGCGTCGCTCATGTGTTCAGTGTGTGATCGGCTGCACGAACTATTGGTTGGCACTGTGATGTAATGCGATCGTTACGTGTGCTCCACTGAAGCGGCGTCTGCAGTGCACGCGTGCGTGACAGACAACACGCGTTCACACGCACAATGTGCATCGACTGTGATGTAGAACGCTGGAGAATATGTGCGCATGTGTGAGTGTGTAGATGCGGGCGGCACATGTCGTGACCGCGTTCGACTCATTCAAAACCATACTCATCATGCGCAAACTGTTACTTGCCTTCGCGACGGCGACAGTGCTTGCCGGATGCTCCGACGACGATCCGGCGGGCCCGCAGCCCAATCCGAGTATCGCGCTGTCCGCATCGACCGCCACTCCGTCCGTCAACGCCGGTGGTGCACCGGCCACCGTTTCATTGACCGTCACACGTAGCGCCGGGCTCAACGATCCCGTCACCTTCGCGGTCGAAGGATTGCCCACCGGTGTCACCGCGTCGTTCTCGCCGCAGCCTCTGCCTGCCGGTACATCTACTGCACAGATGTTGATCACGGCCATTGCCGCGGTACCTGCCGGCAACACGCCGATCACAGTGCGCGCCAACGGCAGCAGCGTGCAGTCCGCCCCCGTTCAGATGGTACTCAGCGTCGTTGCACCAGCCGTCTCCGGCGTGTCGTTCGCACTGACGCCCGACTCGTTGTCGGTGCGACAGGGACAAACCGGCACCGCCAGGGTGCGTGTCTCGCGCACCGGTGGTTCCACCGGCGCCTTGACCCTCGGTGTCGTCAGTCTTCCCGCTGGCATCACGGCCACGTTCGCGCCGGCATCTCCCGTCGCTGGTGATTCGACGATTATTTCGGTCAACGTTGCATCCACGGTTGCGGCCGGTACGTACCCGCTCGCGATTCGCGGCGCTGCGACCGGCCAGGCCGATTCCACCAAAACGTTGCGCGTCACCGTCGTCGCGACGGGCAGCATTTCCATCGCGTCGACGCCTGCGGCGTTGACCATCGCGCCGGGCGATAGCTCGACCACCACGCTGGTCATCCAGCGCACGGCGCCGTTCGCCGGCGCGGTGACGTTCTCGCTCGACACGACCAACGCCAGCGGCATCACGGCACGCTTCGCCCCCGCATCGTTGGCCGCCGGTTCTGACTCCGCACGCGTGACCATCGTGACGGCAGCGTCGGCGGACACGGGAGTGCGCACGGTGCGCATCCTCGCCTCGGGCGCCGGTGTCGCGCAGGCCAGTGCCAGCATCGCATTGACCGTGCGCCGTCCTGCGTCGTTCTCGTTCACCACGTCAATGGATTCGATCACGACCGCGCAGGGCACGAACGTGTCGACGCAGCTCAACATCACCCGCGCCGGTGGCTACTCGGGTGCCGTGACGTTCGCGGTGGACTCGTTGCCGGCTGGTGTGGCGACAAGCTTCACACCGGCGTCTCCGGTGGCAGGCAATTCCACCACGCTAGCGTTTGTGGTCTCCGCCAGTGCAGCGCCCGGCAGCTACTCGTTGCCCATCCGCGCGACGGGAACGGGCGTGGCCGCGCAGTCGGGTCGCGTGCTCCTGCGCATCACGCCGAGCGGTTCCATTGCACTGACGATCGGCTCGGCGTCACTGTCGACGACGGCCGGTGACACGATTCGCACCACGGTCCGCGTTGTGCGCACGGCTCCGTTCGCAGACGTCGTGCGGTTGGCGCTGGACAGCGCGCCCCCAGCCGGAGTGCAGGCCTCGTTCAGCAGCGACTCGCTGCTGGCGGGACAGGATTCGGCACAGCTGATCATCGTCACGTCGGACACGCTGGCCGCGTCCTCGGTGCGGTTGACCGTCCGCGCGACGGGCGCCGGGGTGGTCTCGACGAGTGCGACGACGACCGTTGCCGTTGCCGCGCGTTCGGGCTTTAGCCTGTCGGCGACGCCCACCGTGCTCACGGTGCAGCAGGGGCGTTCCGGTCAGGTGGCCGTGAACGTGGGCCGCATGGCCGGCTTTACCGGCCCCGTGTCGCTCGTCGTAACCGGTGCCCCGCAGCCTGTCACCGTGCAGATCACCAACCCGACGTTGACCGGGGCGGCGACGAGCACCGACATGCAGCTCATCGTGGGTTTCGCCACGCCGGTCGGCCAGTATACGCTGACCCTCACCGGCACGTCGCCGGGTGAGACGGCCAAGACGGTGACGCTCACGCTGAACGTGGTCGCTCCGTAACGGCCTCGCTTCAGAGCGCTGTCTCGCAGGGCACACCATTTCTCACCCCCCGCAGGCCATCTCCGGACGGCGTGCGGGGGGTGCTGCGCGTACGGGATGTCCGTCAGGGAGGTCCAGTCGACGACCTATCCGCCTCCCAGCGCGCCGTTAGATTGCGCGTACTATGAACGCGTCTGCAATCACCAGCGTCTTCAACGACGGCGTCGTCGCTGAACAGTTCGAGCGTTATCGTCAGAGTCCCGAGAGCGTGGACGAGACATGGCGCCAATACTTCGCGATGGCGGAGGCCCTCTTCGCCGGCCAGACCGGCTCGAGCGGGGTCTCACCCGCAGCTCAGGGCGGCGGTTACTCGCTCGAGATGTTGCACAAGGTGGCCGGTGCGGCCTCCCTGCAGCAGGCAATCCGCAACTACGGCCACCTCGCGGTACAGCTCGATCCCCTGGGCGCGTCACCGCCGGGCGCGGACGAACTGAGCGCGGAATATCACGGCCTCACCGAAGCCGACCTGGAGCTCATTCCGGGCGAGGCGTTGGGCGATCCGCGATTTGCCACGGCCGCCGACTCGATCCGTCGCAAGCGTAAGGTCTACTCGGAGCGCATCGGCTACGAAGTGTGGCATCTGCACACGGACGCCGAGCGCGAGTGGTTCCGCGTGGCGTTCCGCGATGGGGTGATCACCCGCGCCCTCACGCCCGACGAAAAGAAGGCGGTGCTGCACCGACTCAACGAAGTCGACGGACTCGAGCGCTTTCTGGGGCGTGCGTACGTGGGTTACAAGCGTTTCTCGGTGGAAGGCACGGACACGCTCATCCCGATGCTCGACGAGATGATTACCGAATCCGGGCGGTTTGGGGCGCGTGAAGTGGTGATTGGCATGGCACATCGCGGCCGGCTGAACGTGCTCACCAACGTGATGGGCAAGCCGTACGAAACGCTGTTCGCGGAATTCGAGGGACGTCACGATCACGCCGATGAAAATGCCACCGGCGACGTGAAATACCATCTCGGCTATGCCGGCGTGCGCAAAGTGGACGGACACGAGGTGCGGCTGCGGCTGGTGCCCAATCCGTCGCACCTCGAAGTCGTCAACCCGGTGCTGGAAGGGGTGGCGCGGGCGCTGCAGCGACTGCCCGGGAATCCGGCCGTGCGTGATGAAAGTCTGGTGCTTCCTGTCGCCATTCACGGCGATGCGGCGTTTCCGGGCGAAGGGATCGTCGCCGAAACGCTCAACATCTCGCGACTGAACGCGTACCGCACCGGTGGCACGATTCACATCATCGTGAACAATCAGGTCGGCTTCACCACCGATCCGTCCGACGCGCGTTCCACGTTCTATTCGTCGGATCTGGCCAAGGGCTTCGAGATTCCGATCATTCACGTCAACGCGGACGATGCGCAGGCGTGCATCACCGCGGTGCGTCTGGCGTGTGCCTATCGCGCCGAGTTCAAGAAGGACGTCTTGATCGATCTCGTGGGCTACCGCCGCCACGGGCACAACGAGGGTGACGAGCCCACGTACACGCAGCCCAACCGCTACGCCCTGATCAAGGCGCATCCTACGGTGCCGCAGGCGTGGGCCAAGCGCATCGTGGCCGAAGGCATTCTCACCGACGACGAAGCGGCCGCGATCGAAAAGCAGGTGTCAGACCGGTTTGCCGCGATTCACTCGCGCTTCAAGGCGTCGCTGCTGGCCAACGAAACGCACGCGCCGTGGCCCGCCGAAACACTGCCGCCGGCCAAGCTCGTCGTCACCGCGGTCGCCGCGGACCGGCTGCAGCGGCTGAACGAGGCGCTGCTCACGTGGCCCGCGTCACTCACACCACATCCGCGACTGGCCAAGCAATTGGAGCGTCGCCGTGAAGCGATGGGTGACGCCGGCGGCATCGATTGGGGACACGCGGAGGCGCTTGCCTTCGGATCGCTGCTGGTGGAAGGAATGTCGGTGCGCATGACCGGCCAGGACGCCGAGCGTGGCACGTTCTCACATCGGCACGCGGTGCTGAACGACGTGGAGACCGGCGCCAAGTATGCGCCGCTCGCCAATCTCGAAGGGGTGCGCGGTGCATTCGAGATCTACAACTCGGCGCTCTCCGAAACGGCCGTGTTGGCGTTTGAGTACGGCTTCAGCACCGTCGCCGCCGATACACTCACACTGTGGGAAGCGCAGTTCGGCGACTTTGTGAACGTGGCGCAGCCGATCATCGATCAGTTCATTGCGGCCGATCGGGCCAAGTGGGGGATCGACTCCGGATTGGTGATGCTGCTGCCGCACGGCTACGAAGGACAGGGGCCGGAACACTCCAGCGCCCGTCTCGAGCGATTCCTGCAGCTGTGCGCCGAAGGCAACATGACCGTCGCGTACTGCAGCACGCCGGCGCAGTATTTCCACCTGCTGCGACGGCAGGCGTTGCGCACCAATCGTCGCCCGTTGGTGTGCATGCAGCCCAAGTCGCTGTTGCGACTGTCGCAGGCGGCGTCGAAGCTGGACGATCTGGCCACCGGGTCGTTCCTGCCGGTGATCGACGATCCGATCGCGTCGCAGCACCGCGACGACGTGCGGCGCATTGTGTTCTGCACGGGCAAGGTCTACTACGATCTCTCGATGGCCGCGACTCGTAACGCGAGCGTCTCGCTGGTGCGTGTCGAACAACTGTATCCGTGGCCGCACGAAGAGATCGCGCGCGTGATGGATCTGTATCCGGCGGTCGAACAGGTCGTATGGGTGCAGGAAGAGCCGAAGAACCAGGGCGCGTGGACGTACGTGCAGCCGCGGCTGCGTGCCTCGGCGGGCGCGGCGGTGGGTGTGCGCTATGTCGGTCGCCCCGAGCGGGCCAGCCCGGCGGAAGGCTACAAGGACGCACACGATCTTGAGCAGGCGCGCATTGTCGCATCGGCGCTCGATACCGGCGACGTGGCCGTGGAACGACAGGCCATGCAGGTGGGCCAGTGACGCGCTGGCGTCACTCCGCCCCTCGACGCACCCCGGGCGCCGCAGCGATTGCTGCGGCGCTCCTCGTTGGTGCGTTGGTGCTGCCACGTGGTACGATCGCGGCGCAGGCCGGCGGCACGAATGAACGCGGCGCCGCCGCGCTGGGCTCAGTGCTGGCCGGATTGGGCACCACCGGGCGCGTGCTCACGGTCGCCGCGCACCCCGACGACGAAGACACGCCGTTCATCGCGTGGCTCACGCGTGGTCGCCACGTGGAAACCGCCTATCTCTCGCTCACGCGCGGCGACGGCGGTCAGAATCTCATCGGTAACGAACTCGGCGAAGCACTCGGTGCCATCCGCACGCAGGAGCTGCTCTCGGCGCGGCGTATCGACGGCGGTCGCCAATACTTCTCTCGCGCGTACGATTTCGGCTTCAGCAAGAACGCCGAGGAAACCTTCACGCATTGGCCCAAGGACTCCATTCTTGGTGACGTGATCCGCGTGGTCCGCGCATTCCGGCCGCACGTCATGGTGGGCTTTTTCAGCGGCACACCACGCGACGGCCACGGACATCATCAGGTGTCGGGAATGCTGGCGCGCGAGGCATACGATCTGTCGGCCGACACCGTGCGCTTTCCGGTGGCTGGCTACGGTTTGCCGTGGACCGTGTCCAAGTTCTATCGCAGTGCGCGGCAGAATCCGGCCGGTGCGTCGCTGCGCATGAATGTGGGTGAGTACGATCCGCTGCTCGGTCGCAGCTACTACGAGATCGCGGCCGAAAGCCGCTCGCAGCACAAGTCGCAGGGCTTTGGTGTGTTGCAGCGCAAGGGCGCGATCATTGGCGCCGTGCTGCGTGAAACAGCCCGCGTGGGTCCGGCCGATTCAACGACCGAGCGTTCGATATTTGACGGCGTGGATACCACGTGGTCGGCGTTGCGCGGCAAGGTACCGGCGATGGTGCAACCGGCGCTGGACAGCGCGCTGCAGTTCATCGACGAGGCGCGACGGTTGTATCGCGCCGAGAATCCCACACCGATTGTCGCGCCACTTGCCAACGCGCTACGTCTCATTCGCGTAGTCCGTGCCGGCATTGGCAGCACGCCGCCCATGCTCGTCTCCATGCGTTCCGGTGCACCGGCACGGCTCGGTGCGCGCCGTTCGACCGACGCAGACCCCGCACTGACCGATGCGCTGGCGCTCACGCACGCACGCGTCGAACAGGCGTTGGTGCTCGCGGCCGGCGTTGCGGTGGAAGCCACCGCTCCCAAGGCCACGTTCCCGGTGCGCGAGGCTGCCAAGGTCGCGATCGGCGATTCGCTGCCAGTCAGCATCACTGTTTTCAATCGCGGCGATGTGCCCGTCAAGCTGTTGTACGCGAGCATTCGCGATAATCCGCAACCGCTTGGCCCGCGCGCGACGATGACGGCGGAAATCGCGCCGGACAGTGCCACCACCGTGCAGCGCTACGCCGTGGCGTTTGAGCAGACGGCGCCGTGGTGGCGCGTGAACGGGCGCAAGCAGCAGGACTGGTTCCAGACGCCCATCGACGGACTGGATGAAGCACAGCAGCAGGACCGCACGGCCACGATAGCGCGGGCTGATCTAGAAATTGCCGGTGTGCGTGTGGGTGTGGCGGTGCCGGTAGTGAATCGTTTCGCTGACCCGATCAAGGGCGATCAGCAGGTGTTGGTTGCCGCCGTGAAGGGAATCACGATCGGGCTGGAGAACGTGATCGAGTATGTCCGCGCCGGTGTACCGGTCGAGCGCGACCTGCGCATTCGGCTGGAGTCGGCCTACGACAGCGCAGCCAAGGTCTCCGTCACGCTCGACCTGCCCAAGGGATTGGTCGCTGACTCCGCCGAACGCACGCGGGTACTCATGCCGGGCGCGCCGGCCACCATCACCTTCCGGCTGCGCGGCACGTTGCCGCCCGGGCGTCATCAGCTCGGTGCGTATGCCGACCATGATGGTGTCGTGTCCACGACCGGTTTCTTCACGATCAACTACGACCACATCAACGCGCAGCGAATTTACGCCGCATCGGGGATGTATCTGTCGGCCGTGAGCGTGAAGCTCCCGCCGCGTGCGCGTGTGGGCTATATCGTTGGCGTGGGCGATCGCGGCGCGGAGGCGTTGCAGCAGCTCGATGTCAACGTGGAGCGTATCGAACCGTCGATGATCACGTCGACCGACCTATCGCGCTTCACGGCGATCGTGGTTGGGCCGCGCGCCTATGAGGCGAACGACGAGTTGGTCAAGCAGAATCCCCGTCTGCTCGACTATGCGAGGCGCGGCGGCACCTTGGTGGTGCAGTACGGCGCGCAGGACATGAGCCGTTACGCGGTCATGCCGTATCCGCTGCAGTGGACGCGTCCGCAGGCGCGCGTGACAATGGAAAACGCACCGGTGCGGCTGCTGCAGCCCAAGGCGCGACTGCTCACGCTACCCAACGTCATCGGCGATGCCGATTGGGCCGACTGGGCGCAGGAGCGCGCGACGTACATGCCGAGTGTGATCGATCCGCGCTATACGTCGTTGTTGTCGATGAACGATCCCGATGAACCGGAGAACCGCGGCGCACTCCTTGAAACACCATTGGGCAAGGGCCGCTACATCTACGTCACGCTCGCGTTATTTCGGCAGTTGCCAAACGGCGTGCCTGGGGCGGCGCGCATTCTGCTCAATCTCATCAATGCTGCGCCGCCTGCGGTGACGCCCAAGATGTAGTTGTGGGGCGCACTGCAACGGCAACAGCTGGACGCGGATGTACACGGAAACTGCGGGATTTCGCCGATTTAACACGCGAAAACATACCGTCGCGACTGTTCGCGTCTCTGTGTGTATCTGAGCTGTTGATCGGTTCGTATCAGCGTCAGTCAGTTGCTGTTGCTTCTTACGGCTGATCGCGACGCCATCACTCGATACGACGCTCCCACACCAGCCCGCTCGGCCGGTCGAACACCAGTGATGGCCGATCGCGCCCCACGAGACGGGCGTGTAATTCCACCTCGCCTCCCTCGGTCGAATACGTCAGGCCCAGCAGGGTGGTGTCGGCCACCGTGTGCGACGTCAGGCCAATGATGGGATAGCGCGTGAGTGGTGCGTCCTCCGAAACGCGCATGACGATCTGCGACTCGACGAACGCTAGCTGTCGCCCCTGATACTGCGGGTTGGACGTGGTCCATTCGCCGAGCAGTTCGGGGGGCAGCGTGGGCAGGGGTGGGGTGCGCAGCATGGCCGCGGCGATGCCCGCGCCGATGAACACGATGGCGCCCGCGATCCATTGTGAAAGATTCAGTGTGAACGCGTGTGATTGCCGGACTGCCGCGACCGATGCCGCCGTCGGACGATTCACCGCCTTGGCCGGCAGATCGAGCACGGCGCCAATTTGCGTCAGCTCCGTACGCAGCGATTCCGATTGCCGTAGGGCGCTCTCGCCAAGGGTAACGTTCTCGTCCTCCGTTGCGTCCGCCCGCTCGCTGGCCTCGATGATGGCGTCGGCCAGCGCCGCCGAGAGGTCACCGGCGGATGCCACGGACGCGCGCGGTGCCGATATCAAGCGTGCCGCCTTCGGAGACGCGACCCGAGGCGTCGACACCAGCTCCAGATCCAGTCCCTTGACTTCGATGCGTGAGCTGATCGGCGACGGCGTGTCTTCCAGCGCAGATGGCGGCGGCAGCGCTGCGTCGGCGCTGCGCGCAGGATTCGGCAAATGGCCGCGACGAATACGCTTACGTGGTCGAGTCATGCCACCGCCGCCAGTTCGCTGTGAGGCTTGTTGCTCTGGGAAGCACCGCGCATGGACAGCTCCTGCATCGCGCCACGGCGCGCCAGCGCCGATGGATTGTTCTGCTGGACCTCCAGCAGCGCGTTCACCACGCGCGCATCGAAGTGCGTTCCCGCGCTCTGCTCGATGATGGTGATGCTCGCACGATGACTCATGCCGGCGCGATACGGCCGGTCACTCACCAAGGCGTCGAACACGTCTGCCACCGCAAGAATGCGTGCCAGCCATGGAATGTCCTCGCCCTTCAACCTGTCTGGATAGCCCGTGCCGTCGACCCGCTCATGGTGCGACCGCACGATGCTCAATGCGTCGGCGAAGGCAGGAATGGGACGCAGAATGCGCTCGCCGATTTCCGGATGCTTCTCGATCATCGCGCGCTCTTCGACTGTGAGGCGTCCGGGCTTGTCGAGAATGTGGGATGGAATGCCGATCTTGCCGATGTCGTGCATGAGCCCACCACGATAGAGAATTTCGAGCTCGCTCTGCGCGAGTCCCAGCTGCCGGCCGAGTGTGAGCGCCATCTGTGTCACGCGCTCGGAGTGGCCGGCAGTGCATTGCGAGTTGGCGTCGATCGCGCGAGCGAAAGCGAGCAACGTCCCTGACGAAAGCGAGTCGAGTCGGTCGAGCAGGCGCACGTTGGCGACGCCGAGTGCCACGCGGTCGGCAATACGCCGCGCCGCCTTCGCGTCCTCACTGCGCGTCGCCGCCGCGGGGTCGATATCGATAGCGATGGCACCCAGTAACTCGTCATCGCTCACCAGCGGAAGCACCAATCGTGACGCCGTGTGTGCGGGCGGGAGCCAGCCACTGTGCGATGCATGGACGTTCACCACCGCCTTCGCGTCGGCACTCGGCTCGACCGGCGGTTCCCACAGTCTCGGCTGCGCCAGCATCGCCGTACGCTCCGCTGGCGTGAACACTCCAGCCAGACGATGCACAACGGTGCCGGGCGTCTCGATCATGGCGCACGCGACCGCCGTCGTGCTGGATTTGTCCAGTGTGGCAACGATAGCGCGCTCCAGTCCACGCACTTGCCGCAGTCCGTCCAGTGCGATGGCGGCGATGGCGCTGATGTCCCGCTCGCGCAGGGTCGCGTCATCCACGTCATCCATGATCTGCAGCAACGTGATCTGCCGGGACAGGGTGCCCGTCATCCCGTTGAACGCCGTGGCAAGTTCGCCGTACTCGTCGCCCGCGCTGATGATGACCTGTGTTTGCAGGTCGCCTGCCGCTACGCGACGAGTCGCTGCGTGCAGCGCGTCCAACGGCATGGTATCTCGTCGGATCTGCCGGTGCGCGAACGCGAACGCCCCGACAGCGGCCAGTGCGATCAGCATCGCCAGCGACGTGGTTACGGAGGAAGCGGGGGCGAGCGCCGTCGCACGACGCTCCGACGCGATCAACCGCCACTCTGGACTCGCCAGTTCAAAGCGCAGATAGAGATCCCGGTGCGCCACCAGCGATTCCGAGCTGCTGTCCGTCGGATCGCGTGCTGCGGCCGCATCAATGCTCATCGCAACCGCACGCAGCGACTGCTCGCGCGCCGGCGTCACTCCCGTCGTGCAGTGCAGTCGCTGCCAGCTTCGGACCACGAAAACGCACAACTCGCTGCGGTCTCCGTCGATCAGTTCGTCGAGCGAGGCCCAGATCTCGTGGTCCGCCAACGGGCGTTCACCGACGCGGCCGTCGGGCAACCGCCGAAGCAGTCGGAGGGCGGCCGTTGTGGGCTCGCCGCCACTCGTGGACCTTGACGGCGCCTCAACGGGCAGGCGAAGTAACGCGCTGCCTTTCTTCAAGTGCGAGAGCTCCTCCTCGCTCAAGCCCGACTCGCGCGTCGCCGTAAACGCCAGAGACGGAAGATCGGCCGTCGCCTTGGCGAGCGTGGTCAGGTCACGCAGCAGCATTTGTGTCGCCGACTCCGCGGTGCGATCCACGCGATCCGACGCCTCGGAGATCAGCGTCTGGCGCACGTACCAGATGCCCAGCAACGAACTGACGAGCGCCGGCAACAACGCGGCGCTGAGAAAGTGGAGCAGCGTCTGCCGTGCCACCTTGGTGCGCAGAAATCCGATGCGAGCCGTGAGCCGTTGCATCAGTACTTCTTCGCCAGCCCAATGAACCCGCCGTCGTTGGCCACGATGACGTCGTCGTGGCTGGCCTTGGCGGTCAGCGGTGCCACGCTACCGCCATCGCGCCCGACGCTGTACAGGTCATACGCCGAGTTGATCGGCACCAGAAAGCGATCCTTGCGAGCGCCTTTCGGTGGGGCCTTCCCCTTGCTCGGCGGAAACAGATAGTACACGTACGGCCGTCCCCACGGGTCCATGCGCCCCGCGCGGCCGATACCCGCGAGCGTGGCGGGCAGGACTACGGCGCTGTTGAGTTCCATCGCCATAGCCCGCAGGTCGCCGATCGCTCGCGCGACTTTGGCCTGATTCACGATCTCGGTGTACTTGGGTATCGCAAGCCCGACCAGCAGCCCGATGATCGTCATGGCGGCCAGCAACTCGACCAGCGTAAAGGCGCTGCGCGGCCCCCGCCGGGTAGACGGTCGGGTCGCGCAGGGAACTACGGGGGTCTCGGTGCCAACGCCGTCATGAACGGCCGAACTCGCCATGCAGCGAAGGGTCGGCACCACTCGTCCCAAGCTTAACTAACTCACTTGCCTGTCCGCCTTTCCAAGACTCAGCACCGACCCCACCACCACCACCGTCACCGCGCCGATCACGTTGTACCAGAGGAACGCCACCGTGGGTGCCCCGTATGACACCGCGCCAACCGTGGCCATGCCAGCCAGCAGCCCGGCAAAGGCGCCGCGCGCGTTGGTGCGCGGGATCATGGCCAGCAGGAAAACGCCCAGGATCGAGCCGTAGAAGAACGAGCCGAAGCGATTGACCACTTCGATGAGCGAGCCGAGCGTGGCGGCTTTCGTCGCCACCACACAGGCGAAGAGCCCCCAGAGCGCGGTCGCCATTTTGGACACGGCGAGATAGTGGGCGTCCGGCGCGGTGGGCTTCACCCAGCGCGTATAGAAGTCGATGACGGTGACCGTGCTCAGCGAATTCAGCTCGGCGGCGATGCTGGACATCGCGGCGGCCAGCACGGCGGCCAGAAAGACGCCCGCCAATCCGAGCGGCAGATGATCGAGCACGAAGCGCGGAATGATGTAGTTCACATCGCGCGATGATTCGCCGGTGACTTTGGCGGCCGTTTCGAGTGCTTCGGTGCGCAGCGCGGTGACCTCGGCTTCGCGGGTCTTGAAGGTGGCCAGTGCGGCGGTGGCGGCAGCCTTGTTCCCTGCACGCTGCGCATCGGCTGCCGCCCGCGCCGACGTCTGCCGCGTGGCAATCGCCGTGGCGTAGCGCGACTCCAGCGCGCTGTACGACACCGAGTCAGCGCTGCGCACGCGCGCTTCGTGGGCCGGGTTGTACAGCAGCGGGGCGGGCTGGAACAAGTAGAACAAAAAGACCAGCACGCCGATGAGCAGAATCAGCGCCTGCAGCGGGATCTTCCAGTACGCGCTCATGAGCAGCGAACTGCGCGCCTCACCCACCGACTTGGCGGCGAGATAGCGCTGGACCTGGCTCTGGTCCGTGCCGAAGTACGAC
>JBBQSM010000114.1:0-14840 GCA_038234895.1 Gemmatimonadales bacterium
ATCGGCGTGGTGCGCCTGCGCGTGCCCGAGAAGCTCGCGCGCTCACTCGTGGAAGAAGAAGTGCCCGAGCTCGACCGACCGGTGCGCTTCGTCGTTCCGCGCGGACAGCGCGGCTCGGTGCGTGCAGTGACGCTGCTGGAACTGCAGCAGAAGCTGGACCTGCCGTTCACCGAGGAAGAACAGGCACGCGCCGCGCACGTGAACCGCGACGAACAGGACGGCCGACGTCGCGACAAACAGGTGCGCGATGTGCGGGGCGAATTTCAGCGACATGGCAAGCGCGGTGGACCCGGGCCGCGTGGACGCGATGGACGAGGTGGCGGCGGTCGCAAGCGCCGCTAGCCCCGCCAGCTGGCGTCCGTTGCTAAACGCGAGGGTGCGCCAGATGACGGTGCGCGTAATGTAGATGACGAGAACTCGGTCATGCTCCGCGTCATTGGGCTCGCGTGCGACAGCTACGACGGCCTGATGCGGGTGGTGTATGTCTCGGTGCGCTCAGGAGTGAAGCCGCGCGCGACGTAATTCGGGAGGGCGGCCGGACTGTCCAGCGTGCAGGTGTGTAGCCACACACGTGATGCCCTGTGCGCAAACGCCTGTTTGACAGCCGCCGCGATGAACCAGGCACCGATTCCCTTGCCTATGGCGCTCGGATGCAATCCGAGATACACGATTTCAACGGATGCGTCGGCGTGACGCTCGAGTTCGAGAAATCCGATCGAGTCGTGCGCATTCGGCCCAGCGCCTGCTGCGGGCGCGGAGGGCGATGAGCCGGCCACCAGTCGAAAGACCTGCACCTCGGGCCGAGCCAGATGTTCGGCGAGCTGCTCGTCGGGCCACGCGTCACGATCGTGCCAGTGCCAAGGCGTGCCAATGTCGGCATACAGCTGCCGCCAGCGCGGGACTGTGCATGCGTCGACGCGTTCGAGCGTGGGCTTTGCTGCGGGCAGCGGGCGGTCGATCAACTGGTCGAGGCGTGCCATACCGAGGTAGGTGCGGACTACCTCAACGCCTTCACCAGTGTGAACTTTCGTAGGACTTATCGGTCCTATCGCTTTCTCAGGATGACTCCGGTCCGAACTCATAAGGAGAACTGTCACGAAAATGTAAGTGATTGTCAAGTAACGGATTAAAGAAAGTTCTCCGTGGCACTTGCGAGTAGGACCGAGTGGTCCTATCTTCGCTGCATGTCAGACCGCCGAACCCAAATTCTCGATGCTGCCGCCACGCTTATTTCCGAGCGCGGCTTTACGTCCACCTCGGTGGATGATGTCATCCGCGGCGCGAAGCTCAGTGGGAAAAGCCACTTCTACCACTACTTCAAGTCCAAGGATGAGCTGGGTTACGAAGTTCTGAACCGGCAGTTCGAGCGGTTTGCCGAACGCGGCTTGGCGATTTTGCGCGAGCCGATGATCGATCCGTTGGAGCGGCTCAATCTCTTCATTGACGCGGTTGTGGCGCTGCAGGCCGAAAGCGGAGGTCGTCGTGGTTCGCCATTCGGCAACCTGGCGGCGGAGCTGGCCGACGCGCACGAAGGGTTCCGGGTGCGCATCGAAGCGGTCTTCGAGCGCTGGGCGAGCCAGATCCGCTCGCTGTTGTGGGAAGCGCGACCGCAGCTGCAGGACGATGTCGATGCCGTCCGCCTGTCACGCTTCATCATTGCGGCGCTCGAGGGCGCGGTGCTGATGACGCGCGTCAAGCGCGATCTGACGGTTCTCGAAGGCATTGCATTCGATTTGAAACGCTTCATCCAGATGCATGTCCGCGACGGTGCCGTGGCGCCGTTCCCCCGCGGCCTCGAGCAGGTATACGCCACGCGCGAGTGACAGACGGCAGCACAACCGGACGGAACGCGTCGGTTCCGGACGCACGAGACGACAGCGACTCCTGCGCAACGCGCAGATTGGGGGACGGGGCCATGGTGAGTTTCAACACGGAAGCGGTCGAGCAGGCGATGGGTGCACCGGAGACGGTGCCGGTTTCAGCGGAGGAGCGCGCTGCGCGCCGAGCGCAGTTCGAGCGCGAGGCACTCGTGCATCTCGACGCGTTGTACTCGTTCGCGCTTAAACTGGCGCGGTCGCGGGACGACGCAGAGGATCTTGTGTCGGACACGCTCTTGCGTGCGCTCGAACGGTGGGAGCAGTACCATCTCGGCACGAACATCCGCGCCTGGCTGTTCACCATCCTCTATCACGTCTTCGTGAGCCGGAAGCGGCGCATCGATGCGCGCGAAGTGCAACAGCCCGAGGATACCGAGGGGTGGGCGATGTTTGAGGCGGTCGGCGAGGCCGACCCGGAGGGTCGGTTCTACGATTCGTTCCTCGACGACGAGGTCACGCGCGCGATTCGCTCGTTGCCCGAGGAGTATCGGTCGGCGGTGGTGCTGAGCGATCTGCAGGGGCTGCGCTATGCGGAGATTGCCGACGTGCTTGGCGTTCCCGAAGGCACGGTCAAATCGCGGTTGTTCCGCGGTCGTCGCCTGCTGCAGCGCAAGTTGGCCGACTTCGCGGTGGAAATGGGCTATCTGAAGGAGTCGGTGGTGCGCGCGGTTGTGTCACCAACCGTCAGCGTGTCTGCGGCAACGCCGGCCTGACGCCAGCGTTAGTTGATGCTGTCCGGGGGGCGATGCTCGCGAGAGATCGCCCCCGCTGTTTTGGCCAGCTCTTGCAACGCGCGTTCCACCGTGCCGCTCCAGTGGCGCAGCGTATCGCGCAACTCGTTGAGTTCCGAGCGCGTGCGCGTCGCATCGCGCGAGGCGTCATCATGCAGCGTGCCCAGCTCGATCACACGGCCGCGCAGCACGTCGATCGACGCGGCCAGCCCGTCACGCTCGCGTTCCGTGACTTCCAGGAGTTCATGGACCCCGGCGCGTGTTTGCGTGAGCAGCGTGCACATGGAGCGCCACGCATCGCGTTCGAGGATTAGCTGGCGGCGGGCGGCCATATCTTCTGAGAGACGCTCCCGCAGTTTCGCCAGTCGCTGCACCAGTGACCCGTTGCCGTTCACCGACGTGCCCGGACCAAGGACCGCGAGTGCGGCCTGCAGCTCGCGATCGAGATCGTGCGAGCGCCGGGTCTGTTCATCGCGCGCCGTGCGCGTCTCGTCGAGAGTGGTCAGCGCTTCGCGCAGTGCGCGCAATTCGACGGCGATACGCCGCACCCCGCGCGTGTCGCCTTCCGCGACGAGCCATCGCAGCAAGGCCACAAACCCGCGCTCCAGCGACATATCGGACGGTTCGCCGGAGGGCGCCGCGGGTGCGTCGTGCACGTCACCGTCGAGGACAACCGCCGACGGGTGCGCCGGTCCCTCGTAGGGCGCGTCATCGTGTCCGGCACTGTCGTGCGTTTTCGTCATGGGTCGGACGGACCCGATCCGTCGTCGCTGGTCGGACGCTGCCGCTCCTTCGCCCGGTGGCGCGCGGCCTTCGCCCGGTTGCCGCAGGTTCCCATGTCGCACCAGCGGCGGAGCCCGTTTTTCGTTGCATCCATGAACACACGATAACAGCGTGTGTCAGCGCAGCGGCGCACGCGCCCAAGCTCTTCGCGGGCGAGTGCGTCGGCGGCCGATTCGACGATCGGGATCATCAGGCCGGCGAAGGCGTCACCCGTGGGCACGAAGGACGTGACATAGCTGCCGTCGTCGGCGCGCTCCAGCCGGCGGGTGCCGGCGCTGCGCCCGAGCACGCGGTTGATTTCCACGACCGCGACGTCACGCACCCGCTCCGTCGATACGCCACGTTCGGCCAAGAGGCGGAGTGCGGCGCGGACGCGACGGGCATCCACAAGCGTGGCCGCCGCTGCCGCGGGTTGAAGCTGGGCTCGACGGCGAATGCCGTCGCTCCGTTCGTCGTCGAGGACATGCTGTTGACGCAACCACGTCACGAGTGCGTCGAAGTCGCGCAGCAAATCACCACCGGGCGATTGCGCGGCGGCGTCGGTATTGACGAAATAGAGCCAGAGGCGCGACCGCGTCGGTTCGGGCGCTGGCCCGGACTGCCGTTCGCTGTCGTCGGCCCGGCGTGGAAGTGCGGAGGTGACGGGCATCGCAGATGGCTAGGTTACTTCGCTTCGTGGCTCCGAGCAAGCCGCACTCCGGTTCGCCTGCGCCGCCTACTCGCGTCTCCCCGACGTGCGTCCCGCAGCTCCATTCACTTGCCGGTCGCCGCTATGTCCTCTTGCATCCCGCTCCGTGTGGTAGTCGGCTCCACCAATCCGGTCAAAATCGCTGCGGTCCGCGCCGTGCTGGCACGTGTACGCCCTGAGGTGGAGGTGTTTGGCGTGTCGGTCGCCAGCGGGGTTCCTGATCAGCCGTTCGGGGACACAGAAACCATTCGCGGCGCCGAGACGAGGGCTCGACGCGCGCTTGAACAGAGCGGCGTCGCCTTGGCGGTGGGCTTGGAAGGGGGTGTGGTCGAGGAGGTGGACGGTACCTTGCGGACGTGCGCGTGGGCTGTCGCGATCGGCGCAGACGGCGCCCGCGGGGTCGGCGGGTCGTTGGCCATGCCGCTACCCACTGCCGTGGCAACGCGCGTGCGTGGGGGCATGGAATTGGGGCACGCGATGGACGAGGTCGCGCACACCGTCGGCACCAAGCACGGCCGCGGCGCGGTGGGCATTTTGACCGCCGGCCTGATCGACCGGCAGAGCGCCTACGAAACGCTCGTCACCTACGCGCTGGCCCGTTGGCTGGCCCCGGACTACTTCGTGGAGTCGTCCGGGCGGTAGATGAGCACCGGCAGGGCGGTGTGTCGCACGACTTCATCGGCGACACTGCCAAGCATCAGGCGGACAAGTCCGGTCCGTCCGTGGGTGGCCATCGCGACGGCACCGGCGCCGGATCGCACTGCCTCGTCGAGAATCGCGCGTCCCACGGCCAGGTCCGACACGGCGTTCGTGGTGGTCCCGGGCGGACACTGGGAGAGCATCTGTTCGAGGTACGACTCGCGTCCGTGTTCCTCCGCCGAGAGCGCGTCCGGGTCGGCCAGCAGCTCGGTGCCGAACGGTGACATGGGCATGGCGCGCGGCACGCTTACCGAGAAGAGTGCGAGCGTCAGCCCGAGCGCCTGCGCGAACGCGCCGGCATGCGGAAGGATGCGTTCGGACATGTCCGACCCATCGAGGGGGCAGAGCAGCGTCCCGCTGGGTACGGTGGGCAAGTCCTCGCTCCCGCCGCCGCGCACCAGCAGCACGGGCGCGACGGTGCGCGTCAGATAGGCCGTGGCCACACTGCCCAGCCGAAGCCGCGAGAAGCCGCTCCGTCCGTGCGTGGTCATCACCGTCAGATCGGCGCCCACCTCGCGGCCGTACTCCAAGAGGGCCTCGACCGTCGTCCCTTCGAGCAGTCGGGCGACGATCGTGATGCCCTGCGCGCTGAGCAGTGCCGCCTCCGCGTCAAGCAGGCGTTGATCTTCGACGCGACGCTCGTTTACCAGCTCCGCGTCGTAGACCGGCACCGCGATCTCTCCGGCCACGAAGGGAATGAAGCTGCTGGGATCGTGCACCATGACAAGGTGCATCGTGGCCTGCGTTCGTCGCGCGAGCGCGGTGGCGATGGGGAGGGCACGCGCGCTGAAGGGCGAGCCGTCGAACGGGACGAGGATATCGTGATACATGTCAAAGACGGTAGGAGAGACACGAACATGGATCCAGCGGGGAAACCCCGACCGACAGGACGCTCGGATAACTTAGACGATTCCGGGCCGGCGTGCGTTCGCGCACGTGCGCCGCTCCCTGTCCGAGACGACCTCCAACTCCGCCGACGATGGCCGCTGCTCAACCATTCATTTCTCACGATCGGGTCCGTTGGGCGGATGTCGACCTCGTGGGGATCATGCGCTTCAGCGCGTTCACTCGGCTGGTCGAAAACGCGGAGCAGGACATGCTGCGGGCCGCGGGGATGCCGTACGAAAAGATCTTCGAGGCGCCGTCGGTGTGGATGCCGCGTCGTCATCTGACCATCGAGTATTTCTCTCCGGCGCGTATCGACGATGCGCTGCAGCTGGTCACGTACGTGTCACGGCTCGGCGACACCTCATTGACGGTGAACGTGGATGTGCGGTCGTTGCCGCGTCACACGCTGGTCGCCACGGCGGCAATGGTCGTGGTCTGCGTGACCGTGGCCACGTTCGAGAAGCGTCCGCTGCCGCGTATGGTGCGCGACGCTCTCGCGCGCTTTGCCTGCACGGTGGAGGAGGCGCGCGCCGGCTTGCCGGGGCGACTTGCCGGGGACGGGCAGGGGACGGAGGCCGGAGCCGCGGGCTCCCGCTAGATTTCAATTATGGCTGACAATACGACTACGTCGCAGGACACGCCGGACGCGCCGGGCTTCACGTACGTGCGCAAGGGCTTCGGACTCAAGGCCGAGGTGCAGCACACGCTCGCGGCGGACTACACCGGCCATCTGGTCGACCTGTTGCGCTCGCGGGAGTACACGCTCACCGCCGGGGCCACGACCGTGCGATTGGCCAAGGAGTTTGGCTTTTGCTACGGCGTGGAGCGCGCGGTGGACTACGCGTATCAGACGCGTATCAAGTTTCCGGAGCGTCGCATTTTTCTGGCCGGTGAGATCATTCACAATCCGCACGTGAACGCGAAGCTGCGCGAAATGGGCGTGGTGTTCCTGGCGGCGAGTGGCAAAGGGTTCGACTACGCGCAGGTGCGCGCCCAGGACGTGGTGATCCTTCCGGCATTCGGCGTCACCATCCAGGACTTTCAAACCTTGCGAGAGCTGGGGTGCGTGGTGGTCGACACGACCTGCGGCTCGGTGCTGAACGTGTGGAAGCGCGTGGAGGTGTACGCGCGCGACGGCTTCACGTCGCTGATCCACGGCAAGTACTACCACGAAGAGACGCGCGCGACGGCGTCGCAGGTGGAGAAGTATCCCGGCGGTCAGTATCTCGTGGTGCGCGACATGGCCGAGGCCGAGATGGTGATGGACTACATCGAGGCGAAGGCGGGCAAGCCCACGGCACGTCCCGCCCTGACGCGCGCGGCGTTCCTGGAGAAGTTTGCGCGCGCCGCATCGGATCACTTCGATCCGGAGCTGCATCTTGAGCGCATCGGTGTGGCCAACCAGACGACCATGCTGGCGCGGGAATCGCTTGCAATAGGCTCGGCGGTCGGCGACGCCATGGCGCGCGCGCACGGCGAGACGCATCGCTCGTCGCACTTCCGCACGTTCGACACGATCTGCAGTGCGACGCAGGACCGCCAGGACGCCGTGGTGGAATTGCTGCGGGAGCCGCTCGATCTGATGGTGGTCGTGGGTGGCTACAACTCGAGCAACACAATCTCGTTGGCGGCGCTCTGTGCGGAGCAGGTGATCACCTATCACATCGCCGACCCGGACGAGATCGATGTCGCGTCGAACGCGGTGCGGTACCGGCTCATCGGTGCACATCACGCCGAAGAGCATCGCGCGGAGTGGCTGCCGCTGACCGGACCGCTGCGCATCGGCATCACGGCCGGCGCGAGCACGCCCAACAACAAGATTGGCGAAGCGGTCGCACGGGTCTTCGCGATTCGTGGCATCGATCCGGCGTCAATCGTTTAAGCCAAGCGGCCGAGTACGGAGCGAATCGTGACGGCGCCGGCGTGCACGGGGTACAACGTGATACACGCTGACGTCATCCCTCGCACCGGAGGTCTCTTGCAGTGGTTCCTCGTCTCCCCCGCCGTCGTACGTGGCGTTCGCACCATCGCCGCTGCAGCGGCAATCGCCAGCGGGGCGCTTTTTGTCGCGGCCTGCGGCAGCAATACCGGTCCCGGCGACGACGTCGCATCGCAGGTGGACTCGCTTCGTGCGCTGCCGCGCGCGCTCAGCGCCTCCGAGCGCGCGGGCATTGCGAGTTCGAATCAGTTCGCGCTCTCGTTATTCAAACGCGAGGTGGCCGCGCGTGACAGCAACGTACTGCTTTCTCCACTGAGCGTGTTTACCGCGCTTGGCATGACGATGAACGGTGCGGCCGGCGAAACGGAAGCCGAGATGCAACGCACGCTGGGCTGGGGTACGAGGCCGCGCAGCGAGTCGAATGTGGCGTATCGGGACATGCTGGCACTGCTGCCGACACTCGATGCGTCAGTGAAGGTGAAGATCGCGAACGGTATCTGGGTGCGCACGCCGCTCAGCGCCGATCCGGCCTTCGCTGGCGACGTGCGGCAGTATTTCGGCGCCGAGGTGCGCTCAGCATCGTCCGCGCAGGGCCTGTTCGACGCAGTCAATGCGTGGGGAAACCAGCAGACCGAAGGGATGATCCCGAAGGTGCTGCAGGGGGCACCGCCCGACGATCTGCTCATGCTGCTCGCGAATGCCGTGTACTTCGATGGGGCGTGGCGTAACGCGTTCGATAGAAAGGATACCCAGTCTGGTCCGTTCAGGGTTGGCGATGCTGCGGGGAGTGCCACGGCCAGTGTGCCGATGATGCATCGCAAGGGCGGGTATCGCGCGTACGAGCGGCAGGACTTCTTCGCGGTGGAGCTGCCGTACGGCAACGCGGCGTACCATATGCTGGTGCTTGTGCCGCGCACCGGCACACTCAACGCGCTGGTCGCCGGTCTCGATTCATCCAAGCTTGGGGAGATCTCGGCGGGGCTGCGGGAGGTGATGAGCACATCGCCGCTTTGGCTGCCACGGTTCACGGCGCGTGGCTCACTGGAGCTGTCGCCGGCGCTCGGGGCGCTGGGTATGCCGCGTGCGTTCACGGACAACGCGGAGTTCCCCCGATTGCTTGGACCGGCCGTCAAGCTTGATTTCGTGAGACACGGCGTCGCCGTGGAAGTCAACGAGCGCGGCACGCGCGCGGCGGCGGTGACCGCGGTGGGTGTCATACCGGTGTCGGCGCCCAGTGGCCACCCGGTCGATCGGCCATTCGCCTTCCTCATTCGTGAGCGCTTCGAAGGGACGATTCTCGTTGCCGGCGTGATACGGGATCCTCGATCGTGACATTTGCGCGCCACTGGACGGATCGGTTGTGTTTGGCTGGAGCCTGTGCCCTCCTGACGGTGCTCGCAGGATGTCGTGGCGCTGCCGCTGGCGGTCGCGCTCCGGCGCCTGACACAACCGTACGACCGGTGGCCGCGGCTGGCGTGGTGCGCATGCTGCTGGTGAACGACGTGTACGTGATCGACACGTTACGCGATGGTACGGGCGGCCTGGCCCGCGTGGCGCATGTGCGCGATTCCATCGAACGCGCGACCGGTGCGCCCGTGCTGTTCGTGCTGGGGGGCGACGTACTCAGCCCGAGTGTGCTGGGCAAATGGTACGGCGGTGCGCAGATGGTCGATGCGTTTAACGTCGCGCGACTGGACTATGCCACACTGGGCAACCACGAGTTCGATGGATCACGCACCAACCTGCTGCAGCGTGTCGCGCAGTCGTCGTTCCGCTGGCTGTCGGGGAATTGCGGTGAAGCGAACGGACAGTCGTTCGCGGGTGTACGCGGGTGGGATACGGTGCGTGTGAACGGAGTGCGCGTAGGCCTGTTCGGTACCACGATCGCGCCGCCCAGTGTCACGTACCCGTCGTTTGTGGCCTGCCGCTCAGCCGACAGCGCGACGACGCGACTGGTGGACACGCTACAGCAGGTGGGCGCGGAGCTGATCGTTGGACTCACGCACCGCAACATGTACGAAGACACCACAACCCTGGTACGGGAGCCACGCATCCAGGCTATTCTGGGCGGGCACGATCACGACGGTCGGCGCTTCGTACGTGATGGTCGGCTTGTGGTCAAGGCCGTGTCCAACTCGCGCACGGCAGTGCTGGTCACGTTCACGCGTGACGGCGCCGGCTGGCGCATGCAGGACAGCGTGTTCACATTCGGTCGCGGCATGTCGGACGAGCCCAAGACCGCCGCTGTCGTACGCGCGTGGAGCGACACGCTGCGGCGGCGTATCGGGCCGGACCGTGTGCTCGGGACGGCGCCCGAGCCGATCAACGCCATCGATTCGCTGTCCCGGCGTGAAAGCGCGTTCGGCAACCTGATCGCGGATGGGATGCGAACAGGCTCCGCCGCCGATGTCGCGATGATCAATTCCGGCGCGTTGCGGTTCGACGACGTCATGGCCGCCGGTCCGATCACACGGCACATGTTCGAAGGGGTATTCCTCTTTGCGGACGAGACGCGGGTCGTGACGTTTTCGCTGTCAGGTGCGCGGCTGCGCGAACTGTTGGAGCACGGCGTGTCGCGCGGTCGGTTGGGGTCCGGCGGATATTTACAGGTGAGTGGCGTACACTTTGCTTTCGATGCGCGGATGCCAAGCGGCGCGCGCCTCATTGGCGACCTGCGTCGTGACGACGGGACGGTGATTGGCGCTGGCGATACCCTTCGCGTCAGTTTTGTATCGTATCCGTCGTGCCGCGGTGGCGATGGCTACACGATTCCGGAAGCGGCCGCCGCCTGTGCGGCACTCGACACCAATCCGCTCGCAGTACCCCGCACGGTGGACTTGGTGATGCAACATCTCGAAGCGATGGGTGGGCGCATTGTTGTGCCGCCTGTCGGGCGCGTTACCCGTTTAGATCGCTGAGCGCACCGCCACTCTCACGCCGGAGTACTACCATGTCCGCAGTCGAGCCGATTGTTTCGCCGCAGGCCGATGCGCTGGCGCGTCTGCGACTCGATGGTAAAGTCGCCATCGTGACGGGTGGAACGCGGGGTATTGGCCTCGCCATCGCCACCACGCTGGCGCGCGCGGGAGCACGCGTCGTGGTGTCGAGTCGGCGTGCCGAGCAGGTGGAAGCCGTGGCAAAGATGTTGACCGACGAGGGGCACACCGTGGTGGGCATTCCGGCACACATGGGGAGAGCGGCCGACGCGCATGAGCTCGCGGCGCGCACGGTCCAGCACTTCGACGGTATCGACATCATCGTGAATAACGCCGCGACCAGTCCGGTGTTTGGACCGCTGCAACAGTCGTCCGACGAAGCCTTCGAAAAGATATTTGGTGTCAACGTGAAGGGTCCGCTCGAGCTGTGCCGTACCGCGCATACTGTCATGGCCTCACGCGGCGGCGGTGCGATCGTGAATATCGCGAGTATCGGCGGCGTATCGCCCGAGGCGGGACTCGGTCTGTACAGTGTGAGCAAGGCGGCCCTCATCTCACTTACGAAAGTGATGGCGCAGGAGTGGGGGGCGGACGGCATCCGGGCGAACGTCATCTGTCCGGGACTGATAAAGACCAAGTTCAGTCAGGTGCTCTGGCAGGACAAGGAAATTTCGAATCAGGTGCTCGGTCATCAACCGATCCGCCGTATCGGCATGCCGGAGGATGTGTCGGGACTGGCGCTGTTTCTCGCGTCGGACGCCGCATCGTACTGCACGGGCGGTGTGTACATGGTGGACGGCGGATACCTCACGTGAGCCGTGCGACACAACTGACGGTCGATCTCGACGCGCTGTTGTCGACGGCGCGCGTGTTCGTGCGCGATGAACTGGTGCCGCTGGAACCGGAATTGTTGCACGCGCCGTGGGCGACGATCGAGCCGACCCTCGCGCGGCTGCGTATGCGCGCGAAGGTGCTCGGCCTCTGGTCGCCGTTCTTGCCCGCATCGCTGGGCGGGCTGGATCTCCCGCTCGATGCGTACGCGCGTTTGTCCGAAGTGCTGGGGTGGACCCCGTTCGGACCGTACGTATGCAACTGTCAGGCGCCCGATGTCGGCAACATGGAACTGTTGTTGCAGTTCGGATCGGACGCCCAGCAGGTGCAGTTTCTAGAGCCGTTGGCGCGCGGTGAGATCCGGAGTTGCTTCGCGATGACCGAGCCCGAGCATGCCGGCTCCAATCCCGTGTGGATGTCCACCACGGCCGTGCGCGATGGCGACGAGTTCGTGATTAACGGACACAAGTGGTTTACGTCGAGCGCCGACGGGGCGGCCTTTGCCGTCGTGATGGCCGTGACGGACCCCGATGCCACGGCGAAGCATGCGCGTGCCAGTCAGATCATCGTGCCGCTGCCGGCTGATGGCTACACGCTGGTGCGCAACATCTCGGTCATGGGTGAAGCAGGCGGTGGCTGGGCGAGCCACGCCGAAGTGCGCTTCGAGAACGTGCGCGTTCCCGTCGCGAATCTGTTGGGACCGCAAGGGGCCGGATTCGCACTCGCGCAGGAGCGGCTGGGGCCCGGGCGCATCCATCACTGCATGCGCTGGATCGGCATCTGCGAGCGCGCGTTCGATCTCATGTGTCGCCGCGTCTCCACGCGAGAACTGGCGCCCGGTGAACTGCTGGCGAGTAAGCAATCGGTGCAGTTCGCCATCGCCGAGTCGCGCATCGAGATTCATGCGGCGCGGCTGATGGTGCTGGACGCGGCGGGCAAGATCGCGCGCGAGGGACAGCAGTCGGCGCGCGAAGAGATTGCGTATATCAAGGTGTTCGTGGCCAACACGCTGCAGCGCGTGCTCGATCGCGCCATTCAGGCGCACGGTGCATTGGGCATGACGGACGACACGCCGCTGGCCTGGTGGTACCGCCACGAGCGGGCTGCGCGCATTTACGACGGTGCGGACGAGGTGCACAAGACGGTGATCGCACGGCGCGCGCTCAAGGCATACACGGTATGAGTCACGGCGCGGTGCATGTGCGCGACGGGGAACAACTGGACACGACGGCGCTGATTGCCTGGTTGTCGATGTCGGCACCGCAGTTGGTGCCGGCGGGCGTGTCAATCAGCGTACGACAGTTCCCGGCCGGCTTCTCCAATCTCACGTACCTCGTCACGCTGGCCGGCGAGGATGTGTCGCGGACGCTGGTGTTGCGACGCCCACCGCGCGGCGTGAAGCCTGGTATTGCGCACGACGTGTTGCGAGAGTTCCGCATCCTCGACGCATTGCATCCGCTCGGCCTGCCGGTGCCGCAGCCGATCGTCTGTTGTGAAGACGTCGCCGTGATCGGGGCGCCGTTCTACCTCATGTCACACGTGGATGGCCTGATCCTGCGAGGGAGCGCGCCTCCAGAGCTGGGATCCGCCGACGCGGCGCGTGCGGGCACGTTGCGGGCGCTGTCACACACATTCGTTCGTACGCTTGCACAGTTGCACGCCGTGCCGGTCGACACGGAGCCGCTGCGGTCACTCGGTCGCCCGGACGGCTACGTGGAACGGCAGGTGCAGGGATGGAGCAAGCGATGGGTTGCCGCGCGCACCGATGACGTGCCGGACCTTGATCGGGTAGCTGCCTGGCTGGAGGCGAAGCGACCGCCGGAGCGCGGCGCCTGTCTGGTGCACAATGACTTCAAGTACGACAACCTCGTGCTCGATCGTACCGACCCCACTCGCGTACGCGCCATTCTCGATTGGGAGATGGCGACGATCGGCGACCCGCTGATGGACGTGGGTACCAGTCTCGCGTACTGGGTCGAGGCCGGTGATGCGCCGGTGTTGCGATCACTCGGACTAGGCGTGACGGCGCTGTCGGGTAGCATGTCGCGATCGGAGCTTGCGTCAGCGTACGGCGCGGCGACCGGACAGGACATGAGCAATGCGCCGTACTATTTCGCATTCGGACTGTTCAAGGTCGCCGTGATCGCACAGCAGATCTACGCGCGGTCGGTGCAAGGACTCACGGCCGATCCTCGCTTCGCGCAACTGGGCGAAGTGGTCAGGGCGCTTGGCGGCGCCGCAGTGCATGCGGCGAGTCGGGGCGAGCTATAGGGATTTGCACGGATACGAACGGATGAACTGCTCGGCCACGGATAGCAACAGATACGAACGGAAGAGGCACGCGGATACCGCGAACAACACTATTCGGTTGTTGTAGTATCAGCGTGCCGTTTCTGTTGCTATCCGTTCGTATCCGTGGCCGAGCAGTGCATCCGTTTCTATCCCAACCAATCCCTACGGTGCATACACCTCAAAGATCCCTGCCGCACCCATGCCGCCGCCGATGCACATGGTAACGAGCCCGTAACCACCGCCACGGCGACGGAGTTCGTGCACGAGTTGCGTGGTGAGTTTGGCACCGGTCGCGCCAAGCGGATGCCCGAGCGCGATCGCACCTCCGTTGACGTTGGTGATAGACGCATCCATCCCCAGGTCGCGCATCACTGCGAGCCCCTGCGCCGCGAACGCCTCGTTCAGCTCGATGAGCTTGATGTCGTTGAGCGTGAGTCCGGCGCGCGCGAGTGCCTTGGGCACGGCCTTGATCGGACCGATACCCATGATGTCAGGCGACACGCCGGCCGTCGCGAAGCTGACGAACCTCGCCAACGGATTGAGTCCAAGCTCGTGGGCACGGTCTGCACTCATGAGCAGCACACCGGCCGCGCCGTCGGAGTACGGGCTCGCATTGCCCGCCGTCACAGAACCCGTGGGAGCAAACGCCGGTCGGAGCTTGGCGAGTCCTTCGATCGTGGTTTCGGCGCGCGGGCATTCGTCAGTATCGAACAGCGACTCTGTGACCGTCTTGTCGGCACCTTTCCATGCGTACCGCTTAACCGCCACCGGGACGATCTCCGACTTAAACACGCCGCTGCCAATCGCCTTCACCGCCTTCTGCTGACTCTCCAGCGCAAACTGGTCCTGCGCATCACGCGACACATTCCACTGCTGCGCCACGCGCTCGGCAGTGAAGCCCATGCCGATGTAGCTCTCGGTGATCGCGGGGGAGAGTCGCGCGTTGTACCCGGACATCGGCACCTGACTCATCATCTCGATGCCGCCGGCCAGCACGGTATCACCCATGCCGCTCTTGATGGCGCTCGCTGCGTACGCCACCGCCTGCAGTCCCGATGAACAAAACCGGTTGATGGTCGCGGCCGATGTCTCGACCGGCAAGCCACCTCGCAACCAGGCCAGGCGCGCGTGATTGAGTCCTTGCGATGCTTCGGGCATGGCGCAGCCCCACTGCAC
>JBBQSM010000115.1:0-14742 GCA_038234895.1 Gemmatimonadales bacterium
CTGCGGGTCGCGCGCCAGTTCGTCGAGTGGCCACGTGTAGAGCTGCTGCTGGCCGCCCGCACTCGCCGAGAACGCGAGCGTTCGTCCGTCGGGTGAGATGGCCAGCGCGCCGACATCGAGACCGCGCGTGGGCACCACGCTCGCACGCAACCGGATGCCGTCGAACTCGATCGTCACGGGTGGGCGCGGCGTGGACGACCGCCGCGCCGTATCACTTGGCGCGGTCCGTGAGGAATCGCGTGCGGCCGCAGCGCGAACGGCGGCAACGCGCGCGGTGGAATCACGCACGGCAGAATCGCGCGGCGTCGGACCAAACAGCTCGCGATACTGATCTTCGCGAAAGCGTGGAGTGCGCGGCACGAGATCGATGCGCACGATGCGTGGCGTCTCGGTGCGCATCGCGGTCCGGTATAGCAGGTAGCGTCCGTCGGGCGCCCACTGCACGCCTCCCACGTTCGCGTCCGCACCAAAGCTCACCTGGCGCGGCGCCGCGCTCTCGAGCGCGACCACCCACACATTCCCGAAGCCATCGCGTCCGCGTGCCGTGTACGCCAGCCAGCGTGAATCGGCGGACCAGGCAATCGCCGCCGCGTTCGAGAACGGCGGCTCGCTCACATCCGCCATGGCGAGTCGCCGATCGCCCTGCCCGTTGATGCCAATGACGCGCAGCTCCTGGCCGTCTCGCTGATAGGCCACCCACCGACCATCGGGCGACAGGCGCGGCGCGTAGCTGCGGGTTGCGCCGCCCACGAGCGTGCGTGCCTCACCGCTGGCGGCGTCCTGTACCATGAGATGCCACGCCCGCCCCACCGCCGCGGCGTACACCACACGCCGGCCGTCGGGGTGCCAGTCCGGATCGGCTTCGGTGGCCGTGGTGCGTGTGAGCCGTGTCGCCTCTCCACCCTCGCGCGCACCGGTCACGAACAGCTCGCCGCGCGCAATGAAGGCGACCTTTCGCGCATCGGGGGCCAAGGCCAGCGCGCCAAACCCCTGCGACAGCGTTTGCCGTTCGGCGTTCAACTCCGCGATCGCTCCGCGCAGCGTGATCTGCACTTCGCGCGCACGTCCGGTGGCCACATCGGCGAGCCAAATGCCGAAATCACGCTCGAAGATGATCGTCCGACCGTCGAACGCAATCTGCGGCCAGAGCACGCGGCCGGCGGAGAATTGCGTAAGCATGCGCGCGTCGCCGCCAACCGACTGTGCCCAGAGATTCTCCTGCCCGTTGCGATCGGACATGAAGTACACCGTCTTGCCATCGGCCGACCACATCGGCCACGCGTCCTTACTGCTGCTACCGTCGCGTCGCACAGCGGGCAGTAAGGGCTCGTAGATGGGTTTGCCCGACACGGCGTTGCGCACGAGCAGAATTTCGCTGGCATCGAGATGCGAATGACCGTGCCGCCACCACTGCCCCACCACGGTGCCACGGGCAGTAATGGCGAGCGTCGTGCCATCCGGAGACGGCGCCACCCAGTATTCGCTTGCGTACCGGTCGGCGAGCACTTGTGAAGGCTGTCCGCCCGCCGCTGCCACGCGCCACACGTCGTTCATGCCCGAGATGTCGCCGCTGCTGCTTGAGAAATACAGCCAGCGACCGTCGCGTGACCACGCGTCGAGTTGTTCACGGCCATCGCTGAACGTGCGACGATGCAGTCGAGACGTGGCCACGTCGAATACGTACACGTCGCCACCGCCGGTGCGGGTGGAGACGAACGCCAACTGCTTCCCGTCGGGCGACCACAGGGGGCGCGATTCGGTGGAGGGATGCGCGATCAACAGGCGCGCCACACCACCCGCGGTAGGCACCGTCCAGATATCTCCGCCTGCCACGAAGGCGATGTCCTGCCCGTCGGGTGACAGCGAAGGCTCGGAGAGCGCACTGCGCGCCTCGGCGACGGCCTGCCCGCGAAGCGGCGTAGCCGACGCGCCGATCGCGGCGCCGAGCAGGGCGAGAGCGATGCAACGAGTCGGGATCATGGCGTGGTGCCCAGCACGGGCAGCAGCGCGGTCCACATGGTCGAGGCCACCAGTTTTGAGCCTTCGATGTTGGGATGAATGCCGTCCGACTGGTTGTATCGTGAATCCCCGGCGACACCGTTGAGCAGGAAGGGGAGCAGCGGAATCCCCGCCTCCTTGGCCACGCGGCTGTAGACGTCGTGGAAACGGGTGGTGTAGTCGCGTCCAAGGTTGGTGGGCGCTTCCATTTGCACGAGCAGGGCGCGGGCCCGCGGCTGCTTTTCCTTCACGATGGCCAGTAGCGCCATGAGGTTGGCATACGTCGAATCCGGATCCACGCCGCGTAAGCCGTCGTTCGCGCCGACCTCCAGGACGATCGCGTCGGCCGTCTGCTCGAGCACCCAGGAAGCGCGCCGCAGCGCGCCGGCGGAGGTTTCTCCGCTCAACCCGGCGTTGATGATCTCCACTGGGAATCCTGCGGAGTCCGCTTTGCGTTGTAACAGTGCGGGGTAGGCTTTGTCCGGATCGAGGCCGAGTCCGGCCGTGAGGCTGGTACCCAGCAGCACGATGCGGCGCCGAGCCGTACCCTTGGTGGCGGGCGGGGTCGCAGCGGTCGTGCCGGTTGCCGGTTCACCCGCCGCGCCGGTTGATTGCGAGGTTGATAGCGAGTCGGATTGCTCGGCGGGGGTACTGTTGCTCTCGTTGTTCCCGGCGCTGCAGGCGGCAAGTCCCACGATCACGATTGCACACCCGAGGGCGGCCCGTGCCGTCCACCCATTTCCCTTCTGATTCGATCGCATGCTTGTTGCCCGCGGGTTGACCAAGGAATACCAGAGTGGCACGCAGCCGCTTGTCGTGCTCAAGAATGTGTCCTTCGAGGTGCCGCAGGGGGCGTTTGTCTCCATCGTCGGCCCCTCCGGCAGCGGCAAGACGACGTTGCTTGGATTGCTCGCCGGACTTGACACCCCGAGTCGCGGCACCGTGACGCTGGATGGAACGGATATCGGCGGCCTGGATGAAGATAGCCGAGCCAAGCTGCGCGGCGAGAAAGTTGGGTTCGTGTTCCAGAGCTTTCAATTGATTCCGACGCTGACCGCGCTTGAGAACGTGCAGGTGCCGCTGGAGTTGGCGGGCAAGGTGCCGGCCCGCGAAGCCGGCGCGCGGGCACGTGACCTGCTGTCACGTATGGGGTTGGGCGACCGCACGCATCATTTTCCGCAGCAGCTCTCCGGCGGCGAGCAGCAGCGCGTGGCGTTATCGCGTGCGTTCGTCAATGAGCCGCGCATTCTCTTTGCCGATGAACCGACGGGGAATCTCGATGGCGCCACCGGCGAGCGCATCGTGGAATTGCTGATGCAGCTGAACCGCGAGCGCGGCTGCACGATCGTCCTCGTGACGCACGACGCGGCGCTGGCGGCCCGCACGCAACGCACGATCCGGCTGCGCGACGGTGCGGTGGTAGAGGATATCGCGCACCCCGAGTTCGACGACGCCCAAGCTGCCTTCGCGCGCACGCGCAGCACGGCCGCCACCCAATGACCACCGCCGCGCTGTTGCGCATGGCATGGCGCGAAAGCCGCACCGCGCGTCGCCGGCTGGCGTTGTACATGTCGTCGATTGCGTTCGGAGTGGCGGCGCTTGTGGCGATCGATTCGTTCGCGGGGAACGTGACGCGTTCCATTCGCGATCAATCGCGCACGCTGCTGGGCGGCGACCTGTCGCTCTCCGCACGCGCGGCCTTCCCCGCAGTGGTGGACACCCTGCTCGACTCGTTGGCCACCGCCGGCGTTCCGTCGGCGCGCGTGACGACCTTTGCGTCCATGGCGCTCGCACAGCGTTCCGGTGGCACGCGCTTGGTGCAGGTGCGATCGGTCACGCCCGGCTTCCCGTTCTACGGCGAAATCGAAACGGTACCAGTGGGCGGGTGGGCGGCGGTGCACGACAGTCCGCTGGTGTTCGTCGATCCGTCGTTGCTGATCTCCCTCGACGCGGTGGTGGGCGATTCGTTGCGGCTTGGGACGCAGATGTTTCTCATTGCCGGCACGCTCGGCAATGTGCCGGGCGATGCAGGCATCGCGTCGGTGATCGGACCGCGTGTGTATTTCTCCGAGAAGTGGCTCAAGGCCACCGGACTCGTGTCGTTCGGCAGTCGCGCGGAATTCGAAACCGTGCTGCGTCTGCCGCCGTCGCTGGCGACGACCTCCGAAGCCGCCACGATCAAGCGCGATCTGCGCCGCCGCATCGATCCACGCGGTGCGGCGCAGCAGGAGGCGAATGAAGCACGTGAGGAGCGTGGCGGCAGTCGTGGTGCGCCCTCCGGGACAGCCGAGGACCCGCCGCGCGCACCGGTGGCGACGGCGCGTGCGGGCGACAGCGCTATCGCGACCGGCACTGGCGCGGGTGGCACGTCCGCACCAAACGCAGCACCAACGGGCTCCATCACGCCGGACAGTGCCGGCACGCTGTCGTCGGCCGTGCCACCCACGCGGGTGCGTATCCGAACGGTGCAAGACACCGAACGGGATTTCACCGAAGCGGTCGCGCGGCTTGCCGATTTTTTGAGCATCATCGGACTCATCGCCTTGCTGCTTGGCGGGATTGGTGTGGCGAGCGGTGTCAACGCATTCGTCTCGTCGAAGATCGACACGGTGGCGGTATTGCGCTGCCTGGGGGCAACGAGCCGTCAGGTGCTGGGTCTGTACGTGGTACAAGCCGGTGTGATGGGATTGGTGGGCGCGACGGCGGGTGCGCTGCTTGGCGTCGCGGTGCAATTCCTGCTGCCGCAGGTCGTCTCGGATTTCCTGCCCGTCGATGTAACGATCGCGCTCGAGCCACGACCGCTGTTGCTTGGGCTCGCCACAGGCGTGTGGGTGTCGCTCGTGTTCGCCATGCGGCCATTGTTGGCACTGCGGCGCGTCTCGCCGCTGCAGGCCATCCGTCGCGATGCCGACACGCAGGCGTTACCACGCGAATGGAAAGATCTGGCGCGATTGCTGGTCGACGGATTGCTGGTGGGCAGCATCGTGTCCATCATCGTGGTTCGCATCGGCGATCTGCGCGACGGACTGATCATCAGCGCGTCGATTTCCGGCGCCGTCGCGGTGTTGTGGGTCGCGGCAACGTTGCTGATTGCCGCTGCACGCCGCAGTACGCGTGCGTCATGGCCGTTCGAACTCCGTCAAGGCATTGCCAACCTGCACCGACCGGCCAACCAGACCCGCGCGGTCACGCTGGCGCTGGGATTCGGCGCGTTCCTGCTTAGCACCGTGTATCTCGTGCAGGCCAACCTCCTGGGCCGCGTGCAGAGCACGGCCGACGCCTCCGCCGGCAACCTGCTCTTTTTTGATGTGCAGGATGATCAGGCCGCGCCGCTCGACTCGATTCTGTTGGCCCGCAAGCTGGAGGTCGTGCAAAAGACGCCGATTGTGACCATGCGCGTGGATGCGATCAACGGGCGCAGCGTGGCGGAACTGACCGCCGATACCACGGTGCGGCGTGCGGGATGGGCGCTGCGCCGCGAGTTCCGCTCGACCTATCGCGAGCAGATCGTGGATGCAGAAAAACTCGTACAGGGCAAGTGGTTTGCGGACAGCGCCTCGCGTGCCACCGCGCGCGCCGCGCAGCCGAATGCACCGTTTCCTGTGTCGTTCGAACAGGATGTGGCCGCCGATCTTGGCGTCGCGGTGGGCGATACGGTCACGTGGAACGTGCAGGGCGTCCCGGTGCGCACCGTCATCGCGAATTTGCGTACGGTGAACTGGGCACGCTTCGAGGCGAACTTTTTCATCGTGTTCGCGCCCGAAGCGCTGCGCAACGCTCCGCAGCAGTACGTGCTGGTGGCGAACGTGCCGCCGGGCGACGTGCTGGCGGAGGTGCAGCGAGACGTGGTCCGTCGCTTCCCGAACGTCTCGAGTCTCGACCTGACGCTGGTGCGTCAGACGATCGGGTCGATCGTGGATCGTGTGACGCTGGCCATCCGTTTCCTTGGGTTGTTTTCCATCGCGATGGGCATTCCCGTGCTGTTCAGTGCAGTCGCGGCAACACGGCGAGCGCGGCTGCGCGAGGGCGTGCTCTTGCGCACGCTCGGTGCGACGAAGGCGCAAGTGGCACGCGTGCTGCTCGCCGAGTATGCGGCGCTGGGCGCGCTCGGTGCGCTGACCGGCATGCTGCTGGCCTTCGGCGGCGCGTGGGGGCTCACGCGTTTTGTGTTTGACGACCCGTTCGATCCGGCAGTATTGCCGACCGTCGCGATCGCGGCGGGCATGCTACTGCTGACGATGGGGATCGGACTGTTGACGAGCCGCGATGTTTATCGCGCGACACCGATGGCGGCGATTCGCGAAGCGTGATCCCGGCACGCCGCCGGTTCCTGCGGTCGCGGGGGCACTCCCTTCGCGACCGCAGAAGCCGTCAGCGCCGGATCAGTCCGTACGCGTCGGGTGAATCGCTGCCAGGCCGAATGGTCACCCACACCCGCGTGCCCGGCAGCGCCCGCAGCGCGGGCGGAACTGAGGGCAACCGCTTGCGCCCAGTCCCGTCGGTGAGAACCAGCACCCACGCGCCTTCCGATTGTTCGAGCGTGCCGTCGTACGCGGGCACGCCCTTCATGGCCCGCACGATGTAGTCGGACACGACCACGTCACGCGGCGACGTTTTGAATCCCCGCACCACAATCTCGGCGCCCGCGAGTCGCGACATGCCCGTTGTGGCCATGCCGCTCATCGTGATTTCTGTATGGCCATCACTGGCCATCAACACCATCTGCGGCGAGGACGGTCCGCCGACCATCGTGACGACGCCGCGCGCCGTGTCGCGCCGCACACGCGCCTCCGCGTTGGAGCCGGCGAGCATTGCCTGGGCGTCCGCACGTGCCATCGAGTCGCCCCGCGCCGTCGCGCGCTCCGTCATGCGTCGCCCCGAGTTCTCCGGCTCGTACGCATCGTCGAGGTCGATCGTGCCGGCTTGCGCACTGACACTCGGGGCGCTGGCGGCGACAGGCAGCTTCACCGGAAGCTCGGTCAACGAGGCCGCACGCATCTGTGCATCGATGTCACGCTTCAGCGAATCGAGCACGAGCGCGTCACGCGAGGGGAGCGCCAACATCGAGTCGTTGCGCGCCATGATCGAATCGAGCCCCGGAATGTCGTTCGTCACGACCACGGTGCCATCATCCTCGCCGGACGCGCAGGCAGCGAACGTTCCCGCGAAGACCAATGCGCACAGTGAGGCGGCGCGCCGATATGCGAGCGCGCGCACCTGACGGCTGCCGATCGGGAGCGGGGGAACGCCGGGAACGAGTAGCATATTCCGGCTAAGGTACAGCCGGCGTTGCCGTCGTCAACGTACGTCGCCGAGATCGGTTGGGAATGTGCATCACACGCGAGGAAGCCGCGCCGTCCTCTGTTGACGGGCGCCGGACGTGCCGTCACGTGGTCACCGTGTCAGCAACGCGCATCACTGTCACAACCCGGGCAAACGAGGGTGACGATCACCGTCACGGTGCGTCATCCCGATGCCATGCATTCACACCACGCCACCGAGTCCGACATGCGCGATACTCGCGCCGTCTGGAGCGACGACAACAGTCGTGGCCTGCTCCATGGTGAGGCGGGAGAGTGGTCGCAGGCGACCGATGCCTTTGCCGCCGCCGCCGATGCGATCTCGGCGGAACAGGCCAGCGGCGGGTCGATGGGCTCCGGTTCGCACGATGCGTTGGCGCTCGTGCTCGGTAATCTTGCCGGTGCGAGCTTCCGCGCCGGTCGGTCCGACGATGCCATCCGTCACGCGCAGCGCGCCTGCGCCCTGCGCGTCGCGCTCGTCGGCGAAGATGCCGTCGCCGTTGCGCGCGCACGCTCCGATCTGGCGGTGATGCTCTGCACCGTGGGACGCACCGCAGAGGCGTACGCCCTGCTCGAGCGCGCCATTGCCGGTATCGAGCAACAGGCAGGCGACGACGACGCGCGTCTGGTACCGGTGCTCGAAAACGCGGCGCGCGTGGCGATCGCAATGGCGCGGCCGGACAACGCCGAACCGCACCTGCTGCGTCTGCATGCGCTGCTTGCCGCACACGAGCTGCCGACTACGAGCGCGGACGTGCTGCTCTCGAAAGTCGCCGCTGCCCGGCACGTGGGCAGTGAGGAGTGGCGGGCACCGGTCGAGTCGAGCGACGCTCCGATCGCGGCACACGTTGTGCGCGCCACCAACGAGGCGGAGGATGACGACGGGTTCACGCTCGTGGACGCAGACGATCAGCCGCTGCGCGACACGCTGGCATTGAGCGACATTCCGCTGCGCACAACGCCGCGGGGCGTGCGCGCCATCGCGAACATGGACGAGCTCGCGCCCATTGAGCGACTGGACGCGGAAGACGGTGTGTCCGCCGGTACCGCGGCCGCGGATGGCACACGCGAGGCGCTCGAAGGAATGCGCGCGCGCGCCGACTCGGCCACGGCGGATGCGATGCCTGAAGATCTCGAGGTCGTGGCCACGTTCTCACCGGAAATCGAGCGCGGTCTGCACGCGACGTTGCCGACCTCCAAGCTCGGCTTCACCGTGGAGTACGGGTTCGACGGCTATGAAGACACGCGCCGTGGTTCCACCGACGCGTCGTCGAACGAGGTACCGCGGGACGGCAAGGCGTTCTATCCGTCGCCGGTACCGGCCTTCGAGACAGCGGCTTTCGAGGCCATCACGGTCGCCGTGCCTGCATTCGAAGCGACCGCTGTCGTCATAGAGGCCCCGACAGCGACGGACGCCGTGTCCAACGGGGGAACCGCCGAGACTGCCACAGCCTTTGGTGATGACGATGACGATGACGCGGACACGGCACGGCGCCGACCGTTCGGGACCGCGTTGCGCGCGGGGCGCGCGACAGCTCCGCAGAGCTCGCACGGCGTATTGGTAGCAGCGGCGATTACGTTGTCGGCTGCAGCGACGGCCGCGTGGGCCTACCTGCGCGCTGCGGGCTAAGCGCCCGTCAGCGAATCCGCTGACAAATCAGTTCTTGTGGCGGAAGGTGATACGTCCACGCGTGAGGTCGTACGGAGAGACCTCCACGGTGACGCGATCGCCAGCAAGCACACGGATACGATTGCGACGCATATTGCCAGCCAACGTCGTAAGTACTTCGTGACCACTCTGGACGGTCACGCGGAACGTGGCGTTCGGCAGCAATTCGGAGACGGTGCCCTCTAATTCGATCGCGTCCTGCTTACTCATGTATTCAGATACCTCAAACAACGACTCGGAATGGCCCACGCGCGAATCGGGCGGGCCTGATCCATTAAATGTAAGCGTCGGCGTGTCCACGGGGCCACCGGGCCCCGCGCCCCTGGCCGGATCGCGCGTGCTGCTGGTCGGCCCCGGATGGCTGGGGGGACACATTGTACATCGTCTTCGCGCACTGGGTGCCGACGTGTGGACGCTGCGTCGAACGGCCGCCCCCCCCGCCGGATCGACGGCATACGAGGAAGCGGACGGCGGAGGTCGACCAACTCCGGACCCGCAGCGCCTCACGGGCGACATTGCGCTCGCATCCCAAAACGACGCGCTGATCGCCTGCTTGCCGGCACCTCTCACGCACGTGGTGCTGTGCATTGCGCCGTCCCGATCGCGTGGCGACACGCACGCGTCCAGCTACCCACCCGCCGCCCGCGGCGCTGTGGCCTTGGCCGCCCGCCTGGGCGCGCGGTCCGTGCTCTACACCTCGAGCACAGGCGTGTACGGGCGAACGGACGGTGCGCTCGTTGACGAAGACACGCCGCTCGCGCGGAACGACGAACGCCAACGCGCGCTCGTGGACGCGGAGGAGATCGTGCTCACCGACGCCGTTACAGCAGGGATGGGTGCAGTGGTTTTGCGCGTGGCGGGGCTCTACGGCCCTGGGCGCGACCCCGCCGGTCGGCTGATGGAGGCGGCCGCGCAGGGGGCCCTGAGCGACTCGTGGGGCAACTATGCGTTTCGCGACGACGTGGCGTCGGCGGCGACGCACCTTCTCGCCGATCTCAGGTTCCAGCGCGGCGGCCACGTCTTCAACTGCGCGGACGGCCATCCGATGCGCGCCGACGCGGTGGTACAGGGGCTTGGCGTTGATCCGACCCGGCTGTCGGAGGTCAGCTCCACGACCATCGCGACGCGGCGGGAGGTGGCCCGGTCGAACCAGCGGGTGGTCGTGGATCGACTGCTCGCGACTGGGTGGACGCCATCCATGCCGACGGTGCTGCACGGCTTGGCGCAGCTTGGGCATGCGGTCCGGTTTCCTCGCGATGAGCGGACGGTGACGCCATGAACGCCGAGCTGGGTGGCGCGTTGCCGTATGGTCCAGCCACGCCGCTGGTCCGTCGGTTCTTCGTGCAGTTAGCCGCGCTGGATCTGGTCGCGCATGACGCGGTGGTGGAACGGTTCGCCGCGATCGCTCCCACGCGCGCATTTGCCGCCGCCGACGCGGTGCTGAGCGAGGCGATCGAGCGCAGTGGCCGTAGCGACGCGCGCGATGCGCTGGCGGGACCACTCATGCAATTGGTACGCGAGCGTGAGCCCGACGCTACCGCAGGAGATGCTGCTGCGACGATTCCCGCGACAGGTGGTACGACGGCTGAGGCGACGGACGACGACGCAATTGCCCTCGATCCGATCGCCGAGCCGGCGTTGGCGGCGCTGTTGGCAGTGCTGGTGCATGATCTCGTGCCCGCAGCAACGTTCACGACGCTCTACGCCGCCTTCGAACCGGCTATTCCGCTGGATTCACTGCGAGGGTGAAGCGCGGGATCACCGCTTCGAACGAGGATCCGTCGTCTCGCACGAAGCGGTACGCACCCTCCATCCATCCGGTGGCGGCCTTGAGCACGCAAAACGATCGGTACTCGTGCAGCTGGCCCGGCATGAGATGCGGCTGCTCGCCAACCACGCCGTCGCCTTCCACCACGGTCTCGCCAGCGGCGTCATCGTGTATGAGCCAGCGGCGCGAGCGCAGTTGGGCGGCCTGGTCGGAGACGTTCTCGATGCGAATGTCGTACGCGAACACGAACTGTTCAAGCATCGGATTCGATCGCTCGCGCAGGTAGCTCGGGCGCACGGAGATGCGAATGCCGGATGTTATGCGATAAAAGAACGACGGTCGATCAGTCTTCATGCGTACGACCTCGCTTCGCGGGAGCGTTGGGGGACGGACGAACATCCGGGCCCACGATGACAACCGGAGCACTCTCGTCTCCGGCACGATTCAGCGCCGTCACGGAAACTACGTCCGGGGACAGCGCACGCGGAATCGTCCAGGTGGTCGTCTTCCCAGCGAGGACCACGGCGGTCCACCGTGAGCCGTCACGCAGTTGCACGACCCATTGCCACGGCGCAGGCTTGCCGGGCGCAATGTTGAGCAGCAGTTCGCGTCCGTCATTGCCGACGCCGAGTGTGGGCACGGGCAGCGGCGGCGCCGCGACTCTGAGCCACGGTGTGGCGGGAACGAGCGCCGGCGTTGAATACGGCCCTGCCATCAAAGTGTCGTTCATGCTCCCCTGGTTGATCAAAAACGACTTCATGGAGAAGTGCACGTTGCCCGTCGCGCCGGGCTGATCGCGGGTGACACGGATCTGCTCCAGCAGTTCCGACACGGAAAAGGCCGACGCCCCGCGCGCGCCCGCTCGCGACGTAAAGTTTCCGGGCCACATGTGTCGCTTCTGCGTGTTCTCTCCCACCCACCAGTCAAGCAACGCTGGATAAGCCTGTGCGACCCTGGTGGTGGGCCAGTACAACTGCGGCGTGAAATAGTCGACCCACCCTTCACGCAGCCATTTGCGGGCGTCGGCAAAGAGTCCTTCATACGAATCGAATCCGCGCACCTGCGCTGGAAAACCGGGACGCCAGATACCGAACGGACTGATGCCGAAGCGCACCCACGGCTTCGCTTTGTGAATGCCATCGTGCAGTTCGCGTACCAACACATCCACGTTCGACCGTCGCCAGTCGGCCAGCGACATCGTACCGCCCGCGCGCTGATACTTCTGCCAACTCGGGCCGTCCGGAAACGCGATGACGCGTCCGCGACGGTCACGCTCCGGGTACGGGTAGAAGTAGTCATCGAGATGGACCGCATCGATGTCGTAGCGCGCGACGACATCGAGCACGACGCGCTTCGTACGCTCACGCACTGCGGGCTCGCCCGGATCCATCCACAGATAGCCCGCGTACTTCTTGACCAGCGCGGGACTGGTGTTGGCGATGTGCGACTTCGCGAGTGGCGACTTGGCATCGGTGAACCGCGCGCGGTACGGATTGAACCACGCGTGCAACTCGAGATGGCGCGCGTGCGCCTCGCGCACGGCAAACGCCAACGGATCCCAGTACGGATCGGGGGCGCGGCCCTGCGCTCCGGTGAGATACTCCGACCAGGGTTCGATCGTGGACGCGTACAGCGCATCGGCGGCGGGTCGCACCTGAAAAATCACTGCGTTCAGCTTCAGTGCGACGGCACGATCCAACAGCGTGATAAGTTCACGCTGTTGTTCAGCGGTGCTGAGTTTTCGGGACGACGGCCAGTCGATATTGGCCACACTTGCCACCCAGACGCCGCGAAACTCGCGGGCGAGCAGCGGCGGTACGGTGCGCAGCAACGCGTCGGTGTTGGGGCCGACTGCAGTCGGAGCCGGTGCCGGTGCCGGAACGTCCGTGCGCGGCGTCGCCCGCGGGCGCGGTGGAGTGACGGGGGTGGTCGGCGGCGCCGTTGTTGCCCGCGTAACAGGCGTGACCGAGTCCGTGGTCGCAACGGTCACGCTATCGCTCGCCGACGGTCCCGATCTGAGCGCCAACGGCTTCCAGCAGGCGCCGAGTGCGAGCGCACCCACGGTCAGCCACGGCTTGCCCGCCATCGGCCGTCCCCTCATGCGACCACCACCTCGGCGTGCGCGCCGAGCTCCTGCTGCATCGCGGCCAGGACCGCACCTGCACGACGTGCAGCTTCTTCGATGCGCGCGGGCGGCTGAATGAACGAAATGCGAAAGAACCCTTCCCCGCCGGCACCAAACCCGGAGCCGGGCAGCACGATGACACCGGTCTCCTCGCGCACCCGATCGGCAAACGCAGCACTGGCGATTCCCTCCGGGAGCGGCATCCAGAGGTACATCGTGGCCTGCGGCACGTCGGCTTTGAATCCGTTGGCGCGGAATGCGGCAACCGCAGCGTCTCGGCGCGCGGTGAACGTCAACAGATTCTGCGGCACGAACGAGTCCCAGCTTTCGATGGCCGCAACGCCAGCCGCCTGAATGCCCATGTACTGGCCGGTATCGGTAAACGCTTTGACCTTGGCCAGCGCGGTGGAAATCTCCGGCTTGGCCACGGACCACCCGCAGCGCCAACCGGTCATGTTGTAGCTCTTCGACAGCGAATGAAATTCGATGGCCACCTCGCGCGCGCCGTCGATTTCGAAGATGCTCGGCGGGACGTATCCGTCGAAGCCCATTTCGGAGTAGGCGTTGTCGTACACCAGCAGGATGTCGCGCTCGTGGCACACCTGAACCACGCGCTCGAGATAGTCACGCGGCGCGATGGCGGCCGTGGGATTATTCGGATAGTTGAGATACAGCACGCGAGTCCGCGCCATCACGTCGACAGGAATCTCGTCGAGGTCGATGAGAAAGTTCGTGCGCGGACGGAGCGCGTACACGTACGGCGTGGCGTCGCTGAGCAACGTGCCGCCGATGTAGGCCTGATACGCCGGATCGGGAATGATGCCCACGTCGCCGGGTCCGAGAAACGCAAACGCGACGTGCGCCAATCCTTCCTTGCTGCCCAATAGCGGAACCACTTCGCTCATCGGGTCAACCGTGAGCCCGAACCGGCGATGCATCCAGGCGGCCACCGCCTCGCGGTAGGGCACATGACCCAGACCGAAGCCGTAGCGTTGCATTGCGGGTTCGGTGGCGGCCCGCCGCAGCGCTTCAACCGCCGCCGGCGGTGGTGCAAGGTCGGCATCGCCCGCGCCCAGGTCGATGACATCGACACCGGCGGCAAGTAACGCCTTCTTGCGCGCCGGGATGTGCGCGAGCGGGTAGGCTGGAAATTTGGCGAAGCGTGCGGAGAGTCTTGGCATGACGGATAAAAGGAGTTCAGGCCGTCGGCGGGTTGAACTGCGCGTGCTGCGCATCCAACCAGCTCTTGTGATACTTCGGATCTTCGATGGCCATGGCGGCTTTGGCGACCTTGAGCGGCTTGAAGCTGTCCATCATCACGGCGAGTTCGTTCGTATACTTGGCCCCGATCGAGGCCTCGGCGCGGCCGGGATGCGGACCGTGCGGCAGCCCGTCCGGATGGTGCGTGATGGAACCGTACTCGATGCCCTTGCGACTCATGAACTCGCTCGACGCATAGAAGAGCACTTCATCGGAGTCCACGTTGCTGTGGTTATACGGCGCCGGCAGGGCTTCCGGATCGAAGTCGTACGGGCGCGGACAGAAGGAGCAAATGACGAACCCGTCGCCTTGAAACGTCTGATGCACTGGCGGCGGCTGGTGAATGCGCCCGACGATCGGCTCAAAGTCGTGGATGTTGAAGGCCCACGGATAGAAGTATCCGTCCCAGCCGACTACATCAAACGGATGATGGTCGAGTACGAGCTCGTTCAACGCATCGTACTGCTTGACGAGGATCGGGAATTCGCCCTTCTCATCGCGCGGCGCGAGGGCAGTTGGACGCCGGATATCGCGCTCGGAGTAGGGCGCGCCCTCCAGCAACTGGCCCATGTCGTTGCGATAGCGCGACGGAAAGCGCACGTGCCCACGACTCTCCATCACC
>JBBQSM010000116.1:0-14708 GCA_038234895.1 Gemmatimonadales bacterium
CCACCGTTGGTCACCGGCGCACCGCCGGCCGCCGCCTTCACCACCGCGTCCGTATCGTACCAGCCGTAATTGTACCGGCTGCCGCCCATCAGTTGCGCACCGGTCACTGTGGCCTTGCTTGCCGTTGCGCCGGTGAAATCCCGCTGACGGACCTGCGTTACCAGCGTCGCCGCGGCATCGGGCTGGCCGGACCGCATCAACGCTTCCGCACGCATCATCAAGACCTCGGCGTAGCGCATCACCGGGTAGTCCACGTCCGACGCGCCCAGCATGCCGGAGTAGATCTCGTACTTCTTTACCGGGAAGCCGTGGAAGAACTGCGTCGCCGTCATGCTCGGCACGTGCTTGACGAAATCGTAGCCGCGGCCCTGCGCGTCCTTCACCGTTCCCATCAGCCACGTGTCCTGCAGGCGATTGTCATCCGGATCGTAGGAGTCGATGAACTGCGGGGCCGATGCACTTCCGCCCCACGGCTGCGCGGCCAGCCCCAACGCGAAGCGCAGGTCGGGCTTGAGCGTCTTCATGTGGAAGTTGCTCTGCGTCGCATTCGTCTGATCGTACGGCACCGCAAAGACGATTTCGGCTGACGTCTGGTTGTTACGACCAAACGGTGCGCGATACGTCGCATCGAGGCGGAACCGGTTCGACGTGATGATCTCGTTCGTCAGCTCCGTCACCTTCGTCCACTGCGCCGTGCCCGTGTACACCTGCGCGTTGAGATACACGCGGGCGAGAATGCCCTGCGCGGCGAACTTGTTCATGCGACCGTACATCGCCGTGCCGGTCACCGTGCTGAGTTGCGGAATGACTTCGGTGAACTCCTTCACCACAAAGTCGTACACCTGCTGACGCGTCGCCTGCTCCGGCAATTCGGTGGCCGTAAAGTCGGTCACGATCGGCACGTTACCGAAGTTGTCGAGCATCACCGAGTAGTAGTACGCGCGGAGCGCACGCAACTCGGCCAGTGTCGACGTCTTCACAGCCGCCTCAGTGGAGATGATGCCTTTGTCGATCTGGTAGATCACACGATTCGCCGCGTTGATGCCCGCGAACGACGTGTTCCACAGACCGTTCGGCTGCCCCTGCACGGCATCCCAGCGGTGTTCATGCAGACGGAGGTACACGCCACCGTCGTACCAGCCATTCGGGCGCGCCGGCGTGAGCAGCGCGTCGGCCGTTTCCTCCTGGAAATCAACCATGCCGTACCAGCCCATCCACATCGCGCGAAGTGGCGTGTAGGCCGGTGCCATCAGCGCGGCAAGATCCGCCGCACTGGGCTTGAAGTTGGCCTCCGTAATCTCGTTGTACGGAGACTCGGTGAGCTCGGTGCACGCCAGACTGCCAAGCACTGCGCAGGCCGCGGCAACACGCACCGTAAACTTCGTCAGGGTATATCGCATCGCGTTCACCCGATCAGAATGAGAAGGTCAAACCGGCCGTGAACATCCGCACGGTCGGGTACTGGTCACGCGCATCCTGCCCCGGCGTCAAGCCGGTCGTGGGGACTTCGGGATCGAGGCCCTTGTAACCGGTGATGGTGAGCAGGTTGCGGCCTGTAACATAGATACGTGCGTTGCTCACCTGCTTTCCGAAGGCGCCAAACATGCGCTTGGGAATCGTGTAGCCAATCGTGGCGTTGTCGAGCTTCCAGTAGTCGCCGTCTTCCACATAATAGCTGACGTAGGCGAGATCGTAGTTGACGGGACGCTTGCCGTACACGTTGTCGTACGCCGACTTGAGCATGTTGTACTGCGTCACGCGCGGGTTTTCGTAGTACATGCGGAGGTAGTTCAGCACCTGGAAGCCGAAGGCGCCACGCATGTTCAGCTCCACGTCAACGTTCTTGTAGCGCACGCTGTTGTTCCACGCGGCAAACTGGCGCGGAATGCCGTTGCCCAGCACCTGTCGATCGGTCGCCCTGGCCTGACGGATCGGCGTCGTCGTGCCATCCGGCTTCTCGATGATCCACTCACCGTTGGCATCGATGTCAACCGACTTCCATCCGAAGAAGTTGCCGATCTGGCTGCCGACGCACACCTGATGCGTGGACTGCTGAATGGGCTCGCCCGTTCCACCGGCAAAGAAGCAATCATTTGAGGGCTGGAACGTTTCGTTGGACAACGTCACCAGCTTGTTGCTGTTGCGCGACCAGTTGGCGCTGGTGGTCCAGTTCAGATCTTTGCCGCGGAACACTTCGTACGACAGCAGCGCCTCAACACCGTTGTTCCGCATCGTGCCCACGTTGGCCAGCATGCTGTTGAACAGGTACGGCGGCACGGGCACGGAGTAGTTGTACAACATGTCGCGCGTATCGCGCCGGTACACGTCCACCGTGCCGCTCAAGCGACCGGTGAACATCGACACATCCACACCCGTATTCAGCTCGCGCTTCTCTTCCCAGCGCAAATTCGGGTTTGGATTGCGACTCGGCGCGAGCCCCTGCACCCACTGTCCGTTGATCAGCGACCGCTGGCCGTACGAGTAGCTGGTGAGCGAGAGGTACGACTGCCCTGGCGCGATACCGGTTACGCCGTAGCCCGAGCGTAGACGCAGATCACTGACGAACGGCAGATACTTCTTGACGATCGCTTCTTCGCTGAGGCGCCAGCCCGCGGACACGGCCGGGAACACGCCCCACTTGTTGCCCGCACCAAAGCGCGAGTTGCCTTCGTGCCGCACGCTGCCGGAAAGCAGGAAGCGGTTCTGCCAGTCGTAGTTCAAGCGGCCGAAGAAGCCCACCAGCTTGTAGTCCGTCTTGTTGCTCGACATGCCGGCCTGGCCGGAGACGAGTGCGTTACCGCGCTGCAACGCGTCGTACCCGAACAGGTCGCTCGGGAACTGCCAGTTGTTCGCCGCGAAGGACTCGTCCACAAAATCCTGATAGCCGTAGCCGCCCAGCACCGTGAAGTTGTGATCGCGGAAGCTCTGGGTCAGCGTGCTCGTGAGCTCGAGAATGCGGTCTTCGCCGGACGCCGTGTTGCGCGACGCCGTGCCGCTCTGTCCGGCCTGCGTGGTGTTCACGTGCTGGAACGTGGTCGAGTTGCCGCGCAATGACGATTCGCGCGACGTGCCACCCATGAGCGAGAAGCGCAGTGATTCGAAGGGGCGGAACGTGGCCGTACCGTGCAGTCGCTGCGTGCGGGCCTCGAAGCGTCCGTTCTGCTCCATGATCAGACCCATCGGATTGGTGTACATGTACGTCCCGCGCTCCTGCCATGCGCCGGTTTCCGTCTGGACACGATCGGTCGGATTGCGGATGAGCGTCTGGCGCCAGGCGCCAGAGTAGCTGCCGCCGTCATCAAAGTAGGTCTGCGTGCGGCTCACGAAGTTCAGGTCCGCCGAGAGCTTCCCGTCGAACATGGAGTGCCGGATGTTGCCGCGCGCCGTGAACTCGTTGTTGTCTGAGCGGAGCATCATGCCCTGCGCACCGTCGTACGTCACCGAGGCCGTGTAGTTGGTCTGCGGCAGTCCACCGGTGAGCGAAATGTTATGACGCTGGCTGACCGGGCTCGAACGCAGCACCTGATCCTGCCAGTTCGTATTGAAGCCCAGATCCTCGAAGTTCTGTCCTTCCGTCTTCAGGCGCCGGTAGTCGTCGGCACCGAGAAAGTCGGGGCGGCGATAGATGTTCTGCGTGCTCAGGAAGCTGTCGTACGTGAGCGTCGACTTGCCGCCGCTATGCTTACGCGTCGTGACGAGAATGACGCCGTTCGATGCGCGAGATCCGTAGATGGCCGCCGCGGACCCGTCGCGCAGCACGCTCACCGATTCGATGTCGTTGGGCGGGACCGTCTCGAGCGTACCGGGAATGCCGTCGATGAGAATGAGCGGCTGCGTGCTGCCCTGAATAGTGGTCACGCCGCGCAAGTTGATCTGCGACGTGCCGCGCGGATCGCCGTTGGGCGTGGTAATGCCGAGTCCGGGCACCTTGCCCGCGAGCGCCTGCGCAATGTCGCGTGCCGGTCCCTTCACCAGTTCGTCCGCCGTCACGTTGGTCACGGCACTGGTGATCTCACCGACCTTCTGCTCGCCGTAGCCAACCACAACCACCTGCTGCAGTGCGGCCGCGAGTACCACGAGGCGGAAGTCCGCGGTGACCGTCGCGCCACCGGCTACGGTCACGGCGCGTTCCTGCGCCTGATGGCCAAGCGACGCGGCGCGAACGGTGTATTGCCCGTCCGGAAGGTTGGCGATGCGAAAGCGACCGATGCTGTCGGCCTGTGCACGATAGTTGGTTCGCAACAACGCCACCTGAGCAAACGGCACGGGTCGGCCCGCGTCGGATGTCACGGTGCCGGTGATCTGACCAGTCCCCTGCGCGCGGGCCGCAGCAACAGGTGGGACCAGCATCGCCAGTGCGGCTAACAGCAGGGCACAGCGGGACGTTCTCGTTCGCATGGCGGGACTCCGCGAGTGGTGTACGGTGCCGGTCCGTGAACTTCGGGCTCGGAGAGGATCGGCGTTGGGGCGGACGGACAGCTCGGGACGCGCAGGTAGGAGGCGGTGCCCGGGTGGACGTCCGTGGTGGATCATCCGGAATACTGTATCCAATATGCAGTCGGCGAATATAAGTCTGGAAGCCGAACAAGCAATATCGGAGTGGCGGAATGCGCCTCAGCCAGGTCTTAGGCGCTCCTTTGCACGACGGATGACAGCGGCCATCACGTCGCGATGCTGCGTGAACGTGTCATCAACCACCTGCAGGGTCGGAATCGCGTTGGGCGAAAGATTCAACGTCTCAGCGTTGAACCGCTGAAAACCGGCCTCGTGCACACCGCTGCTGCCCCGTCCCGGTGCCGGCGCACTCAAGTGCTGAAAGAACTTTGAGTACTTCTGCCAGCGCGCGCCGCCGCCGGCATGGAACATCGGGATGAACTCATACAGCGCGTCGTAGGGCATCTCGCCCACGCACACCACCTTCGGATAGCGGCGACGAAGCTCGGTGATCATCTGCCGCGTGCCATCGTGCATGTCGCCGTTGGTGCTGTTCACATGCCCGCCCACGATATCCAGGAAGTACGCATCGATGCCGTACCGATCGACCGCGTCTGCGATGCGCCCGACCATGTGATTCCGCCAGCTCGGCACCGCGAGATTCATGTACGTCAGCCAGCCATCCTGATGCCGGTCGTTGTTCCAGTCCACCCAATCGATGTTGTACACGTTGCCCTCGACCTTCACGGTCGCGGCATCCTTGATCTCCGACCAGTTCGGCATGTTCCGGTTGGCCGCATTCGTCGTGAACATCGGCATCATGCGAAACCCCATCCGCTGCCCCTCGGTGATCAGGGTGCGGAAGCCCGACTCGCCGCCCATGCGCGCATCGGCCGTGAAGTTGGGATAGTCCCAGTAATACCGACCGTCCCACGCGGAGAGAAACACCAGTACGCGCGCCGGTTCGATCTGCGTCGCCATCCAGCGGAGAATCTCCAACTGCTGCGCGTAGTCGTTGAACATGAACCCGGTGTAGTGCATGCCGTGCAGCGTGGTCACCAACCCGATATCACGCAGCCACGTCGGCGCATCGGACCGCGACTCCCACGAGGGAATGCGATAGGCCCGCTCGATATGCGCGAAGTGCGGCTCCACCGCGGCCTCGAACGTCGTTGCACGCCCCACCCGCCACCGCGGCACCTTCACGGTGCGATCATCGCGCCACGCCTCGTGCTCGTAGATCAGTTCGACGCGGTACGCCGACTCGCCGGGCTGAAAATGAAAACGCTTGGGGCGCACTTGGTCGTCCAGCGACGACAAGTGAAAGAACTCCGCCGGCCCCGCCTGCACCACGGCCAGCGGTGTCACCATACCCGCCGCCGAACCGGGGCCATGCAGGTCGCCCGCACCGAACGTGTAGCCGCCCAGCACCTCGTTGTCGCGCGGATCGCTGAAGCCGCCACCGGCCAACGACAGCTGTCCTCGCGGTACGCCGCGCACGATCGTCGTCACGGTCTTCACCGGACGGTCCATCGTCACTTCGGCATCCCACTCGATCGCATCGCCCACCTTGGTGAAGGTCGCCGTGAGCGTACCGTTCGCCTTCTGTTGCCCGCCAGCCCACACAAAACCGCTGCAGGTGAGCCGCATGCGCTCGGCGGTTACATCCGCCTGCATCTTGCTGGCATCCAGCCCATAGGTGTTCTCGTCGGTGAACACGAGAAACCCGAAGCGCAGCGAGTCGAACGCCACCGACGGCTCGGGGAAGTCGAAGCTGAACTTCATGAACGCGCGGCCGCGTGGCGGTACGAACACTTCGCTGGTGGATCCAAGCGGAAGAATCGTACCGGGCGCGTACGTGGGCGGTGGCGGCACGACCGGCAGTGCGGGCACATCGGGTGCGAGCACGTCGGGCGCGGGCGCTGCGGTCGCATTGGCCGGTACCAAACCGCCCACCGCTGCACTCGCCAACCCCAGCACACGCACCGCATCCCGGCGCGACATCGATGTGGACTTCGGCGTCGTCATGAACGGCCCCCCCAACGGAAACGGGTGATCAAGCGCGATAGGCTCCGCGACGGACTCATCGTCATCTCACCGCTGACCGTAGTACGCGCCCGCGCCATGCTTGCGGTCGTGATGTTTGTCGAGCAACACCTGATCGATACCGGCAGCGTGCGGATTGAGCTGCAACGTGTCCAACGCCATACGGCAGGTCGCTTCCAGCGCGATCGCGTTCTCCACTGCCTTGCGCGCTGTACCCCCCCACGTGAACGGCCCATGCCCCGCCACCAGCACCGCTGGCATCGATACAGGGTGCAGCGCGCGCGTCTGAAAGCATTCCACGATCGCAACACCGGTCGCGTGCTCGTAGTCGCCGCGTACTTCATCGTCACGTAAACGTCGCGTTACGGGAACCGGACCATAGAAGTGGTCCGCATGCGTGGTGCCCAGACACGGCACGTCGCGCTCTGCCTGCGCCCAACTGACCGCGTGACTGCTGTGCGTGTGTGCCACACCGCCGACATCGGCAAACGTGCGATAGAGATGCAGATGCGTCGGGGTGTCCGACGACGGGCGCAGCGCACCGTCGACCACGGCACCCGTGCTGAGCGACAGTACCACCATGTCCGCCGGTTGCAGCTCCGCGTAGTCGACGCCGCTGGGCTTGATCACCATCACATCAGCGTCTCGGTCGGCGCCACTCACATTTCCCCATGTGAGCACCACCAAGCCCGACTGCACCAAGTCCACGTTGGCCTGCCATACGGCTGCCTTGAGCGCGTCATACGTGCCATGGTGGACCATGCTCACCGCCGCGCCTCATCACGGATCGCCAGCAACTCCTTCATCACTCCGTACATATCACCGACCGTGCCCGACACACCAAAGGCGTCGTGCACGCGGCGGTACAGCGCGTACAGTCGATCATATACCGCGCGACGCACCGGGTCCGGCTCGAACACCTTGTCGCGCACACCGGTCATCGCGGTCATGGCATCGGTGAACGTTGCATGTCCACCCGCGTCCGCGCCCGCCACCACGGCACCCGCCACGGCCGCACCTAACGCGCACGTTTGCGCGCTCCGCGAAATCTGGACGGGACGCCCCATCACATCGGCGTAGATCTGCATGACCATCGGATTGCTGGCCGAGATCCCGCCACAGTTCACGATGCGATCGACCGCATCACCATACTCCTCGTAGCGCTCCATGATCACCCGCGCACCGAACGCCGTCGCCTCCACCAGCGCGCGGTACATCTCCGCCGGCGTGGTGTGCAACGTGAGACCGAGCATCAGGCCGGTCAGTCGCTGATCGACCAGCACGGTGCGGTTGCCGTTGTGCCAATCCAGCGAGAGCAGACCGCTCTCGCCCGGCTGCAGTCGTTCGGCCTCGGCGGTCAGCTCCTGATGCCCCATCCCAGCCGGGCGCACCACTTCCACCAGCCAGTTGAAGATGTCGCCCACCGCGGATTGCCCGGCCTCGAGGCCGAACTGTCCGGGCAACACCGATTCCGGCACAATACCGCACAGCCCAGGCACTTCCGCCGCGTCACCTTCGATGGGCGTGACCATCAGGTCGCAGGTGGACGTGCCGATGATCTTGACCAGCGTGCCACGACGGATCCCCGACCCGATCGCCCCCAGATGCGCATCAAACGCGCCGATCGCCACTGGCAAACCGGCCGGCAGTCCGAGACGGCCCGCCCAGTCTTCGGTGAGACCGCCGGCGGCTTCGGACACATTGTGCGCGTGCGCCGGCAGCGCATCGCGCAGCCGCACGAGCCGCGGATCGAGTGCCGCGAGAAACTCCGCATCCGGATAGCCGCCCCACGTCTCGCTAAACATCGCCTTGTGGCCCGCCGCGCAGATCGACCGCCGCAACGCAGCAGGCCGTTCAGTGCCGGTGAGTATGGCGGGAATCCAGTCCGCGTGCTCCACCCAGGTGGCCGCTGCATCGAACACGCGCGGCGCAACGTGCAGGCAGCGCAGGATCTTGGACCAATACCACTCGGAGCTGTACGTGCCACCGCACATCGCCAGATACTGCGGACGCAGGCGCGCCGCGACCTCGGTGATCTGGCGCGCCTCGGCGTGTCCGGTGTGATCCTTCCACAGCCAGACCAGCGCCGCCAACTCATCCTTGAGCTCAGGCGCGAACGCCAACGGTTGCCCCACTGCATCCACCGGCATGGGTGTCGAGCCCGTCGTGTCCACCCCGATACCGATGATCTGCGTCGGCGCAACGCCATGCACTCGCGCGGCATGCGCCAACGCGTCGCACACGCTCGCTTCCATGCCGTCGAGATAGTCGCGCGGATGCTGACGCGCGAGGTGCGGATCACTCGCGTCGAGGATCACACCGCGCTGCCCCATGCGGTATTCGAAAACGCTGGTGCCAAGCTCGGCGCCGGTGGTCGTCTCCACGACGATCGCCCGCACCGAGTTGGTGCCAAAATCAAGCCCCAGCGTACACGTGCCAGCCATGAATGCCCTCGTTACGCCGGTGTGCCGTCGTCGTGCTGATAGACCTGCCATCCCATGTACTTGCCCAGCGCTTCCTTCACCGATGCCGCCACGTTGGCCCGCGTCGCGGCCACATGATGCTCAAACCCGTTGTCGCAGATGTACGCCAGCAACTTCTGCAGGCGCGGCACCTGAAATACGCCGTATCCTCCGAACGAAAGCATGACGTCATCGGTGAAGACGCCCTCGCCCACGTACGCCGTGATCTCACCGCGCACGTCATCGGTGCTGACGCGTGCGTAGGTGAAGTCGCCCGGCGCCACACGCCCCACGATCGTACCGTAGGTGTTCTCACGTCCGACCGTGCCGGCGATGATCTCCTGATAGTCCATGCGCTGCGAACTGAAGAACGACTTCGGCAAATTCGAGCAGTGGAAAACCACACCCTTGTCGGGATGGTCGCCAAAGTTGTTGTTCCAATCGAGCAGTGCCGCTGGCGACGCGGCGGCCTCCTGCAGCACGAACATGCTGAGCACACCGGCCACGTCGGCCTCACAGGCGCTGGCCATCAGGCCGTCGCTCATCATGCTCATCGCCGTGCAGGGTACCACGCCATAGAACTCCTCGAGCGCCGTCCAGCACTGAATGGCCGTGGCGTCCAGCGCACGATCATCGATGTACCGATCGAGCGCGACACCCAGCTTGGCGATCTTCATCAGGCTTTCGCGTGGCACCCCGTCCACCGTGGTGTAGGCGCCGATCTGGTCGAGCTTCGTGCGCACCGGCGCATCGTCGTTGCCCATCTTGTGAATCCACCCCAGCAGCTCCGACAGATCCAGCGTCTCCACGCTGATGCCGGAACGCTCAAGCAGCTTCTCGCTGTAGCGCACCGTGTTAAATGCCGCCGGACGCGCACCGATTTGCCCCAGCCGCGCGCCGCGCAGCGAGCGTGTAATGCGGCAGACGCTTGCAAATCGAGCCAGATCGGCGGCGAACTCCGTGCTCTCCGGATCGACCGTGTGCAGTGACGTGAGCGAATACTTGATGCCGTACTGCCGGAGATTGTTGCACGCCGACATTTTGCCGCAGAAGCTGTCGCGCCGGTGCTGAATTCCCATGCGCGTCACCGTGTCCGGGAACGCGTGAATGAGCACGGGAACGTTCAGGTCGGCCCAGCGCAGCGTGTTCGCGATCGCGCGCTCGTCGCCGAAGTTCGGCAGCGTGACCAGCACGCCGTCAATCTCGTCGCGGTGCTTCCGGAAGTGGTCGGCGCACCGACGCGCCTCCTGCAGACTTTCGATGGCGCCGTTGTTCGTGTCGGCCGCCGGCGTGATGATGACCCGAATGCCGTAGCGCTCCAGCACGGACAACATCGACGCTCGGCCCGTCGAACAGAGATGGTCGGGGAAGAAGCCGCGATTGCCGACGATGACCGCCAGCGTGACCGGCCGGGTGGCCGACGGCTGCGCACGTCGCCCACCCGCGACCGCCGCGGGAAGGGAGGAGAGTTCGGTTCCGCGCTCGTTCTCGGCGCTGGATGTCATGAGGCGCTCTTCGACGTTCGGTAGGAAATGCGGCGGCACCGGTCGGCGAGAGGCCGCGGGTGCGAAGGAGGGAATGTAAGCGCTTACACCTTAGCGCTTCGTTTCGCGGAGCGAAAGACCCCGGCCATCCCACTACCTCCTAGCCGACCCGGACGGCTGGGCGCGTCAGCGCCCGCCGGCCGCGCCTGCGGACGCCACCGGTACGGACCGCGCAGCTGCCGCCGGCCGCGCCGTGGAGTCGCGCACGATCAGCTGCGTCTCCACCACGACCTCGCGACCGGGCGCCAGCACGCTGCCCGACTCGGGGATCAGCGCGTCGCAGATCAGTCTGCCAATCTCGGCTCTCGGTACATCGGCGGTGGTCAGCGCGGGCGTCACGAACTCCGCCAACGAGATGTTGTCAAAACCTGTCACGGACACGTCGCCAGGGACCGAGATGCCGCGCGCGTGCAGCTCACGCAGCGCGCCCACCGCCATCAGGTCGTTCACGCACGCCACGGCGGTCGGCCGGAACCCCGACTCGAGCAACTGCCGCATGGCCATCTGCCCGCCCGCCATCCCGTCCGCGCTGGCTACGGTCCGCACTTTCACCTGCGGCGCATACTCCTCGGCCACGGAGAGAAACGCCTCACGCCGCTCATGCAGCGGTCCGAGGCTCGTGTGGTGCCCAATGAATGCCATCCGCCGATGGCCGAGTGCGTGGAGATACTCGACGATGCGCTTCATACCGCCGCGATAGTTGGCGCGGATGTTGGCCACGTTCTGCAGCCGGTGCGCGCCGCCGTCGTAGAGCACAACAGGCAGCTGGGCCGCCAGCGTACCAACCATATCCGGCACCGTTTCCGACACGACCAGCGCGAGTCCGGCCACGCGCCGCCCCAGCATCGTGTTGATCCCCGAGGCCAGCCGGTCTTGGGCGTAGTCGGTGTTGGTGACGATGACATCGTAGCCGCGCTGGCGCGCAACCGCCTCGACACAGCGAAAGATGTCGAGGAAGAATGGATTGGCGATGTTCGAGACGATCATGCCGAGCGTTCGGGGGCTGCCCCCGGCAAGCGCGCGCGCATTGAGATTGGGCGTGTAGTTCAGCGCTTCGACCGCCCGGAGCACGCGCGCGCGCGTGGCCGGCCGTACGCCGGGTGCGTCATTGAGGACCCGCGAAACGGTCGCGGTTGAGACACGCGCGTGTTTGGCAACATCATCGAGTGTCATAGTCAACTATCGCCATCGCTGGGGAGTGGGGCAAGCGTGGGGTGACACGATTGTGTTCGGCTTTTGCGTAGCGCTTACATCGCCGAGGCAGTTACGGCACCGGCTGCACGGCCGTGGGATTCTTGCCGCCGTCGGCGATGAACTTGGCGATCCGCTCCTCCAAGACAGAGAGCGGAACCGAACCGAGTGCCAGAATGGCGTCGTGAAAGAGACGTTGGTCGAAGGCGGCCCCCAGCTTCTGCTCCGCTTCCTTGCGGTGCCGGCGGATTTGCAGCTCGCCCAGTTTGTACGCCAGCGCCTGCCCCGGCCACGCGATGTAGCGGTCGATCTCGGTGCCGATCTCGTGGTCGGAGAGCGCCGCGTTGGACTTGAGATAGTTGATCGCCTGTTCGCGCGTCCAGCCGAACTGGTGAATCCCCGTGTCGATCACCAGTCGGCAGGCCCGCCACATTTCGTACGTGAGGCGTCCGAAATCTTCGTAGGGCGTTTCGTAGATGCCCATGACCGTGCCCAGCCACTCGGTGTAGAGCCCCCATCCTTCGCCGTAGCCGGAGAATGACGTGCCGTTGCGGAAGGCGGGGCGCGCCGGCCCCTCGCGCGCCAGCGCGGCCTGAAAGCTGTGCCCCGGCGTGCACTCGTGCAGCGTGAGTGCGGCGAGCGTGTACAGCGGCCGCGCGGGCAGGTTGTAGGTGTTCATCAGGCACGCTTCCAGTCCGCCGCGGCCGCCGGTGAAGATCGGCGCGAGAGCTGCGGGCACCGGCAGGATGCCGTGACGGAAACGGGGCAGTATACCGATCGTTTCGCTGAGCTTGAGATCGGCGTTCTTGGACACGTACGCCGAATACGACAGCAACTCGCGCGGCGTCTTGGCGTAGAACTGCGGATCCGTGCGTAGGAACGTCATGAACTCGGGGAGCGTGCCTTTGAATCCCGACGCTTCCATAGTTGTCTGCATCTCAGCGCGAATGCGCGCGACTTCCGACAGACCAATTTCATGAATCTCCTTGGCCGTCAGCGGCAGCGTCGTGAACTTCTCAATCATGGCCTTGTAGAACGCCGGCCCGTCGGGAAGCGAGACGGCGCCGAGCTCAGTGCGCGCTTTCACGAGATACTCGTTGCGGATCATGGCCAGCAGCTTCGTGTACGCCGGCACTACCGTGCTGCGAATGAGGGCATCGGCCTCGGCGCGCAGTGCGGCCTGCTCTGCGGCAGGAATGGTCGCCGGCATCATGGTGAACGCGGCGAAGAGCGGGTTGGTGGAATCCGCCACCGTGTAGGGCACAATGGTCAGGTCACGACCAATCACCGCCACACGCGGCACCGTGAATCCGCGCGCCAGACCGGCGCGCATGTTCACGATCTGTTCGTCAAAGTGGCGCGGCACATCGCGCAGTCGGCTCAGATAGCGGCGATACTCGTCCGCCGTGGGAAAGCCCTGACGCGGCGTGAAGTCGGTCCAGAAGAATGTGTCCGCGTTGAACGGTGCTTCGTAGGTCTTGTAGCGCACATCGGTTGCCAACGCTTCGATGGACGTGCGAAACACCTGCGCGTTGATCTTTTCTTCGGGTGACAATTGCGCGTACGGAATGCTATCCAGCGTCGCCAGCGCCTTCGTCCAGTAGACGAGCCGCACGGTTTGCGAGGCAGCATCGACGCGCGGGAAGCGGTCGGCTGAGCCGCGAGAGCCATTCGCACCACCGCGTGCCATCTGCTCCTGCCGCCAGTTCCACTCGCTGGTGTAGAGGCGACGCAGGCGCGTGTCGGCATCGCTTGCGGCGGGCTGTGACTGCGCGCGGGCAGCGTGCAGCGGTAGCACACCAATACCCACGCTGACCGCCAGCGGCAGTACCAGATGGGTCAACAGTCGGGTCACACGCATGGGGACATCTCCAGCATCGGTAAATGGGGCTGCTCGCGACGGCCGATCACTCTTCAGTCGCGCGCGGAGGCGTCAACGGCCTTGGGGATCACGTAGAAGTTGGCGTCAACGCGGAAGTCGGTGGCATTGGGCAGGCGCACTTTCACTTGCTGCCATGATTCGGTCGGACGTAACAGGGCGAGGTGCGGCCAGTTCAGCGTCACACGCACGGGCATGTCGAAGCCGGGCACCACGCTGCTCCACCGGTAGTGCAGCGTCTCCCCGTCCATGCGGTATTCAAACGTGGGGATCATGGTGGTGCGCAGATACTGATCGAAGACACGCGACAGATCGATGCCGGCTTGCGTGCTGATGTACGATTCGACCTGCGCTCCCATGACGGTCTGATGACGAAACGTCTGGTTCAGCCCGCGCAGGATACCCAGCCACTTCGCATCGTCGTCGATGATATTGCGGATCGTGTGCAGCATCGACCCGCCCTTCGGATACATGTCGCCCGATCCCTGATCGTTGACGTTGTACGCGGGGATGATCGGGCGATCGTTTCGTATACCGCGACGCGTGCCAATAATGTATCGGGCGCCGGCGTCCTTCCCGCCCAGGCACTCCGTATACAGCCCTTCGGCGTAGTTCGCGAAGCTTTCGTGCACCCACATGTCGGCGTTGTCTTTCGTCGTGATGTTGTTGGCAAACCACTCGTGCGCGCTTTCGTGCACAATGATGAAGTCCCACTCGAGTCCGAGTCCCGTTCCCGATCCGTCTCGCCCGCGGTAACCGTTACGGAATCCGTTGCCGTACGACACCGCTGTTTGGTGTTCCATGCCGGTGTTGGGGACTTCGATGAGCTTGTAGCCGTCTTCGTACCATGGGTACGGACCGAACCAGTGCTCGAAGCACTGCATCATCGAGCGGACCTGCGGCCATTGTCGTTTTGCGTTGGCGACGTTGTAGTCCAGCGGCCAGTAGTCGAGCGTGAGATTGCCGTTCAGTCCAGCGTACGTCTCGCTGTAGTGCGCATAGTTTCCCGCAGCGACGGCGATGGCGTAGTTGTTGATCGGCTTCACCACGAACCATTCGTACGTGGTCGTGCCGTCGGGATGACGCGTGGTGCTGCGCAGACGCCCGTTGGACACGTTGATGAGCGGATCGGGCACGGTGATCGCCACGCGC
>JBBQSM010000117.1:0-14407 GCA_038234895.1 Gemmatimonadales bacterium
TCGGGCGATGTCATCTCTGAAAACTAAGTGCGCGTGCCCTCAGTCGGCGCGGGGCGGCGACAACGGCTCGCGCTCGTCGAGAGGGTCCTCACGCACGGCCGCATAATTCCCGGAGCTGTGGTTGCGCGGCGCCTCGCGCCCCCGTACCGCGAGATGATCGATCACCTGGGCGACCCCCGGGACGCCGCGGGTGATCGTCATCGCGTGGGCCACTTCGGTCGGTGCCTCCACCCAGCCGGTCAGCTCCACCACGCCCCCCTCCAGTGCCCCGATATCGATAGCCCGCTCGCGGAGGATCGGATCGTGGCAGAAGACTTCCAGCACGCGTGCCTCGAGTTCACCCAGCGCGTCGGTCGGGCGCACCGGGACCGGAGGACGGGGCGCACCGTCGAGCAGCGGGAACGGACGGACCCGCGACGCTCCGAAGACGCGCTCGCTCGCACGCCGCTGGCGCGTTCGCTGTGCTCGACCCCTCGACAGCGACAGCACGAGCGCCACACCCGCCGTCACGCCGAGGACCAGGAAGAGCAGCGACGAGGCACGATTGCTGCGGTCTTGCCCTGCCGTGTTCAGCAGGAGGCGCGAAGGGGAGATCGATGAGCGTGACATGAGGTCTCTCTGGTGGCGCGTGTATCTGCGGATCGGTAGGTTGCAAAACTTGCGCGGCGAGTGCTGGTCAGTCCAACGGCGCCTGCCGCGCCTCTCCGTCGCCCCCGTGCGCGGGGGCCGTGCATGACCAGTGCATGACCCGTGCATGACCCGTGCATGACCCGTGCATCGACCATTGTTCGCCCCCCTCTCCATCGCGCCTACCACATGATCGCCGGCCCGTCGACTACAGCTCCCGATACGATGATTGTCCTGACACTCCCCGATGGTTCCACCAGGGAGGTGCCATACGGGACGCTGGGCCGTGACGTGGTGGCGACGATCGGCGCGCGACTGCTGCAGGCCTCGATTGCGGTCGCGGTGGATGGGGAGGTGCAGGATCTGATGACCCCACTCCGCAAGTCTGGGGCCTTCGTGGTGCTGACGGATAAGGATTCCCGTGCCTTGGCGGTCCTGCGGCACTCGGGTGCGCACATTCTGGCCACAGCCGTGCGTCGGCTGCGTCCGGATGCCCACATCGGCTTCGGCCCGGCCATCGACGACGGCTTCTACTACGATTTCGAGGTCGCGCAGCCCTTCACGCCCGACGATCTCGACGCCTTCGAGGCCGAAATGCGAAAGGTGATCGCAGAAAAGCTTCCGTTTGTGCGCGATGAAGTCTCGCTGGCCGAAGCCCGGGTCCGCTTCGCCGATGATCCGCTCAAACTCGAGCGTCTCGACGATTTCGAAGGCAGCGACGAAGTCATCTCCACATACACCGACGGTCCGTTCATCGATCTCTGTCGTGGCCCGCACGTGCAGGACACGTCGTACCTCAAGCACTTCAAGCTGCTCTCCGCGGCAGGCGCCTATTGGCGCGGCGACGAAAAGCGGCAGATGCTGCAACGCATCTACGCGACGGCCTTCTTCAAAAAGGACGAGATCGAAGCGCACCTCCACAATCTTGAAGAAGCCAAGAAGCGCGATCATCGCGTGCTCGGCCGGCAACTCGATCTCTTTCAGCTCTTTCCCGTCGCGCCGGGCGGTGTCTTTTGGACGCCGAAGGGCACGACGATCTACAATACGCTCGAGGCGTTCGTGCGCGAGCGGCAGCAGGAGGCGTTCAAGGAGATCAAGACGCCCCTCCTGTACAACAAGCGGCTGTGGGAACAGTCGGGACACTGGGGCAAGTATCGCGAGAACATGTTCCTCGTCCTCGACACGGAGTCGGGCGAGCACGACATGTCGCTCAAGCCCATGAACTGCCCGTCGCATCATCTGTATTTCGCGTCGTCCAAACATTCGTACCGCGATCTGCCGATGCGCTACGTCACCTTCGACGTGCTGCATCGCAACGAACTGTCCGGTGCGCTGTCAGGACTCACGCGCGTGCGACAGTTCTCGCAGGATGACTGTCACGTCTATCTGCGCGAAGACCAGATCGCCGACGAAGTGCAGTTTCTGATGACGTTCATCCTCGGCTATTACGACACCTTTGGCCTCACGGCGCGGCTCAAGTTCGCCACGCGCCCCGAGCAGCGGATCGGATCCGACGAGCTGTGGGATCGCGCCGAGGGTGCACTGCGGGCAGCGCTGGACTCGACAGGACGCCCGTACGAGCTGAAGGAAGGGGACGGCGCGTTCTATGGTCCCAAGATTGACTTCGATGTCACCGATTCCATCGGACGGGCCTGGCAGCTGGGCACCATCCAGCTCGACTACAACGCACCGGAGCGATTCGACCTCAGCTACACCGGCGAGGACAATACCGCGCATCGCCCGGTCGTCATTCACCGCGCCGTGAGCGGCTCGTTCGAACGGTTCATCGCGATCCTCATCGAGCACTTCGCCGGCGCGTTTCCTGTCTGGCTGTCGCCCGAGCAAGTGCGTGTCATTCCTATCGCGATCGACTACAACGAATACGCCGCGGCGTTGGTGCAGCGCATGAAGGACGCGGGCATCCGCGCGCATCTCGACGCGCGCAACGAAACACTCAACTATCGCGTGCGTGAGGGCGAGGTGGCCAAGATTCCGTACATGTGCGTGGTTGGCAAACGGGAGGCCGATGAAGGCAACGTCGCACTCCGCGTGCGAGGGCTCGGCAAGAAGCAGGAGATCCTGTCCGCCGATGCATTCGTGGCGCGCGTGGTCGATGAGATCCGCACGCGCGCGCTGACACCAATCGTCGACACCGCGCAGGCGGAATCGGTTGAGTCGGCCACGCCCAGCGAGGCGATCGCGTGACCCCGGAGGCCTTGCTCGATCTGTTTGTCCTCGCTCCGGTCGGGATGGTCGCGTTCGATGAGGACGGCGGCGTCAGCATGGCCAACCTTGCGGCACGCCAACTGCTTGGGCCCTTCACCGGCAGCGGGTCGCTGGACGATCTGTTCGTTGCGTTGACGCAGGTGGTGCCCGATCTCGCGTCTCGGGTGCGAGCGTACACGGCTCCACGCGGCGTGATTGTCGAGGGGCTCGACCTGCTCGCGCCAGGAGCACAGCGAGGTGTACAGCTCGCGCTGGTGAAGGTGTCGGACAATCGCATTGTTGCGGTGGCCACCGACGCGGGGAACCTGGCCGAAGCGGTCGGTACGATTAGCCGCCTCGAGCAACGCCTCAACGCGGTGGAAGGCGCCGTGCGCGACTATGCGATCTACACCACTTCGCCCACCGGAATTGTCGAGTCGTGGAACGAGTCCGCGGAACGCGTGCATCAGTGGACGTCCGCAGGCATCCTCGGCAAATCGTTGGCCGAATTGCTTCCGTCTGATGTGAACGGCGAGTCGCACGTGCACGACACCCTCGAACTGGCGTCGCGCAACGGATGGTGCGAGGAGGAGGGAAATCGACAGCGTCGCGACGGCACCACCTTCTGGGCCAACACGGTAGTGACCGCGCTGCGCGGCGCAGATGGTGCCGCCATCGGGTTCTCGGTGGTGACGCGCGACCTGTCGGAGCGACGCAAGCTGGACGAGGTGACCCGGGAGGATGCATCCAGCAATACGGACTATCTCACCGGCGTCAGCACTCGTCGGGCCTTCTTTGAAGTGGCGGGTTCGGAAGTGGCGCGTGGCCGTCGCTACGGCCAGCCTCTATCCATGCTCTTGGTGGATCCCGACCGCGTCCGCGACCTCGTCGCGCAGCACGGGCAGGCGTTCTCGGACGAGTGGCTGCGTGCGATCGCGTGGGTGTGTCGTCAGGAATCGCGTACGACCGATTTTGTGGGTCGTGTGGGTGGCGAGGAGTTCGCGGTCTTGTTGCCGAGTACCGAGTTGTCGGGCGGACTGGTGTTGGCGGAACGCATCCGCGAACGCATGCAGCGGCATCTGTTTCAGGGCGAGTATCAGACCGTGCGCTGCACGCTTAGTGTGGGCGTGGCGGAACTCAGCGACGATGTGAGCAGCGTGGATGGATTGCTGACGGCTGCCGCGACAGCGGTCGCACGCGCCAAACAGGCCGGTATGAATCTGGTCGTGGGATACGACGCATAGCTGGTCCCTTCCGTGCGGCTTGAACGCGCGGCGGTCGTGTGCGCGTCGCGAATAGGTAGCGACAATGGCAGGACGAGTATTCGAGTATTCGAGTGTTCCGTTGTCGTGGTACCTCGCCCTCCGACCAACCGAACGTGAAACGACCCGTTCTTGCACTGTTCTCGGTGTGCTGCCTCGCGCTGCTCAGTGCCCAGCGCGCCCAACCGTCTCCCACCTTTGCGGCCGTCGTCGATCGCTACCTCGACGATTTCGCGCGCCGTCATCCGTCCATCGCCGCCGGCAACGGCCTGCACCAGCATGACGACCGGCTCGACGACTTTTCCGCGACCGCGATCGCCGGCGAAATCGCCGCTCTCAAAAAGGACGTCGTGCAGTTACGCACCTTCGACGACAAGGCACTCACGCCAGATGAACGCGTGGACCGGCGTATTTTGCTCGGCGTGATCGATGGGTGGCTACTGGAGCAGGAGACAGTGCAGAACTGGCGGCGCAATCCGATGCTGTACGCGTCGGCGCTGACCGACGGTGTACACAATCTCATGACGATGGAGAGCAATCCTGCGCCGGTGCGCATGCGTCGCATTATCAGCAAGCTGGGGCAGGTGCCCGCGCTGCTGAGCGCCGCACGAACCAATATCGTCAATCCGCCCAAGCTGTTCGCCGAGCGCGGTGCCGCGATGATGCACGGTGCCAGCGACATGCTCGGCAAGGATCTCGATCTCGCGTTTGCCTCGGTATCAAACGCCGCCCTACGGGATTCGCTGCGCAGAGCGGCTGACCGGGCGATCCCCCAGATCAATGCGTACGTTACGTATCTCGAACGTGACGTCATTCCGCGCGCGACGGGCGACTTCACGGTCGGCGCCACGAACATCGCGCGCCGTTATCGTGCCGAAGAGCTCATGGACACGCCCCTTGAGCGTATGGTGGCTATCGGCGAGCGTGAGCTGAAAGCCTCGCAGGCGGAATTTCGCGCGGCGGCGCTGCGGTTGGCGCCGGGGAAAGATCCGCAGGCGACATGGGGCGCGCTGCGTCGCCAGCATCCCAAAATGGGAGGCGTCGTTGCTGCGACCAAGCAGATCGTGGACTCGCTCACCAGCTTCGTTGCCAAGAAGGGGCTTGCCACACTCCCGCCGCGCGAACGCGTGATCGTGGAACCGGCGCAGCCGTTCGATCTCGGTTTTGCCTCCATGCACGCGTCGCCGCCGCTCGAGGTGATACCGGTACGCAGCATTTTCTACATCACTGACGCGCGCGCCGATCTCGCGCCGGCCGAGCAGGAGGCGTGGCTGGAGCGATACAACTATGCGTCGCTGGGCAATACGGCGGCGCACGAGGCCATGCCGGGCCACTGGCTGCACTCTACCTACATGCGTAAAACACCGGGGAAGGTGCGTCGGATCTGGATCGGGCTCAACCCGTTTCCACAACCGTCGTCGGGGCAGGATGGTTGGGCGCACTATGCCGAGCAGATGGTGCTCGACGAAGGTTTTGGCGACGAGCGGCAGCGCTTGGCACAGGTCAGCGACGCACTGACGCGCATCTGCCGCCTGCTGTCCGGCATCAAGGTGCATACGAAGCAATGGACGCTGGCCGATGCGCAGCGTTGCTTCGAGGAGCAGGCCTACGTTGCGACGCCGGCCGCCAAGCGGGAAGCGGAGCGTGCCACATACGATCCGACCTACGGCGGCTATTTCCTGGGCAAGCGCGGCATTCTCAAACTGCGCGCCGACTACACCAAACAGCAGGGCGCCTCGTTCAACCTGCGCGCCTTTCACGAACGCATCATGTCCAACGGGATTGCACCCATCTGGGCGCACCGCCAACTGCTGTTGCCCGGCGACAAATCGGAGATCATCAACTGATGGCGGATGTGCGACGCGGGACCAAGGTGCCGGGTGTGGTGAAGGTCGGAGTACTCGGCGCGGGGGCGTGGGCGGAGTTTGCGCACTGTCCGGGATACAAGCGCGATCCGCGATGCGAACTGGTCGCCATTGCAGACCCTATTCCCGAACGCGCACAGGCGTTCGCCGAAAAGTTCGGCATTCCGCGGGTATACGGTTCGCACGCGGAGTTGATTGCGCAGGAAGACATCGATCTGGTGGACGTGTGCACGCCGAGCGCGACGCACTTTGAACTGAGCTGGGCGGCGTTGCAGGCGGGAAAGCACGTGCTCTGCGAGAAGCCGGTGGCGTATGACTTCGTGGATACGCGCCGCGCCGCCGCACTTGCCGAGCAGATGGGCGTGAAGACCAAGTTGGGCTTCACCTTTCGTTACAGTCCAGCGATGCAGTACATGAAAGAGTTGATTGAGCAGGGGACGATCGGTACGCCATTTATCTTCAACGGCTACGAGCAGAATTCGCAGTGGCTCGATCCACTGTCGCCGCTGCGGCAGGTCGATCACGAGGCGGATCAGTCACAGATCCATGTTTCGTCGCTGGAAGGCTACGGCGCGCCGATCATGGATATCGGTCACCTGTTCATGGGCAGCCGTTTCGCATCGGTTGTGGGTACAATGAAGAACTTCATCCCCGAGCGCATGGTGCGCGCCACTGGCACGATGATGCGCATGAACATCGATGACGGCGACATCTTCATTGGGGAGTTCGCGAATGGCGCGATCGGCTCGATTCAGACCAGCTTCGTCACGGTGGGCAACTATCCCGGCATCGAGGCCCGTGTGTATGGCAGCAAGGGTGCGCTCATTTGCCGGCTGGTGGAAGAGAACGGAATCTGCGAGTCACTCAAGGCCGCACAGGCGGATCAGGTGGAGTTCCGCGAGATTGAGGTGCCGGAGCGCTTTTACCCGCCGGGAGGCAGTAAGCGCGAGTCATGGCGCTCGTTGTTCTATGCGAATCTGGTCAGTTCGTTCATCACGGAGATTCTGAGCGACGGATCGGAGAACGAAGGGAACTTCGAAGACGGCGCGCACGTGCAGGAGTTGATCAACGCGGTGGAAAAGTCCTTTCGGGAGCGCCGCTGGATCTCGATTCCTATCGAGTCGTGATCGATTCGCAGGTTACGCCGGGGTCGCTCGACGATCTGCTTGATCGATTCTTTGCGCATTACTACCGTTGTCGTCCGGTGAATGCGACGTTCACCGGTGTGCACGCGTACGATCACGTGCTTCCCGATTGGAGCGAGCACGGTCTCACGCAGATCGACACGGAGTTGCATACGCTACGGGCTGAACTCGATCGTGTGCTCCGGACGGAGCAGATCGACGCGTTCGGCACGAGTGCAGCGTTCGTCCGGTTGCGTGAGGAGCCGCGCCTGCTGGATGCATTGCTGGCGAGGAATTTCTCTGATGTGCAAGTCGCCGAGCAGGCGAGCCGTCATGGCCCGCGGGGGAACCCTGCGCTGTGGACAGGCGAGGCGGTGTTCGGGGTGATCTCGCTCATGATCCGCGACTTCGCGCCGGTTGCCGAGCGAATGCGGTCGGCGTGTGCGCGCATGGAGGCGGTGCCTGCTTTTCTGCGTGACGCAACCGTGGTCATGGCGCACGCTCCCATTCCGGACGCGTGGCGCGCGCGGGCGTTGCGTGATTGCGAAGGCGCCGAGCGGTTGTTTACGGGTGGCGTCGAGGCGTGGATTGCCGGGAGCGACATAAGTGAAGCGTTGGCTGCGTCGTTGCCGTTGGCGGCAGTTGGCGCGCAACGCGCATTTGCCGAATTCGCGGTGTGGCTTGCAGCTCGACCGGTCGGCGACCCTTCGGTACTCTCCTGCGGTCCGGCCATGTACGACCTGTTGCTGTCGCACGGTCACTGTGAATCGCAGTCACGCGCCGCACTGCTGGATCGCGCGCGGTCCGAATTCCGACTTGCTGTTGGCGAATTGCATGCCAGCGCGCAGGCCATGTCGCTGACGTGGGAAGAGGCGCAGCAACAGATGGCCGCCGAGCATCCGTTGCCCGATGACTACCTGTCGGCGTTCGGTCGCACGTGGGATCGCGTGCGGGGCTTTGCTGCGGCGCACGATGTCGTCACGTGGCCCGACTGGCCGATCGCATACCGCACGTTTCCAGCCGCGACGCGCGATGCGGCACCGTACCTGTACTACCTGTTCTACCGGTCGCCCGCACCATTCGATCCGTACACGGAGTATCAGTACGTCGTGCCGCCGCTGCCAACAGACGCGGTTGCAGCCGACACACATTTGCGAGCGTGGAACCAGAGCGCGATCACGCTCAATCATGTCGTGCATCACGGCGCCATCGGTCATCATGTGCAGAATTGGCATGCGTACCACCGCGCGCCTACGCGAATTGGCCGTATCGCGGCGGTGGACTGCGCCAATCGCGTTGGAATGTTCTGCGCCGGAACCATGGCGGAAGGGTGGGCCTGTTACGCTACGCAACTCATGGATGAGCTGGGATTTCTGTCTGCGCTGGAACGGCTGTCCGAACAACATTCGCGCATGCGATTTCTCGCGCGCACCATTGTGGATATCGAACTGCACCAAGGGAGCATGACGCTCGATGACGGGATTGCTTTCTACCGGGACGAGGTTGGCATGAGCGCCGCCGTGGCGCGAGGCGAAGCGGTGAAGAACTCCATGTTCCCCGGTACGGCGATCATGTACTGGTTGGGTACGGAGTCAATCCTGGCGCTGCGCGCGCGTCTGCAGGTGCAGCTTGGCGAGCTTTTTTCGCTCAAGTCGTTCCATGACTCGTTGCTTGGCTTTGGTTCCATTCCGGTGCCACTCATTGCGCGGCTGATGCTGGCGGAAACCACGTGATGCGTAACACACCCGAACGGGCGTGGCGTGCCGCTAAATTTGTTCTGCGCGGCATCGTGGCCACGTATGCACTTGCGGTCCTGAGCGGATGCGGCGCCGCGTCCGATGAAGGCAAGGCGACGGTCGGGAGCGCGACGGCGCCATCCAATGCGCTGCTGACTGTGGGCTACGACCGGGAGCCGGATACCATGAACCGGTATGCCACGCACATTCTGGAGGATATTCAGAGTTGCGTGGTCGAAGGGCTCGTGACCAACGACGAACAGATGCGGGTCATCCCGGTGCTTGCCAGCGAAATCCCCACGGTGGCGAACGGTGGTGTGGTCATGCGCCCCGATGGCGGCATGGATGTCACGTGGAAGCTGCGTCCCGGCGTGAAGTGGCACGACGGCGTTCCACATACGTCGGCCGATGTGAAGTTCACCGTGGATGCCATGCTCAAGGGCGACTGGAAGCCCGAGAGTACGGATGGCTTTGACCGGATTGCGTCGGTGGACACGCCGGATTCGCTCACGGCAGTCGTGCACTACAAGGAAGTGTACGCTCCATACCAGATGCAATTCGCGCGCGGCACGCTGCCCAAGCATGTACTGGGTGGGCGCGATATCAATACCGCCAACGACTACAATCGCAGTCCATTGGGCACGGGTCCGTATCGCATCGCCGAATGGAAGACCGGCGAGCATGTGCTGCTGGAGAAGGTCAAGGACTATTGGCGCGGTCCCGAATTTCCGAAGATCGAGCGCATTCTGTTCAAGTTCGTCGCGAATACGAACACGCGCATCAATCAGCTCAAGTCCGGTGAAGTGCAGATGGTGGTGCTCGTTCCGTGGGACAAAGTGCGCGAACTCCGTCCGGTGCCGACGTTGCGCGTCAACCGCGTGGTGGGCAACGGCTACGAGCACGTCACGCTCAACGAAAAGCGCTTTGCGCCGTTCCGTGAACTTGCGGTGCGTCAGGCGCTCGCACACGCGATTGATCGCAAGCAGATCGTGACCACCATGCTCGACGATCTGGTGGAGACGGTGAACGGTCCCATTCAGCCGCTCTCATGGGCGTACGAGCCAAAGGTGCGCACGTACCCGTTCGATCCGGCCAAGGCACGCGCCATGCTCGATGCGGCCGGGTGGATGCCGGGGAGCGATGGAACGCGCCGCAAGAACGGGGCGTCGCTCAGCTTCACGTTGATCACGCAGGCGGGGTACGCCATTCGCGAAAACGTTGCCCAAGTGTTGCAGCAGCAGTTCAAGGACGTCGGCGTCACAATGAAGATCCAGCTCATCGACGGCACGTCAATCAGCAGCGTGTGGTTTGCCGGAGATTTCGATGCGATGCTGCACTGGTGGCAAACAGGTGCGGATCCGGAGCTCACGCTCTTCTTTGCCTCTGACCGCACGCCGCCCGCCGGTCGGAATATCAACTACTTCGCCGACGACACGCTGACCCGCATGCTATACGAGTCTGATCGCACCGCCGACCAGCAGAAGCGTGGCGACCTGTTGCGCATGGCGCAGATGCGTATTGCCGAACTTGTGCCGGAGCTTGTGCTATACAACACGGCCAAGATTGACGTGGTGCCCAGCACACTGCGCAACTTCAAGGGGAACCCTACCAACGCGGGCCCCTTCTGGAACGTGCACGAATGGGAGTTCGCCGCTACGCCGCCGGCCAACTGAGCAGGCGTGCTACGGTTCATGGTGCGACGGGCGGCCGAGGCGCTGCCGCTGCTGCTGATCGTGTCGCTGCTGGTGTTTGCACTGATTCACGCGGTCCCCGGCGGTCCGCTCTCGCTTTATCTCGAGAATCCGAACGTGCGCCCGGAGGATATCGAACGTCTCCGCCGCTCGATGGGACTCGACCGGCCGTTGGCGGTGCAATATTGGTCGTGGATTACCGCGTTCGTACAGGGCGACTGGGGATACAGCTACGCCGATGGACGACCGGTGCTTATGCGCATCGCCGAACGCATTCCGGCCACGCTGCAGCTCGTCGGCGTTTCCACCATCGGCGCAGTAATAATCGCACTCGCCACCGCACTCTGGGGCGTGCAACGTCGGATGGTCGATCGTGTGGGCACGCTTGCGGCCGTTGCCGGGATTTCGCTGCCGGTGTTCTGGCTCGGACTCGTCCTGCAACTCCTCTTCGCCAATTGGTTGGGCTGGCTTCCGTCGTCGGGACGCGCCTCCTTCGGCGGCGGGGATCTCCGAGACCGCCTGCTGCACCTGATCCTTCCCGCCGCAGTGCTCGCCGTCGCGCACGCGGCAGGGTGGATGCTCTATCTGCGCGGCGCGTTGCGCCTCACCATGGCCACGCCGCTCGTACAGGCGGTGCGCGCCCGCGGACTGCGTGAACGGCGCATTCTCCTGGGGCACGCGCTGCGACTTTCACTGCTGCCGTTCGTCACGGTGGTGCTGCTCGACGCGTCGATCATGGCATCCGGTGCTGTCGTCACGGAAAGTGTGTTCGCGTGGCCGGGCATCGGCAGTCTGTTCACCGAGGCTCTGGCCAAGCGCGACTATACCGTACTCATGGCCTTTCTCATGTGTGCCTCTGTCGCGGTCGTGGTGCTCAGTTTCATCGCAGATGTGACGGTGCACGCGCTCGATCCGCGCACGAACGCCGCTTCGTGACCACGGCCGCATCATGAAATCGGCCGCGCTGCGGATGACACGCCCGAACCGGTGGGCGGCGATCACGCTCGTTTTACTTGTCGCGCTGGCGATCGGCGCGCCGCTCGTTGCCCCGTACGCGGTGGACGCGCTCGACCTCGCGCACCGTCGCGCGTCGCCATCGTGGAGTCACTGGTTCGGGACGGACGAACTCGGACGAGATCTTTTCACGCGCGTCCTCTTCGGCGCCCGTATTTCGCTCGCCATCGGACTCATCTCTGCGGCGGTCAGTGCGTGCATTGGCGTGGTCATCGGCACGACGGCCGGCTACGTAGGACGCTGGGTCGACGCCCTGCTCATGCGGTTCACCGAAGCCATGCTGTCGGTGCCGAGACTGCCGCTGCTCATGATCGCGTCCGCTGTGCTGGCGCCCAGCGTCCCGACGCTCATTCTGCTGGTTGGGGCGCTAGGCTGGATGGAAACGGCGCGGGTGATGCGCAGCGAGGTGCAATCGTTGCGGTCGCGTGATTTCGTCTCGGCGGCGCGCGCGGTCGGCGCCGGGTCGCCGCGCATCATCTGGCGGCATATCCTACCGGGCGTGCTCCCGTCCGCGGCGGTCGCCGTTACGCTGGCGGTGGGGCGGGGAATTCTGCTCGAAAGCGCCATGAGCTTTTTCGGCGTGGGCGTCCAACCCCCCACCGCCAGCTGGGGCAACATGCTCTACCAGGCGCAATCCACCATGAGCTCCGAGCCGTGGCTCGGCATTTTCCCCGGTGCGTTCATCTTTGTGACGGTGCTCAGCTGCAACGCGCTGGGAGACGGACTGTCCCGGGACCGACGGTCCACCCCGCTCGCCGGGATACCGGTATCACAAGCCGGTGCGCGCTGAGCGTTTCATTTGAGCGTTTCGAGGGTCTCCCATTACGTTTCTGCCATGACAGACCTATCTCGCCAGCCCGTGATCGTCGGTGCCGCGCGCACGCCGATCGGGCGGTATCTCGGGGGGCTCGCCCCTCTTTCCGCGCCGGAGCTTGGCGCGATCGCGATTCGTGCAGCGTTGCAGCGTTCCGGCGTCGCGGCGGATCAGGTGCAGGAAGTGATCATGGGCCACGTGTTGCAGGGGGGCACGGGACAGGCGCCCGGTCGGCAGGCCATGCTCAAGGCCGGTATTCCCGCCACGGTCTCTGCCGTCACCATCAACAAGGTGTGCGGCTCGGGTCTCAAGGCCGTCATGCTCGCCGCACAAGCCATCAAGGCGGGCGACGCGCAGGTGATCATCGCCGGCGGGCAGGAGTCGATGTCCAACGCGCCGCACTATGTGTTTGGCATGCGCGGCGGCGTGAAGATCGGCGATCAGACCATGGTCGACGGCATGATCAAGGATGGACTCTGGTGCGGCACCTGCAACGTGCACATGGGCAGCCACGCGGAGTACACCGCAACCAAGGCCGGCATCACGCGTGAACAGCAGGATGTGTTTGCTGCCGAGTCGCATCGCAAGGCGGTTGTGGCACAGGCGGCTGGCAAGTTCACGGCGGAAATCGTGCCGGTGGAGATTGCCGGCAAAAAGGGACCGACGATCATCAGCGTGGATGAAGGGCCGCGCGCTGATACCACCGTCGAGTCGCTCGCCAAGCTCCGCCCCGCGTTCCCAGACAAAACCGTCGATCCGTCGTCGCTTTCGGTAACGGCCGCCAACGCGTCGTCGCTCAACGATGGTGGTGCGGCCGTGGTGGTCACCTCTGAGGCGTACGCTCTGCAGCACGGGCTCAATATTCTCGGACGCATCACCGGCTACGCGACCGGTGCCGGCAACCCGCAGGATCTCTTCTTCGCGCCGATCACGGCCGTGAAGAATCTGATGCACAAGACGGGTACCGTCATCAACGACTACGACCTCATCGAAGCGAACGAAGCGTTCGCGTCGCAGGCGCTGGCCGATGGCTTCGGACTCGGCTGGGATTTCGATCGGGTGAACGTGAACGGCGGCGCGATTGCGTTGGGGCATCCAATCGGTGCGAGCGGTACGCGTGTGCTGGTCACGTTGCTGCACGCGCTCGCCGATCGTGGCGGAAAGCGCGGGGTGGCCACGCTGTGCCTCGGCGGTGGCGACGCGGTCGCACTTTCCGTGGAACGGGTCGGTTAGTGACACGACGACCGGGGCGGGGCGCGCGGATACTCGCGGACTCGCCACGGTGGTTGTACGCAGGTCCGGGCCAACTGCGCCTGCCATGGCGGCTGCTCACCTTCGGCGCGACGTTGTTCCTCGCGCAGGGGATCGCGGAATCGCTCGTCTCGCCGCTGTTCGAGCAACTCTCCCGTATCGCGGGGGAACCGCTTCCCGCCTATCCGTACACGATGTTGCTGGCCGTGTTTGTCGCGGTCGCCTTCGTGCTGCGCTCGGTCGACGAAGCCGAATGGTCCGCCGTGGCGCTGGGCGAGGGGGCGTGGTCGCCGCGAGCGTTGGCGCGAGGGACGTCACTCGGTGCGCTGGCCATCGCACTCACGGCGCTGCTGCTGCTCGTCGTGGGTGTTTTGCGCGTGGAGGCGGTGCCGATGCTCGATGGCAGCGAGGCATCAGCTACAGCGTGGAGTGGCACGGCGGGGCGGCTGCTCTTCCTGTTGGCCCCTGCGGCGCTCTGGGAAGAACTGATCTTTCGCGGCTATCTCTGGCATGCCTTTGCCGAGTCGGCCGGAAAGCGAGTGGCTCTCTGGAGCACGAGTGGTGCGTTCACGGCGGTGCACCTGCTCAATCCGGGCGCCGGGGTGCGCACCACGCTGCTGGTGTTGCTTGCCGGGCTCTGTCTTGGTCTGGTACGTGAGCGCACGGGGAGTCTGCCCGCGGCTTGGAGTGCGCATCTGGCGTGGAACTGGATCATGGCGGCCGTTTTGCACGTTCCCGTGAGTGGGCTGGTTTTCGCGACGCCGGGCTATCGCACGGTGCTGAGCGGGCCGGACTGGGTGACGGGCGGAGTGTGGGGC
>JBBQSM010000118.1:0-14381 GCA_038234895.1 Gemmatimonadales bacterium
ACAGCGGTGCGGCCAGCAGGATGGAGGCGCGGATCCGTGCACAGAGCACGGGATCCAGATCACCGGCCCGAAGCTCGTGCGCGTGGATGCGCAGCGAATTGGGACCGGTCCATTCGCACGTGGCACCAGTTGTGCGCATCAGATCGACGAGCGTCTCGATGTCCCGGATGCGCGGGACATTTTCGAGCTGGACGGGTTGATCAGTGATGAGCGCGGCGGCGACGATCGGAAGCGCGGCATTTTTATTGCCTGCCGGTCGGATGGTGCCTGCGAGGCGCTGGCCTCCCTCAACTATGTACTGGACGGCGGACATGCGGACCGGGTTGAACGCGAGAAGGACGAGAGCTGTTGCGAGAGTTCACGGGGGAAGGATCACTGCGGCGCGCCGATACCGTCAAGGCGAGTTTTGCTTGACCCCCATTCCTGCACCCCTTAGATCATCACAATGACCTTCGCACTTGCCCTCTCGATCGGACTCATGCAGGCGGCAACAGTGCCGGACACGATCGTCGCGCGCACCGTGCCGGTTCGCGGCATGTTCGAGTATACCAGCGGCACCCTGCAGATTCTGGTGCTGTTGCTCGGCATCGGGGTGCTCGTGGCGCTCGTCCTGCTGCTCATGACGCTGCGCGCCGGCATCGAGAAGCTTCAGAACTCGGTGGAACGACTCGCGGGCGATGTCCGTCCGCTGATCAAGAGTGCAAACGCAGTTGTCGGAGACGCGCGGGCCGTCGTCACGAAGGTGCGCACCGAGGTGGAACGCGTGAGTGACGCGGCGGGCGCCGTCACTGATCAACTGCTCTACGCGGCCGAAGTAACGGCCGAACGCGTGGACGATGTGAATGCCGTGCTCGACGTCCTGCAGGATGAGTTGCAGGACATGGCGCTCACCACAGTATCGAAGGTGCGGGGCGTCAGCGTTGGCGCACAGCTGATCAGCGCGGCGTTCGGCCGCGGCAAACGCTCTGGGAAACGTCGGCGCTCCCGGGTAGCACGAGCGGACCGCCGCGATGGCTCGTCCGCTGACTGAGCGCTGGCGTGTCGGACTGACCGCCATCCTCGCGGTGGCTCTCGCTTCAGTCCTGTTCCCGTCGCCGCTGTGGGCGTGGACGCCAGGCACCCACGTGTTTCTCGGCGACGCGTTGCTGCGCAATCTCGGACTGATTCCGACATCGATGGCGGAACTGCTCTCTGCGTTTCCTGCCGACTTTTTGTACGGTTCGATCGCGGCGGACACGAGTATTGCCAAGAAATACGCCGCGGTGGGCCGGCATTGTCATTCGTGGCACATCGGGCTGGAGATCCACGACGAAGCGGACCAGCCGGCGCTGCGCGCGTTCGCGCTGGGCTATCTGGCGCATCTCGCGGCGGACGTGGTGGCGCACAACTTCTATGTCCCGCGACAGCTCGCGGTGACGTCAAGTACCACGGCACTCGGGCATAGCTACTGGGAAAGCCGCATCGATACGCACATCGGCGATCCGTGGCCCCGCCGTGCACGCGACCTGCTCTTTCTCGATCATTCGCGCGCGGACCAGCATCTCGATCGCATTTTGAGCCCGACGCTTTTCGGTACGCCCACCAATCGCCGTATTTTTCGCGGCATGGTCTACGTGACCGATACCGACTCATGGCAGCGTATCTTTCAGCTCGTGTCCGAAAAGAGTCGATGGGACCTGAGCGACGCGGAGGTGGCACGGTACCTTGTGCGCTCATTCGACTATATCGTCGACCTGATGTCGCATTGGGACCGCAGTGAGGCGTTTCAGTTCGACCCATCGGGTGATGAGCCGCTGCGTTCGGCGAAAAAGGTGCGACGCCTCGCACGACGTCAGGGTGGCGACGTGCGCGCCGCGATCGAGGCGGACCGTATGTTCGGCATGCCGGCGACAGAGCTCCGGCATACGCTTTCCCTCAAAGAGCCGCTGTTCAGCCCGCGCGTGCCGAAAGTAGCTGGTTGACTTTCTTCGGGTCGGCGGAGCCCTTGGACTTCTTCATCACGTGGCCGACCAGTACGCCCTGCAGCTTCTTCTCGCCCGCCGCGAAGCGTCCGGCTTCGACAGGGAATTCGGCGAAGACTTCGTCAATCCATCCGACCAGTGCGCTGTCATCGCTGACCTTGAGCAATCCCTCGCGCGTGGCCAGCGCGAGCGGGTCACCCGCGTCGGTCTCCATGAGTACAAAGAGCTGGCGCGCTGCGGTGTTGGAGAGCTGACCGCTCGCCTCGAGTTTGATCAGGGCGCCCAGTCTTGCGGTCGTGACGGGATGCTGCTCAAGCGCGATGCCCGACGCGTTTGCTGCAGCGAGCAGCGGCCCCGTCACCCAATTCGCAGCGCGACGAGGGTCACCTGATGCGACGGCAATCGACTCGAAAGCATCCGCCAACACCGGGGTGGCAGTGAGCTGGTCCAATTCGGCTCCGTTGAGCCCGTACGCACGCTGGAATCGCGCACGCTTTGCCTCGGGCAGTTCAGGAAGCGCCGCACGCTGGGCCTCGAGCCAGGCGGCCTCGAGGACGAGCGGTGGCAGGTCGGGCTCTGGGAAATAGCGGTAATCGTGACTGCCCTCCTTGCTGCGTGCCGGCCGGATCTGTCCGCGCACGCCATCCCACAGCATGGTCTGCTGCAGGATCGTGCCGCCGCGCTCCACGACCGCGCATTGCCGCGCGAACTCCACCTCGATCGAGCGCTCCACGCCGGAGAACGTGTTCAGATTCTTGATCTCGGTGCGCGTGCCAAGCTCGGTGCTCCCCTTCGGGCGCACGGAGATGTTCACGTCAACGCGCAGTGACCCTTCTTCCATGTTCGCGTCGGAGACCTCGGTGTACTCGAGGATCTGCTTCATGCGTCGCAGGTACGCGCCCGCCTCCGCGCCGGAGCGGATATCAGGCTCGGACACGATCTCGACGAGCGGTGTCCCGGACCGATTGAGATCGATCGCGCTCCACTCAGGATAGCGGTCGTGCACGGACTTGCCGGCATCTTCCTCCATGTGCACGCGCGTAATGCGAATAACATGCGGTGTGCCGTCGGCATCGCGCGAAATCACCACGCCACCGCCCGTGGCCAGCGGCTTGTCGAACTGCGAAATCTGATAGCCCTTTGGCAGATCCGGGTAGAAATAGTTCTTGCGCGCGAACACCGACACCGGATGCACGGTGCAGTCCAGCGCAAGCGCAGCTCGCGTAGCCAGAAGCACGGCATGCGCATTGAGTACGGGCAGTGCGCCGGGAAGTCCGAGACAGACGGGGCACGTGTTCTCGTTCGGCGCGTCGCCGAAGGTAGTGCGACAGCCGCAGAACGCCTTGCTCGCGGTCTTGAGCTGACAGTGCACTTCGAGACCGATGACCAATTCAAACCGATCAGTGCTCATCGGTGCGCCTCCTCGCCCAATGCGCGCTCCAGCGCATAAGCGACGCGAAACATTGTCGCTTCATCGAAGTGCGCAGCGAGCAATTGTCCACCAACGGGCAGTCCATCGATACGTCCGATCGGCTGCGACATGGCGGGAACGCCCGCGAGATTCGCCGTCACTGTGTAGATGTCGCTGAGGTACATCTCATATGGATCGGAGACAGCGCCCAGCGCAAAGGCAGTTGTGGGGGTGGTGGGCGTGAGGAGTGCGTGCACGCCCGCTGAGAACACGTTGGCAAAATCGCGCGTAATGAGCCGACGCACCGCCTGCGCGCGCTTGTAATACGCATCGTAGTAGCCGGCGCTCAGCACGTAGGTGCCGAGCAGAATGCGACGGGTCACTTCGGGGCCGAATCCGTCGGAACGCGTACGTTCGTACATCTCGCGCAGTCCGTTGCCGTCGCGGCGCAGCCCGTACCGCACGCCGTCAAACCGCGCGAGGTTGCTGGACGCCTCGGCCGGCGCGACGATGTAATAGACCGGAATAGCGAGATCGGTATGCGGAAGCGACACGTCGCGAATTTCCGCCCCCAGTGCGCGGAGTGTGTCAGCGGCCCGGTCCGTCAGGGCGCGAATGCGTTCATCGAGCGACGCAGGGAAGTACTCGATCGGGCGACCGATGACGACGCCTTCGAGCGGTCGCGCGTTGCCGGAATGTGCGTCTGCAGCCGCCACCGCAGCGAAATCGGGAACCGACTGCGACTGCGAAGTGGCGTCGAGCGGATCACGTCCGGCGATGACCTCGAGGGCGAGCGCTGCGTCATCCACCGTGCGTCCAAAGACACCGATCTGCTCAAGCGACGAGGCATAGGCGACGAGACCGTGGCGCGACACGCGTCCGTACGTGGGCTTGACTCCAACAACGCCGCAAAACGCGGCCGGCTGTCGCACCGAACCGCCGGTCTCGGAGCCGAGCGCAACGCGCACGACGCCGGACGCGACAGCAACCGCCGATCCGCCGGACGATCCGCCTGGCACGCGCGTGGGGTCATGCGGATTACGAGATGGTCCGAACGCGCTGTTTTCGGTGGACGAGCCCATCGCGAACTCGTCCATGTTGGTCTTGCCGACGATTCGCGCGCCGGCGTTGCGCAGACGCCGGATGGCCGTGGCCTCGTAGGGACTCACGTATCCGTCCAGAATGCGCGACGCGCAGCTCGTGGGCAGCCGAAGCGTGGCGATGTTGTCCTTGACGGCGACGGGCACGCCGTCGAGCCGACGATCAACAGGGGTACCCTGCGTGATGCGATCAGTCTGCCCCGTCGATTCATGCGCCCCGACATCGCGGTCGAGAGAGAGAAACGCATTCAGTCCATCCGGCCCCGCGCGCACAGCGTCCAGTCGTGCAAACGTTTCACCAAGCAGCACGTCCGCGTTCAGCGACCCGGTGCTCACGGCGGCGGCCATGTCACGCGCCGACTGTCCTAGCAGACCGGGGGGCATGGTGCCGCTCATTCGTCATCCTCGCCGGAGTCGCTGGTGGCGACGCCGTCGCCGTGGGTCGCGAGCCGTGGTACCAGGAAGAATCCGTCGCGGGCCGCCGGCGCAAAATCAGCGCGTGCGCGTGCCAACGTAACGGGCGTGTTCTCATCGGGGCGCAGCGCCATACCATGCACGGGGGCCTCGTCAAGCGCCGCGTCGCCCAGCGGCACACCCTGTAACACGTCCATGTGCGCCAGTATTCCGTTCAACTCGTCGACCATTTTCGGAATGCGAGCGTCGTCGATGCCCAGACGCGCCAGGAGCGCGATATTCCGGACGTCGTCTTCAGAAACCGCCATCTACTCCCACCCGCGTTCGAGTTTGGCCTGCGCAACGACAAGCGTCTTACGCCCGATCTCCTCGTCGTCGAAATCAATGCGCACCTTGGCGTCGCGACCTGAGCCGGTCAGTTCGGCGATCGTGCCGCTGCCGAACTTGGCGTGGCGCACGCGCTCACCGATGGTGAACATCGGCGTATCCTGCGACTCGTCCTCCGGCTCGATCCGGACGGGTGGACGGGCGCTTGGCGCGGATGACCATTGCTTGGGCGCCTTACCGAATGCTGTTTCGCCACCGCGCCCAGCGGCGCTGCCGTACGGTCCAACCGTGCGCTTCGCGCCGCCGCCTGTGCCGCTGCCTGTGCCGGGTGCGCCGCCGAAACTGCTGCGCCCCCAGCTGTCGTCGGAGCTGGGCCGCCCCGCGCCGCCGTAGGCCCGACGTCCTTCGGTTCGGGCGCGCATGCTCTGCTGCCGCTCGACGAGCGACGGCTTAATCGCACTCAGAAAACGTGACGGCATGGAGATCATCAGCTCGCCGTTCCGACGTCGCTGTTCGGCGTTCGTGAGATACAACTTCTTTTCGGCGCGGGTGATGCCCACGTAGAACAACCGGCGCTCTTCCTCGAGCTGCTTGGGATCTTCGGCGGCACGCGCCAGCGGAAATAGCCCGTCCTCAAGTCCACTCACAAACACGAGCGGGAACTCCAGCCCTTTCGCGTTGTGCATGGTCATCATCGTGACGGCGTCTGCATCCGGATCGAGACGGTCGATTCCTGCGACGAGTGTGGCCCTTTGCAGGAAGTGATCGAGCGGAGTGAGTCCGACTTCGCCACCGTCGTCGGCGACAACCTCCGCGGCACCGGCGATCATTTCGCGCACGTTCTCGATGCGCTCTACGCCCTCGGGGCCTTCCGCGCGCAGATGCTCGTGGTAACGAATGGACTGCACCACATCGCGCAGCAGCTCATCGACCGCCGCATCTACAGCCTGCTCGCGCAAACGCCGGACAAGCGTCACGAACTCCATCAGCGCCGTACGTGGCGCCGAACGCATGCCTTCGAGCACGTCCGGTCGCGACGCAACCTCGAGCAACGACAGGCCATCCATCACGGCGCGTTCTGCGAGTGCGGCCATGGTGACGTCGCCGAGTCCGCGCTTGGGTACGTTCACGGCGCGGCGGAACGCTTCGTCGTCGGCTGGATTGGCAACGAGTTTCAGGTACGCCATGAGGTCGCGGATTTCACGTCGATCGTAGAAGCGCACCGCGCCCACCAATCGGTACGGGATACCGCGGCGGCGGAATGCATCTTCGACGGCGCGACTTTGCGCGTTCGTTCGATAGAGTACTGCACAGTCGCGGCGCGCCCAATCGCCGCGCGCCGTGCGATCGATGATGATCTCCGAGATGAAATCCGCCTCGTCACGCTCGTCGAGCGTCTGCATGAGCGTGACCGGCTCGCCGGCGGGCCGGGTCGCACGAAGCGTTTTGCCGCGCCGCTCGGTGTTCTCGGCAATGACGACGTTGGCCAGTGCCAGAATATTGGGCGTCGACCGGTAGTTCTCTTCAAGGCGCACGATCTTGGCGCCCGGAAAGTCGCGCTCAAAGTCGAGAATGTTGCGGATGTCCGCGCCGCGCCAGCCGTAAATGGACTGATCGTCGTCGCCGACCACCATCACGTTGCGGTACCCGCCGCCCATGAGCGAGACGAACTTGTACTGCGCCGGGTTGGTATCCTGATACTCGTCGACCAGCACATACCGGAAGCGGCGCTGGTAATGCGCACGCAGCGTTTCGTCGCGCTGAAGGGCACGCACCGGCAGTACAAGGAGATCGTCGAAGGTGACTGCATTGGCCTTTTCCAGTGCAGTCTCCAGATCGGAGTACACGCCGGCGACCGCTTTGGAGAACACGTCGAAAGCGGTGGTGGCGTAGTCGCTTGATGACACGAGCGCGTTCTTCGCATCTGAGATGGCCGCGAGGATCGCCTTGGGCGCGAACTGCGTAGGGCTGATGCTGCGCCGCTCCATCACGCGTTTGAGCGCAGCAAGCGTGTCGTCTTCGTCGTAGATGGTGAAGTTCTGCTCGCGGCCGACAATCGGCGCGACGCCGCGCAGCATACGCGCGCCAAGGGCGTGGAAGGTGCCGCACCACATGCCCTTTGGTTCGTGCCCGAGCAGCTTGGCGATGCGCTCACGCATTTCGCCCGCAGCCTTGTTGGTGAATGTGACCGCGAGAATCTCGTGGGGCGCGATGTGCCGCGTACCGATCAGCCGGGCAATGCGCGTGGTGAGGACGCGTGTCTTGCCCGAGCCGGCGCCGGCCAAGACGAGCATCGGTCCGTCGTCATGCGCGACGGCGTCGCGCTGCGAAGGATTGAGTCCGCGCGTGGCCGCCTCGATGTCGAGGAGCGGCTTGGGCGGCGGTGGCGCGTCGAACAGTGATCCGGACCAACCCGTCGTTGTCATCCGTGCAAGATAACGTCGAAGGCCGCGCCGCGGTCCACGTCGCCGAGCACGAGTTTGCCGCCGTGATTTTCCTCGACGATGCGACGGGCGAGTGACAGTCCGATCCCCCAGCCGCGCTCTTTGGTGCTGAAGCCGGCGTCGAAGATCCGCTTGCGCAGGGCGCGCGGCACGCCGGGCCCGTCGTCGGCGACTCGAATGCGCACACCGCCTTCGGGGAGCGCGGCCAGCGACACGACCACGCTTCCGTCCCGCCCACCAAGCGCGTCGATGGCGTTCTTGATGAGCACCTCGAGCACCCACTCGAGCAGCACGCCGTCTCCGCGCATGATCAACCGCTCGTCCGGATGTTCGGCGACGACGGTGACGCGACGTGCGAGGGTCGGGGCGCGCGCGGAAAAATAGGCAACCAACCGGTCCACGAGCGCCGTGCAGTCCACCTCGTCGGTGCGTGGCGGGCGACCGATGCGTTCAAACCGATGCGAGACCCGCTCAAGACGCATCAGATCCTGCTCCATCGCCTGTACAGCCCGCGCCGCCGTCTTGCCGTTGGGCTCATCGCGCAGCAGTTCGAGCCAGCCGGCGATCGCAGACAGCGGTGTACCCAGCTGATGCGCGGCTTCGCGCGCCATGCCAGCCCACACTTTCTCCCGTTCGGCGCGTCCCCGTTCGATCAGAGCGTACAGACCAAAAATGAAGAGCAAACAGAGGCCGCCCGCCTGCAGCAGCGGAATGATGCGCAGTCCCCGCACGATCGGCGAGTCGCCGTAATGCACGCCTCCGACGCCAGGCTCGACGATAGGTGCATTGTCGCGATCCAACTCTCGCACGTACTCCTGAAGTCGAGGACTGTCGAGCGTCGCCGTAAATGGCAGATTGGCGGCGTCGGACACGTTGCCGGACGGGTCGGTGAGCACGAGAGGCAAGCCGGATTCTCGCACCTGCGCCGCCAATTCGAACAGCAGCGCCGACCGATCCGAGGCCAGCGCGCTGGTATCGAGCAGCGCCCGATACACGCGCGAGTAGATGCGGGCCTGTGACGATGAGGCGACGCGCAACTGGCGTACGACATCGCGCGTGTAGACCACGTACCAGCCGAGGAGCGTAAGTACTCCCAGCACGACGACGAGAACGGGCCAGCGACGGCGGCGCATGGGGAGTGCGGGCGGGCCGGGTCAGCGACCGCGACGCGCGGCGGGCACGGTCACGAACGGCTCACGGACAGCTCACCGGCCGCTCACAGTGACGCGCGACCCATGTACGGCTGCAGCGCCTCGGGGAGCAGGACGGTGCCATCAGGCTGCTGGTAGTGCTCCAGCAAGCACGCGATGATGCGCGAGAACGCGAGCGCCGATCCGTTGAGCGTGTGGACGAAACGCGGCTTCTCTCCGGCGGCGGCGCGGTAACGAATGTTCGCCCGACGGGCCTGAAAATCAGCGAAGACGCTGCAGCTCGAGACCTCGAGCCACTTGCCCACCGACGGGGCGAACACTTCCAGGTCGTACGTCTTGGCGCTGCCGAATCCCGTATCCCCCGCGGCAAGCAGCACCACACGGTACGGGAGTCCAAGCCGCTGCAAAATGACCTCGGCGTGCCCAGTGAGCCGCTCGAGCTCGTCCAACGACGTTTCGGGGGTCGCGTAGCGCACCAATTCGACCTTGTCGAACTCGTGTACGCGCAGAAGACCGCGGGTGTCCTTGCCCGCCGAACCCGCCTCGCGCCGGAAGCAGGCACTGAAGGCGCAGAACGCCTTGGGCAGCTGTGAGGCGTCGAGAATTTCGTCGCGATAGAGGTTCGTCACCGGCACTTCGGCGGTGGGGATGAGGAACATGTCCTCGTCCTTGAGCGCGTACATGTCGTCGGCGAATTTGGGCAGTTGCGACGTCCCGGTCATACTGGCGCGATTGACCACCAGCGGCACCCAGCACTCCTCGTACCCATGCTCGGTGGTGTGAACGTCGAGCATCATGTTCATGAGCGCGCGCACGAGCCGTGCGCCGCCGCCGCGATACACGATGAAACCCGATCCGCTGATCTTGGCCCCGCGCGCGAGATCGAGAATGCCCAGGGCTTCGCCAATTTCCCAGTGCGGCTTGAGCGTGGCGCCGTCGGCGCGCGGGTTGCCCCAGCTTCGCACCACCGTGTTGGCTTCTTCGCCGCCCGCCGGCACATCGGCCAGCGTGATGTTCGGCAGCTCGAACAGGATTTGCTGTACCGCGGCGTCGGCGTCGTTGCGTCGCTGTTCAAGCGTGGCAATGCGCTCCCCGACGACGCGCCCTTCGGCCATCAATTCGCTGGCGTCTTCGCCAGCCTTGCGGCGCTGTCCGACTTCCTGCGTGATCCGATTGCGCCGCGCCTGCTCCGTTTCCAGTTCGGTGATCGCAGCACGACGATCCCGCTCCAGCGTTTCCGCGTGATCGAGCAGCGGCGCGAGTTCATCGGACTTGCCGCGGCGACGCATGCCGTCGCGCAATACGTCGAGCTGGTCCCGCAACAGACGAATATCGTGCATCGAGCGATCAGTCCTTCGGAAGTCCCAGTGTGAGCGAGCGGTAGCCACAGTTCCGGTTGACGAGCGAACGCACCACGATGCGACGCTCGGAGGCGATGATGCTGTCCACCGTGAGTTTTCCGTAGAAAAACTCACCGTAAATGCAGCCCGTATCGCGCAATTCCATAGTAAACGTTTCCCCGATGGCCGCCGTGACAGCGCTATCCGGCGTGTAGCCGTTGACGGGCGCACGGACGAGTCCATCGAAGCTGCCCGCCATCTTTTGCAGGCCAATGCGCGGCGCACCCGCGGGCGGCAGCGGCACGAAGTAACGCGCCGGCAGAATCCGCACCTTGCCATCGGCCGAAATGTCGAACGCCACGTCGAAATTGAGCGACCCGTTGCTCAACACCTGCGGGCGTACGAGTGTCTCGGTGCTGTACTGATAGGCTGCGGGGAGCGTGTTGGACGTACCCGTCACGGCGAACACGCTGTAGGTGCGCGTGACGTTGTCCTGCGACGCCGGACTGGTGAGTCCGTTGCCGCCGCCGCATGCCGCAGCGAACGCAGCCGCGATGGTCGCGACCGGAAATGACATCGCGCGCCACATGGTGCGGCGCGCGTGGGATTGGCGAGACAACAGGGTAGTCCCCATGGCTAAAGCAAGGCTGGAGGTTACCGCTCAACTCATGTCCGGGCAAGCGGTTCCATCGCTTGACTTCACCCCAGACCGTGCACAGCGTTCCCACATGCCAACCATTCGGGATCTTGTAAGCGCACTGCGTCGGCGCGACGGCGTCGACGCAGCCATCGTGCTCGGCCGCGACGGTCTGCTCATCGACGGGGCCACAGACGACGCCCTTGATGCCGACGGCCTGGCGGCACACGTACCGCCCATGGTGATGGCCGCCATGGAGTTGAGCACGTCGGCAGGGCGCGGCGACTTCGGGCTGATGGTGCTCGAATTCGGTGCCGGCACGGCGATCGTGACGGCGCTGTCGCCCGACGCGCTGTTGCTCGTCCTGCTCGGATCGAGCGCCAATCTCCCGTCGCTGCTCTACGACCTGCGCCGTCACCGCGCCCAGATCGCGGCGATTATCTGACCAGCGCGTGACGGACGCCCCGCGTCGCGCCGAGCACCCGGGTGCCGGTCGCTCCCCGGGCCCGGTGACGGCGGCGACGCAGGCACTGATTCGCGTGCTGGTGGTCGACGATGAACCGCACATCGGCCTGATCATTCGCACGCGCCTTGAGCAGGGGCCCTTTCTGGTCATGCTCGCCGAAAGCGGTCCCGAAGCGCTGGCGCTGCTGGCCGCGCACCCCGATACACGATTGGTCCTGCTCGATCTCATGTTGCCGGGGATGAGCGGCATGGATTTGCTCCGGCTGTTGCGTCAGGACGAGCAGTGGCGCACCCTGCCCTGCATCGTGCTGACGGCCGCCGGACAGGACGCGCATTTCCGCGACGCGGCGTCGCTTGGCGCGGCCGATGTCATGACCAAGCCGTTTAGTCCGCGCCGGTTATTCGACCGAGTGCTCTCACTCACCACGCCGCCGTGAATATTCTCTCCCACATCAGCCGCGCATGAAACTGTGGACCGTGGTGCTCGCTGGCGGGGTCGGTTCGCGGTTCTGGCCGCTCTCGACGCCGGACCGACCCAAGCAACTCCTGCCGCTGATCAGCGACGCGCCGATGCTCCGCGACACGCTCGATCGGATGGCCACGCTGTCGCCGATGGATCGGACGCTGGTACTCACCAATGCGTCGCTACGCGACGCGATCCTCGCACTCGAGCCATCGCTCCCGGCCGAGAATGTGATCGCCGAGCCGCGACCGGCGGGCACGTGCGCGGCCTTGGCGTGGGCGGCCCGCACCATTGCCGCCCGTGACGGTGGTGATGCCGTGATGGTGTGCGTGCATGCCGACTGGGCGATCGGTGACGTGCCCGCCTTCCGGCAGACCCTGCTCGACGCGGCGACCATCGCCGAGCACGAACGGGCGCTGGTGACCGTGGGGATCGTCCCGACCCGTCCCGATCCCGGTTTCGGCTACATCCAGTCGGGCGCGCCAGTCGCGATCGCTACGGAGAACGCAACGCACGTCGACGTCCGCCGCGTCGCCCGCTTCGTCGAGAAACCGGATCGCGCGCGCGCCGAATTAATGGTGGCGGACGGATATCTGTGGAATTCGGGAATCTTCGCCTGGCGCGTGGGCGATCTACTCGACGAGATCCGCGCGCACACGCCCGAAGTGCAGCCAGCACTCGACAGTGCGGGCGACGATCTGGCGCAGTTCTTTGCGCGTGTACAATCGGTGGCCATCGACGTGGGTGTGCTGGAGCGGTCGGATCGCGTGCTGGTCATTCCCGGGCAGTTCGGCTGGGACGACGTGGGTACCTGGGCGGCCCTGCACCGCGTGCGAGTGCACGACGAGCAGGGCAACGCCGTCAATGGACGTACGTTCGCGCTTCAGGCGCGCGACAATGTGGTGCATGCGGAGGGAGCCGCGGTGGTGTTGTACGGCGTGACGGACCTTGTGGTGGTGGTGCGCGATGGGCTCGTCCTCGTGACCACGCGGGAGAAGGCGGCAGATCTCAAGACGCTGCTCGACGCGCTCCCGAGCGATCTGCGCGGTCCATGAGCGCATCCGATCGACCGGCGCTGTGCTTGTACGACGACGCGCGGGCCCGTCTGTTCGAGCCATTCGCGACGACGCGCCCCGGTGGCGAACTGCGGGCCGGCGCGCTGCTGGTGCGTGAACGTTGGACGCGTGTGCTCGGCGGTGTGGCGTCGGCGTTTGCCGCATCGCCCGCCCTCGACGGGTTCGCGGAGTTCGACGCTCCGCCGTCGGTGTCACGCGCGGGACTGACGCACCTCGCCGCCGGCACCGTCGTGGTACATACGCGTGCGCTACCGTTCCTTGCGGGTGCTTTGATGCAAGACCCCGACATACCGTCGGACGTGCTCGCGATCGACGGGCGTGTCGCCGCCGTCCGACTCGCGGTGCCGCTGGACCTCGCCTCGTTGCGTGATGGCACGCTGTCGCTGGAGGCACTCGCGATCTCGCACGCGCCGGTGCAAGCGGTCACGGCGATTGACGGCGTGTGGCTGGACGAGGTGTGGGATATCATCCGCCTTCTGAACACGCTGCTTGTGCACGACATTCCAGCGCTGGCCGCTGCGCTCGACTGCACGGCACTCGACGACGATGGACAGCAGGCGCGTGGGCCGGTGGTCATTGGCGGACATCCGGTGTGGCTCGAATCCGGCGCGACCATCGAACCGTATGCGGTCTTCGATACCACACTCGGTCCGGTGCTGCTGCGCCGCGGCGCGTCAGTGCAGGCCTTCACGCGTGTTGTCGGCCCATGCTACGTGGGCTGCGATGCTGCGGTAATGGCGGATCGCATCTCCGGCTCCGCGATCGGCGACACGTGTCGAGTACACGGCGAGCTGTCCGCGACCGTGCTCATTGGCCACGCCAACAAAGGGCACGACGGTTTTGTCGGGCACTCGATCATCGGCCGTTGGGTGAACCTTGGCGCCGGCACCACCACCAGCAATCTGAAGAACACATACGGCACCGTGGCGCTCTGGACCACCGACGGCATTCGCGACACTGGGCTGCAGTTTCTCGGCACGCTCTTTGGTGACCACGCCAAGACCGGTATCGGGATGCGCCTGACGACCGGATGCGTGCTCGGCGCCGGCGCGAACGTTATGGACGCCATGCCGCCGAAGGCCGTTGCGCCGTTCACATGGGGGACGCGCGCGCCGTACGACGTGTTCGCCCTCGACAAGTTCCTGCAGACCGCCGAGCGCATGATGACGCGACGTCAGGTCGTGCTCGATGATGCGCAGCGTGCGCACCTCGGCGCGGTCCATCGGCGGGCCGTTGTCGATACACGCTGGCCCGCGCGGTGACGAAGCGGCGACGGGAAGTGGGCGCGTGCTGCGGGTAACGGTCTTGGGCAGCGGCAGTCGCGGCAACGCGATCCTCGTCGACGGAACTGAAGGGACGTTGCTTATCGACGTCGGGTTTTCGGCGCGTACGTTGCTCAAACGGTTGACGGAGGCGGAGCGAAAGCCCGACCACATCTCGTCGCTGCTGCTCACGCACGAACACACCGACCACGCGAGCGGTGCGGTGGCGGCGTGTGCGCGATGGAACTGGCCGGTGCACGCCACGCACGGCACGTTGGCGGCGCTCCGTGAGGGGCCGGGCGGGTGCCCGGTGCGCGCGACCCCACTCGC
>JBBQSM010000119.1:0-14330 GCA_038234895.1 Gemmatimonadales bacterium
AAATCCCATCGGTGAAGGCCGGCAGATACGGCCCATGCTCCTCGAGCATGCCGCCCTGGAGCAGCACCACGGTTTTGGCGCGATCGAGCGCGCGTATCTCTCGCGTGGTGAGTTCACCCACGTTTCGCACCTGCGCCGCAAGCGAAGTGGCGCTGCACAACATCAACGCGACGAGCATCCGACAGCACATACGCATCTCACGCTCCGTGTGTTCGAGGGAACAGCATGGTCCGCTACCGTTTCACCATCGCCGCCGCGCGGTCGAGCAGCGTGTATCTCTCCGGACTGTACGTGGTCAGCCCCAGTATGGCCCTTGGTTTGCCGACCGTCAGGATCGCGTGTGGGCGCTCGCCTCGACGTGCGTCTTGTACTCATCAAGGATCGCTTGCCAGCCGGCCATCTGCTGCTCGAGCGGGTGCGCGATTTCGGGTGTGAACGACTGACTGACGCGCGTGTCCGCGCCCTCCGGTGCGAAGTGCACCAGGACCTCACGCTCTGGTCCGAGGGCGAATCGCAACTGCGCGGGTGGCGTGACGTCGAGAAAGGTGCCTTCGAAGTCGAACCCGAACGATCCGTCGCGCGCTTCCATGCGATAGCTGAACGACCCGACTGCTCTCAGGTCGTTCTGTGCGCTGGGGCAGTGCCAGTCGGCGCTCGCGAAGTTCCACGCCATGATGTCGGCCGGTGTGGTAAACGCCTCCCAGGCGCGTTCCGGGGTGGCGCGCACGAGCGCGGAGACTGTGAAGGGAGGAAGGTCTGAAATGGGCGACTCCGCAGGGTGAGGGTGGTGGGCCGCGCTACGCGTTGCTTACTGCAACTAGATAGACTAGTCTGACCAGAATCGCTATCTTCCGTTTATGCCGGACGAATACTCCATCTACGACGGCAAGGCCAAACTGTCGGCGCTCGTGCGTCAGGTGCGCGAGGGGCGGACCTTCGTCATCACCGTGCATGGCGAGCCAGTGGCCGAGCTGCGGCCGATCGAGAAGCCGGACCGCAAGCAGACGCTCGCGGAGCGTATCGCCGAGCTGACGCTGAGGGGCGAGATCACGCCGTCCAAGCGGCCGAGCGGCGAGCGGCCAAGCTTCAAGCTCGGAAAGCCGAAGCCCGGCGCGCTGCAGCGCTTTCTGGACGAGCGCGATTGAACAGCGCCTTCGTCGGCACGTCTGTATTGCTTGCGATTGCCTTCAGCGAGGCGGGTGGCGCCGCGATGGTACGTCGCTTGGCGATGTTCGACACGCTGCAGGCATCTGATCTGATCACTGCCGAGTTGCGCAGCGCGTTCAGGCGGGAGCGCAGGGCGATGGACGTGACGCTGCTGGAGTTTGTTCGGCTGGTCATCCCGCAGCGCTCCCTCACCGACGAAATCGCCCGCGTCCTCGACGCCGGCTACGTATGCGGCGCCGACTGCTGGCACCTGGCCACGGCACTCTACCTCGCGCCGGACCCCGGCGAACTGACATTCGTCACTCTGGATAGGCGACAGCGCGACGTCGCCCAGACACTCGGCTTTCAGGTGTAGCGACGTACTGGTGACGGAGCCTCCCCGTCGCGAACGTCGCCCCTGACTCTGCCGCTCCCTTCACGACACCGCATGCGCGCCATCGACGTCCTCCCGCACGACCCCACACGCGTCGAAGCCTTCGAGCGCGAGGCCGAGGCCCTGCGCGGTGTGTTTGGCGACAGGGCGCTCGCCATGCACCACGTAGGTAGCACCGCCGTCCCGGGTCTCGCTGCCAAGCCGACGGTGGATATTCTCGTGGTCCTCGACCGCACCGACGACATCGAGAAATTCTCCCCCGACATGATCGCACTCGGCTATCGCGTGCGCGGCGAGAGTCTCGACGCGCCGGTGCCGGGTACGCCGTCAAGCGGGATACCGGGACACTTCTACTTCAGCAAGGACGTGCAGCGCGGAGCCTTTCGTGCACGCACGCATCACGTGCACGTGTGTGCTCCGGGGCATCCGCAGATCGACGAGATGCTCGTCTTTCGCGACTACTTGCGCGCGCATCCAGCCGAGGCCGCGATGTACGGCGCGGTCAAGCAACGGGCCGCGCAACAACATCGCTTCAGCAGCGACGACTACGTGCGCGCCAAGGATGCGGAGGTGCGGCGGTTGCTGACAGCAGCCATCGTCTGGCACCGGTCGAACGTCGCGTCGATGTAGGACGCCCTCCGACAACGCACCGGCCAAACGTCTCGCACCACGCGCAACATCGCGCCGATGCAGACGGCACACCGCGTCGCCTAACCTCCCTTGCGTCGGAGCCGCCGCAGCCTGCGGACAGCTCGACGACAACTGTCCAGGGAGGGACACATGCGACCCACGATCTACCTCAGCAGTGCTCTGCTCACCATGTGCGCGCTCGTCGCGTGCAGTGATGATGACTACAACGACACGCCGACTGCGCCGCCTCTGCCCGCACTACCAACGGCTCAGGTCGTCACCAGCAGTGGCGACCTCACCTCCATCGTCGCGCAGTTCCGCGCGCTGCTCGGCGAACCACGCAATGGCGGCACTGTCGGTCCGGCCGCCGCGGGGCGTCGCGAGATCGGGTGGGACGGCGTTCCAGCGGAATTCAACAACGGCGACAACAGGTTCCCGGCGGCGTTCTTCAACACCACGACCAAGCTTGGGCTCGTGATGACCACGCCCGGCACCGGATTTCGCAACGACAGCTCGCTCTTTGGCGATCTCGACGCGGGATTCAAGACGCAGTTCGCCGCCTTCAGTCCGAACAAGCTGTTCAGCGTGAACGGCAGTAACATCATCGACGTCGAGTTCCAGTTGCCCGGGCAGCCGTCGCGAGCGCTTGTCGCCGGTTTCGGCGCCGTCTTTGTGGACGTCGACGTGGCAGGCCCGACCACACTCGAGTTCTTCGACAAGGAAGGACGTTCGTTGTCGAAGGTGAGTGTCCCAGTACGGCTGGGAGGCACGCCGTTCTCCTTTGCGGGTGCACGTTTTGCCGACCCGGTGGTTGCCCGGGTGCGAATTGTGCTCGGCACCGGTGAAATTGGGGTCGGCGTGCGGGACGTCACCGCGGGAGGAGCGAGCGACATCGTCGTCCTCGATGACTTCCTGTACACCGAACCACAGCCGCTCCGCTGATGCTTCGCTTGCGTCGGCGATATTGCGGCGCAGGATACAGTGCGGTCGCGGGCGCGGCACAACCGGCCCGCGCCCGCGTTGGTCCCACGTCCTGGAGTGAAGTCATGGCATTCAGTCCGCGCGAATCCACGCTGGCCGACCGCGATCTGCTGGAGCTGTTCTTCAGCCAATCGCTCACGGGCGCATTCTTCATGATGCTCGACGCCCCGATCGCATGGAACGCGCCGGATGCCGACCACGAGCAGCTGCTCGACTACGTCTTCGCGCATCAGCGCATCACCCGCGTGAACGACGCGATGCTGGCGCAGTATGGGGCGACGCCAGAGTCGTTTCTGGGGCGTACGCCACGCCACTTCTACGCGCACGACATGGAAGCGGGACGTGGGATGTGGCGTGCGTTCCTCACTGACGGTCAGTCCACGTACGAAACGGACGAGCGGCGCATGGATGGGACGCCGGTGCGCATCGAAGGCGAGTACATCTGTCTCTACACGACGGACGGACGCATCGCCGGACATTTCGGCGTGCAACGCGACGTCACGGAGCGGTATCAGGCCGAACGCGCACTGCGCGACTCGGAGGCGCGGTACGAGGCCGCATTTCGACTGTCGCCATTTCGTTTGACGATCAACCGGCTGGACGACGGTCGTTTCCTCGAGGTGAACGACGCATTCCTGCACGACTTGCGACGGACACGTGAGGAGGTGATCGGGCGGACGTCGGTGGAGCTCGGACTGTGGGCCGATCCGACGATGCGTGAGCGGTACATCCAGCGATTGCGCGCCGAGGGGACCATCGTGGAGTTGGAGTTCGCCGGGTATGAGCGAGATGGTCGTCGGGAGATCACGCAACTGTCCTCGACGCTGATCGAGCTGCAGGGGACATCGTGCGTGTTGACGATCGCGCATGACGTCACCGACCGGCGATTGGCCGAAACGGAGCGTGAAGCCTCGCGGCAGCAGTTGCGCGCGTTGGCCAGCCGCCAGCAGCAAGTGCGTGAGGAAGAGCGTCGTGCGATCTCACGCGAGATTCATGACGAACTTGGCCAGCTGCTCACGGGCGTGAAGCTCGATCTCGCCTGGGCGCACGCGCATCTGCCCGCCGATGCCACACCGGCGCGCACTCGTCTCGCTGATGCACTCGAGCGCATCTCCGGGGCCATGAACGTGGTGCGACGCATCGCGTCGGCACTACGTCCGGCGGTGCTCGACGATCTCGGGATCGTGGCCGCGCTCGAATGGCAGGCGCAGCAGTTTGCGCGACTGGCCAACTTGCGCATGACGGTGGATCTTCCGACGACCGATCCACCGCTCGACGCGGATGCACGAACGACGGTGTTCCGGATCGTACAGGAAGCGTTGACGAACGTTGCACGCCACGCGAAGGCGAAGACCGTGCATCTGTCGCTGCAGGCCGATGCGTTGCAGGTGCAGGTCAGTATCGCCGACGACGGACGTGGCATCACCGCCGCGGAGTTGGCCGATCGGCAGTCGCTTGGATTGTTGGGCCTGCACGAGCGTGCGGCAGCGGCCGGTGGCACGCTCTCGATCGTCGGTCGTCCGATGGGCGGCACCGAAGTACGCCTGACCCTTCCACCGGTTGCGCTTTCCCGATGATTCGTCTGTTCATTGCCGATGACCATCCGATCGTGCGCGCCGGACTGAGCGGCATCGTGGCTGACGAAGCCGACATCTCGGTGGTCGGAGAGGCGAACACCGGCGTCGAGCTGGTCGAGCGGCTCCGGACGGTGGCCAGCGACGTGCTGCTGCTCGACGTGTCGATGCCTGGTCCGGGACTCGTGCCACTGCTCGATGCGCTGCGCTCGGAACATCCGACGATTGCCGTACTGGTGCTCAGCGTGCATCCCGAAGAACAGTACGCTACGCGCGCGTTACGTGCCGGGGCGCGCGGCTACCTGACCAAGGATCACTCGCCTGGCGAGCTGGTGGCGGCCGTTCGAAAGGTGCACGCGGGCGGTCGCTACGTGAGTACCACGCTTGCGGAACGACTGGCGGCAGAGTTGAGCGCCGGCGCGCCGGGGTTGTCGCACGAGCGCCTGAGCGACCGGGAGTTCGAGGTGCTCTGTCTGCTGGGCTCCGGGCGCACGGTCACGGAGATCGCGACGATGCTGTCATTGAGTGTGAAGACGGTCAGCACCTACCGAATGCGATTGCTCGAGAAGCTGCCGGCCACGTCGAACGCGGAACTCGTTCGATATGTGGTGGCGCACGGCCTGATGCGCTGAGGAGCCGCGAAGGGCCCTTACACAAAAACTGGGGACATCATGCACGTTATACGCTGGATTGGCCGGGTTTTCCTGGCCGTCATCGCCCTTGGCGCGTTCGCCATGGCCGCAATTTACGCACGCACCGAGTGGCTTTCACGGCATCGGGTGCCTTTGCCTGCGCAACGCGAACTCCGCGTCAGCACCGACTCCGCCACGATCGCGAAGGGGGCACATCTCGTCGATGCGGTCGCGGGGTGCATCCACTGTCATGCCGCCGACCTGGGCGGTGGCGTGCTCGTGGACGAGCCGCTCGTGCTTCGGCTGGCGGCACCGAATCTCACCATGGGAAGGGGTGGGTCACTGTCGCGCTACGACGACGTCGCGCTCGAGGCGGCGATCCGGCACGGCGTCGCGCCAGATGGCCGGGTGCTTCGCTTCATGCCTTCGCACGAATACGCCACGCTCGCCGACGATCAATTGGCCGCGATCATCGCCTACCTGCGGGCACAGCCGCCTGTCGATCGGAGCATACCGCCGGTTCGCGTTGGTCCAATCGGACGGGTGCTGGCGGTGGCGGGGAAGTTGTCACTGTTCCCGTACTACCGCATCGACCATACACAAGAGGCGCGCGCGGTGGCGCCGGTGGGACCGACGGTGGAACATGGTGCGTATCTCGTTGCGACCTGCAGCGGCTGCCACGGGCCGACGCTCGCCGGGGGTCCTATTGCAGGTGCGCCGCCAGACTGGCCGGCCAGCTCCAACCTGACGCCCACGGGGATCGGTTCGTGGAGCGAGGAGGACTTCATCCGTACACTACGCACCGGCGTAAATCCGTCTGGACGCGCGCTCAACGACGCGATGCCCTGGAAGCAGTTCGGGCAGATGACCGACGATGAGCTGCTGGCGCTGCGTCGCTATCTGGCGACGGTTGCACCCAGGCAGTCGGGATCGAAGTGACGCCTGAGTCGGCGCCGATGCACTGAGGAACTGTCGAAAAACGCTGCGGTGTGAGCTGCCGACCACAACAGTCGACGGATCGGCCGTAGTGCAGGACGTTCGCCGAGCGTTTTCACAGGGTCGTTGCTCGATAGCGCTACCGCGTCCCGCTGCTATCGGTCAGGCCGGCGCGGTTGGTGCGATAGGGCATGTAGTCTTGGCCCCACTCAATCCCGATCCACTCCACCCAGAGTTTCGGGCCGTCCACGTGCACCACGAGATAGTGGTACGGATTGTCGCCCCGCTGCATGCCCGGCTTCACCAGATGCGTGAGGCGCACCGAGTCGGTGCCGGCAGCGCGCACATACTCACGCAGATCGGGCTCTCCTTGATATGAGTAGAGCGGAGCGCCGCCGCCACCGCTCACGATCTGATCCATGCGTCGACTGTTGCCCGCGGCGTCCTTCCACCGTTCGATCCAGTGCTCGAACAGATGCTCGTGCCCGGTGAGCAGCAGCGTCACGTTGTGCTTGCGGAACAGTGGCATATAACGCGCGCGTACTGCGGCGGTGGCACGCTCGATGACAACGCCGCCGTGCGGCCCCGACGAATATGCGGGATGATGAAAGAACGCCACGACGTGCTGGTACCGCTTACGGTTCAGTCCAGCCAACTGCGCGGACACCCAGGCGTACTGCGTGGAATCTTCGGCAATGTTGGAGTCGAAACCCACCACGAACGTATTCCCGTAGCCGAAGGCGAACGCCGGATACCCCGACAGTCGGCGCGTCGCGCCATCGGGCGGAATGAGCTGCCCGATCGCCTTGAGATAGTTCTGCAGTCCGATGATGCGTCCCGGCGCGTCGAGTGCGCCGGCCGACGTGACATCGTGATTGCCGGGGGCGAGGAAGTACGGTACGCCGCCCGTCGTGGTGAGCCGGTTGATGAGACCGACGAAGCTCACGTTCCACTGCTTGGGGTCTCGCCCGTCCACCACGGCGTCACCGCTTTGCAGGACGAAGCGCACCGGTTCGGGTCCCTTCTCCATGTCGCTGATCGTGCGCAACATGCGATCGACGACCATGGAATGCTCGTACTGCTCGCGTGTGCCATCCTGCCGGCCGCGCGTATCGCCGTAGGCAATGAACGAAAAGCGCGAGATGCCGGCGCTGCTGGCCTCGGGCGGGATGGGCCGGCGCGGACGTGCGATCGCAATGACGCTATCCGGGCGCGCCGGAGTCTGGGCGCCGCCGATGGTCGCCGTCAACGCGATCAGCGCCAACGCAAACGGCACGACCTTGGCGCGAGAGATCTGCAGCAGAGTGGATGCCATGACAGCAATCTACGCCAACTGTGGCGGCAGCATGCCAGCGCTCGTTGTGGCGGGGCACCAGCGGGTGGAACGGCATGGACGCGTCGTTCGTGTACCGCCGAGACCGCTACCGTTGGCCGTTCACGTCCGAGCCGGACAGCGCCGCGAACCGATCGGCCACGCGCGCTGCCTGATCGAGCCGATCGAGCAGGCGCTTGGAGCGCGCAATGACGGGCGACTCCACTGGTGGCGCGAGAATCAGCCGAGCGAGTACGGCGGCCTGATCGTCCAGCGCGGCTCGCAGCAGTGCTTCGCCGGGCGTACCGCGTGTGGCGTCAATGGCCACGGCCATCGCCCAGGCATGGTCGCGCGCCTTGGCAATGCTGAATTCGGAAACGTCTTCGTCGAGCGTGCCGGCGGCTTGGTCGAGGCGTTGCAGAACCGGCGCCCACTTGGTGGCGACCTCTGTCTTGAGGGTCAGCGTGGCGCGCTCGAGCACCAGATTGACGGCGGTGTGGTCGGCGTAGCGTCGCGGCCGATCGGTGTCGATCCCGGCCATGAGCAACGCCAGCGCCAAGTCATGATTGATGTGCGCGTTCACGCCAAGCATCAGGTGCTGAATGACCCAGCCACGGCCCGCGTGCGCGGCGTCGAAGGCGATGCGCCACGACTTGGGTACCCGTGCGGTCGTTGCGGCAGTGCCGGCGCCCCGCGCGAGCAGATCCTGCTGCAACGCATTCCGGTACAGCGTGCCGAACGCGACCAGATAGGTGCGGACCCAAGCGGCGTCGAGGAACCCGCCCGCATCGCACTGCGCCTCGACCGCTTTGGTGATGGTGAGGTACGCGGTGACAAAAACGCCTCGTCGGTCGCGGGCGGCGAGCAACTGCGTTTCGAGTGTCTGCAACCACGACCGGACGTCGGTGGTGCTGGCCAATGTGGATGGCAGCGGGAGAGGCGAATGTGAAGGGGTCATGAACGGCGACGATCACGCGCGCCGCGCGGCGTGTCAAGCGAGCGGGAACAGGTCGCGCGAAACAATCCGCCGAGTGGAGCCGTGATATCTGCATGACGCGCCCATTCATCGTCCCAGTTGCCCTGTCGATCACGCGCGGTCCGGTTCTCTCGGCCGCGTTCACAGCCGTCGCCGCTCTCGCCACTTGCGGTATGCCCACCCTCGTTGCGCAGTCGGCGCCCGCCGGTGTCGCCTCGGACTCCGTGGTCCGCGCCGTGATCGCCGAATGGGTCAGTGCCGGCCGTTATCAGGGGGTCGCGGTCGGTTTCGTCACGCGCGACAACCGTCGCCGCGTGATCACCTACGGACCTGACGCGGGCGTGATGCCCTTCGATGGGAAGACGGTCTTTGAGATCGGCTCGATCACCAAGACCTTCACGGCGGCGGTGCTCGCTGACATGGTGCGCACAGGCGAGGTTGCACTCGACGATCCGGTGGAAAAACATCTGCCCGCCGGCACGGTGGTCCCAACACGTAACGGCGAGCGCATCACGCTGCTGGATCTGGCGACACACACGTCAGGGTTGCCGGGCATGCCCACGAATATCGCGCCCAAGGACAACGAGAACCCGTACGCCGACTACACCAACGAACAGCTGTACGCCTTTCTGGCGTCGTACACGCTGCCGCGCGATATCGGCACGAAGTACGAGTACTCAAACGTGGGTGTGGGCTTACTGGGCCAGGCGTTGAGCCACCGCTCGGGCAAGCGTTACGAGGCGCTGGTGACGGAGCGCGTCACGGGCCCGCTCAAGCTGTCGGACACGCGCATCACGCTGACACCGTCGATGCGGCAGCGAATGGCACCCGGGCACACCGGCAGCGGTACACCGGCCAAGAACTGGGACCTGCCGACACTCGCGGCGGCCGGTGCGCTGCGCTCCACCGTGAACGACATGCTCACCTACGCGCACGCCAACGCCACGCCCGAGTCGTCGCCGCTGGGGGCGGTATTCGCCAGCACGCACAGCGCACGCCGGCCGGGTCCCGTGCCTAGTGTGACGATCGGCCTCGGCTGGCATCGTGTCACCACACCGGCCGGTCGTACGATCGTGTGGCATAACGGCGGCACGGGTGGCTACAAGTCGTTCACCGGATTCGATGAGTCCAGCGGCGACGCCATTGTGTTGCTCGCCAACAGCGCGAACAGCGTGGACGAGATCGCGCTGCACCTGCTGGATGCGTCGGTGCCGCTGCCCAAACCGCCCATCACGCGCAGGGCAATCACCTTGCCCGAAACGACGCTGGAGCAGTACGTCGGCAGCTACGAGTTTGCGCCCACGTTCGCGATCACGATTACGCGAAGCGGCACGCGACTGTTCGCGCAGGCCACCAATCAGCCGCGCTTCGAACTGTCAGCCGAAAAAGTTGACGCGTTCTTTCTGTCGGTGATCGAAGCGCAGATCACCTTCGACCGTGACGCAGCCGGGGCGGTGACTGGTATGGTCTTGCATCAAGGCGGCCAAAAGAGTCCGGGGCGGCGCAGGTAGCGGAACGCTGCGTCAGCGCGCGGGCCGCGTGTGCACCAGCAGCAGTGCATTGCCCACGGCGCGTTCGCCGGTGGCATCGGAGGGCGTGTTCACCACACGGCCCTCTATGACCATAGTCGTCGATCCGCCGCCATCGAAGTTCATGGCCTGCCATGCGCCCAGTCCACGCATGGCGTCCGCCAACTCCACGAGCGTCATGCCGACGCTGGCGGCGGTCCGACCGTCGACCGCGACCAGCCAGAGTGTGCGACGATCTTTGTCGTACCCGATGGCGGTACGTGGATGGCGCGCCTCCGCGTTGCGCGAAATGGTGCCTTCGATGGTCGCCGCCTCCTTTGCCACGTTCACGCCGTCGTGCAGCAGTCGCGGCCAACCACCAACCACGAGGCGTGGCGCGCCGTCGGCGAGTCGCGGCACTGTCGTAAGCAGCACGCGGACGGTGTCGCCGTCGCGGAGCGCCTGCACCGCCGCGGCCCGCGCGCCGTGGGCGGCGAGCACGGCGCCGGCGACGGGGATTGGTGTACCGGTGCCCGTGGCGACGGCGCCACGTCGCACAAACAGGAGGGTGTCGCCGAGTTGGCCGGCGCTGGCGAGGGGCGCTTCGGCGGCGGTACGCGTACTGTCGCCCGAAGTGTCGCGCGGGGTGCGGTCGCCAAAGCGCGGCGTGTACAGCGTGGTGCCTTCGAGCGCGGTAGAGAGCTTGGTATTCACAGACAGAATGGGCAGCATGCCGCCGCGCGACCACGCCTTGCCATCGAGAATGAAGCGGTCGATCGTAGGCCGTCCCGCCGCATCGACGGCGAACTGGACGTGCACGTTGTCGTAGCTGTCGTACGGCGAATCGGTGACCTTGAGCCCCTTCCACCACTCGCCCTGCACTACCTGATTGTTCTCGTTCTCGCCGGTGCGCACGTCAAAGAAGTCCGCGTTGATTGCCGCGACCACCCGCGTCTCGCCCGAGGTGGCCCGTTGCGTCATGGCCGTGGTCCGTTCGCGCCCGCGCAGGGAGTCGAGCGCGCGCATGGGCCGCAGCGCAAGGTCCGCCTGGCGCAGATCCACGCGCACGACATACACTCGCCACGGGCCGCGCGGGTCGTCGATCTGCCGGTAGCTGACGCCGCGCACCAACTCGCGCATTCGCTCGCGCTCCAACGGTGCAGCCGCCGGTTGGGCGGCCGCGTGCCCGCGCGAGACGCAGCTTGCGGCCGCGCCCAGCAGCCCCAGTGCCAGGGCTCCGGTTCGACAACCTGTCGTGAATGCCATGAGTCGCATATTGGTCGGGATGAGACGTATCAAAGCCAGTCTGGCCATGTCTTGGCCATGTCTTGGCCACGCCATAGACATATCATAGGGGAAATGCCTGTAGCAGAGACCATCATGGCATCGTATACTCACGCACTATACCAACCCATCCCTCTCAGCGAGGCACACCTATGCAACACCTGTTGAAGCGACTGTTGGTCGCCGCATCGGTAGCAACGATGCTCGGCCGACCGGCGCTTGCCCAGAATACCATTACGCTCGAAGGGTCCGTGAAAGCGGAGGGTGCGCCGGTGGTTGGCGCTCAAATCACGGTCGTCAACGTTGCGACGAACGAAAATGCACGTGCGTTGACGCGCGCCAGTGGCGACTTTCGCGTGCTTGGCCTGTTCGCCGGTACGTATACGGTGAACGTGAAGGCAATCGGCTACCGGCAGCGCACCGACACGGTCAACCTGGCCATCGGCCAACGGGCGCGTCTTGAGTTCACGCTCGAAAAGGGAGTCGCCGAACTCGAAGCGCAGACGGTGACGGCGGAGCGGGTGAAGCAGGTGGAAGTGCAGCGCATGTCGGTGTCGGCCGCCGTCATGAAGGAAGAGATCGAGGCGTTGCCGCTGAACTCGCGCGGCATCATGAACCTTGCCGGTATCGCGCCGGGCATCAAGACGTATGCGCCGCAGTCGGGACGCACACTGCCGTCGGGTGGCGCGGCGCCGGACCTTCGCTTCTTCAACGTCTATATGGATGGCGTTGAGATGAAGAGTCTGTTCAACGGCAACATCGTCGGTCTGGGTCAGACGGGATCGCCGTTGCCGCAGGAGGGCCTGGAGCAGTTCCGCGTGTTCGTGAACCCGTACGACGCGGAGTATACACGCGCCGGATCGTACGTGATCAGTGCCGAAAGCCGCCGCGGCACGAACAAGTGGCAGGGCTCGGGGTTTGGCTTTCTCCAAAACAAGGACGTGATTGCACGTACGGCCTTTCAGTCGAAGGCATTGCTTCCGAACAAGCCCAACTTCAGCCGGCAGCAGCTTGGCTTCAACCTGCGCGGCCCGATCATGAAGGACAAGCTGTTCATCGCTACGAGCTATGAACTCACCGATACGGATTTCTTCTTCGACGTGAACCCGACGAGCGGTGGCACGAAGTGGGATCAGTATCGTGGCTCGTTTTCGGCGCCCAACAAGAACCACACGCTGTTTACGCGTCTCACGTACGTACAGAACCAGCAGATCACCTACGACGCCATGGTGTCGGCGCGCTTTCTGCGCGGCGAAGGCAACTTCGGCGGTCGTGTGTCGCAGGACGGCGGCATCTCGCAGAAGTACGAGATCTACACCGGGCAGCTGCGTCAGCGCTTCCTCGCCAAGAGCGGAAACTTCGTGAACGAAGCCAGCCTGCAGTTGGTGAGCTGGAACCACAACGAGGCGCCGTTGCTCCCGGGTCCGCAGCGCAACTATCCGGGTGTGGTGCTGGGTACGGCCGGCTTCCCGCTCATTCTCAAGGAAACGCACCTGCGCGCGGTCAACCGTTCGACGTTGAACATCGACAACGGGTCCGGCTCGCACGTGATCAAGTTCGGCGTCGAGTTGAGCAACATTGCGGCGCAACAGAACCAGCCGAACAACACGAACGGTACGTTCAACTTCCCGACGGACACGTCCACGCTCCCGAATTCCGCCTCGATCGCGGTGGGTTTCACGGACCCGAACGGGACGTCGGATGCCATCGCCGACGCGACCGGCTACACCACCGGCATCTACATCAACGACGAATGGCGGATGAAGCCAAACTTCACGCTGTCGCTCGGCCTGCGTCATGATGCAGAAATCAACACGATGAACAACAACTACACGGTGCCGTGGGCGAGCGATCCGGTGTTGAAGGCGATTCCCGCCCTCCAGAACTATCTGAACGAAGGCAATCGCAAGAACCAGCTCGGCAATTTCTCGCCGCGCGTGTCATTCTCGTGGGATCCGACGTCGCAGAACAAGACGTTCGTGCGTGGTGGGTTCGGCATTATCTACGATCGCGTGACGAGCTTCATGGGCTTCCAGGAGCGTCGCAACTCCACGTGGCGTACGTATAACTTCGTCAATCCGGGCACGACGGATCCGGCGGTGTTGCGTCAGCGTGTGATTTCCGGACAGTCCGTCACTCCGGCGCCGATTCTCATGAACCTCGAGATGAAGACGCCGCACAGCCGGCAGATGTCGGTCGGTGTGGGTCACCAACTCACGAGCGAGTTCGGTCTGAACGTGGACTACGTGCGCCAGAACATGTACAACCTGTACGTGCAGCGGAATCCGAACTACGTGGACCGTACGGTCACGCCCAGCCGACGCAAGCTGACGCCGGCGTATGGTGACATCCTGCTGTGGGACGACATCGGACAGTCCAACTACTCGTCCGTGCTGGTGCAGGGTACGTGGCAGCGCCGTCGCGCGCGTGTGAACGTGGCGTACACGCTGGGCTGGTATCAGGGTGATTTCGACACCGCCGGCCTGCCGAACTTCTCGTACAACTTCCTCTTCAACCGTCAGCGCACGACGGGTGATGAGCGCCATCGTCTCGTGGTGTCCAACATCACGCCGCTGCCGTTCGGCTTCCTGTTCTCTGCGGTGTCGACGGTCGCGAGCCCGCGTCCGTTCCTGTCAACCGATGGTCGCGATCAGAATCTGAATAACATTTTCAACGACGACTACATCGGCGGCTCGCCGACAACGAGCGGTATCCGCACCACGCGCCCGGCAAACGACTGGAAGTTCTGGTATCGCACGGTCGATGTGCGCCTCACGCGTCCGCTGTTCAACGTGAACGGAAAGAAGATCAGTCTTTCGGCGGAAGTGTTCAACGTGTTCAACTTCAACAACACGCTGTCGTTCGGTGGTCAGCAGTTCACGGCCGCCGGTGCACCGATCGCGTCCTTCGGGATCCCGACGGCGGCATTCGCGGCTCGCCAGGGGCAGGTGGGGATG
>JBBQSM010000120.1:0-14209 GCA_038234895.1 Gemmatimonadales bacterium
GACTACCCGCTGCGCCGGAGCGGCTCGAACACGCAGCGCACGACTGGTGCACGATTGGGCATGCTGGTCGCTGTGGGCGCGATGCTGGCAACTCGTCAGACGCCCGCGCTGGAATCCGCCGACGTGCAGGCGTTGCTGGCACGGGTACAGCCCGAATCGGCGCTGATGGTGCTGGCAGCGCGTCACGACAGTTCGGCTGACGCAATGGTGCTCACCGGGCAGGCCGAGCTGCAGAGCGGCAGTCGTCCGGGGATTGCGTCCCGGTTTCGTGCCGCTCGTCGCGCCAAGGCTGTGTTTACCAGTGCGTTCGCACGCGATTCGATGCGCGCGGATGTGCTGGAGCCGCTGGCGTGGATCGGGCGGTTGCTGCCTGCGGTCTTCGGCGGAAGCCGAACAGATGGGCTGGCGATGCTGCAACGATTGGAGCGACATTACCCGTACCGTGGTGCGTTGCTGCGCGGCCACTTCGAACGGGCCGATGGCCGGACGGTCGCCGCTGATTCCATCTATCGGCATCTCGTGACGACGCAGCCCGACAGCGCACCGGCGTGGTTTGCGCTCTACGATCTGTCGTACCGCATGAACAGGGCTGACATCGCACGTGACGCGCTGCGCCGATACACGATCCTCAACCCGACGGATCGTACCACGATGTATCATCGCGGCCTGCTCGCGGCGGTGCTTGGTGTGGACCTGGCCGAGGGCGAAGCTGCGTTACTCGCGTACCTGAAGGGACCGATCTACGTGACACAGCCATCGGAGGACGTGGCCTGGTGGCGTCTTGGTCAACTGCTCGAGAAGCAGGGCCAGACGGCGCGGGCGCTCGACGCCTACCGGAAGGCCTTGGCGAAGGATCCGCGCGACGTTGAGTTCAAGGCGTCGTTGCGGAAGCTGGAGAAGAGCATCGCCTCGAAGTGAATCGTGATGGCCGCGAGTCGCATCGATGCCCGGGAGCAAGACACGCTGATCGGCGGCGAGCCTTACCGCGTCCGTGAGGCCCGTTCGGGCGGCACCGCCAGCACACTCTCCTCGGCAATCACGTACACCTCGTTGAAGTCACGTCGGTCGATCACGGCACCACCGGTGAATTCACCGAAGGCTGGTAGCAGTCCACCGCGATCGCCGAACGCGAAGCAGGGCAGGGTGAGCTTCTGCCGCCCGCGGCCGAACAGTTGTGTGACGGGATGCACGTGGCCGGCGAGGACGTAGCCATCTTCGCTCTCGCTAGGGTGGTGACAGAGTGCGAACGGGCCGAGTCGTAGAGGCGCGTCGACGCAGGTGATACCCAAGGAGGCGGGAGGGTCGCCGGCGTGGTAATCGTGATTGCCGCGCACGAGGGTGATGGCCAGCGATCGGCGAGTGTCACGCCACGCCTCGACCGTCCGGATGGTACCTGCCGTCATCCCTGCACGTGCATGCCAGAGATCCCCGAGCACGATGAGGTGGTCGGCGCCGGTGCGGTGCAGCGCGGCGTCTAAGGTCGCGAGGCCGGCCTTCGTGGTGCCGTGTGGTACGGGCACCCCCAGCGCGCGGAATGCCGCCGCCTTGCCCCAGTGCACGTCGGCCACGATGAGCGTCTGCAACTTCGGCAGAAAGAGGCTGCGGTCGGCGTCGAGTATGACATCGGTTCCGGCAAGTGCGGTGGTCTGGTTCACACTGCGCAAGGTAACAGTCTGTTGGTCACCGCTCCGCCTCGTGAACTGGCGTCCGCCTTACGGAAAGGGCGGCCGGCGAACGGCGCCGGTCGTGCCGGTTCGTTGTCGGTTACGTACGTCATGAGTCGTCAGCCGTGCGGCTCGAGCGTGAACAATTGGCGGGCGTTTGCCCGGTACGCGCGTTGTCGTCAAAGGTTGCCGATGTATTTCATCACGCCCGGCGGTGGGGAATCGTCCAGCGCGACATGAAGTTCTTCAGTATCCTGCTCGATGACAGCACGGGTCGCGTGATACGGACGAGATGTGGGATCACGCGCGCCGACACGGCGTCGTCGGAGGCGCGTCTTACACAGGTCGGCGCAGAGTCGGGGACGCCGCAGTTCACTTTGCTGAGCAGGCTATGGCAGCGCCCACGTTCGGCGGTTGCAGCGATATGTAGTTTGTGCGGGTAGTGCGCTCTCCGATGCTCGGTGGGTAGCTGCCACTCTGCGACGGTTACTTGCACGACTTGCAGGTGTAACCTGTACAGGCGAGTTCCTAGGCGCTATCGGCGATCGCGCCACAGAAGCCGCCCGACGTTTCGCCTACGGTGATGCGCTGTCTCGAAAGCAATTCCCCGCATCGCTACACCCATGGTCGCGTATCGCGCATGGTAATCGGCGGCGAATTGCGCAACGCAGAGCCAGTGGGCTACGCGATGTTCGAGCTTACGCATGTGGTCTATGATGAACGAAGGGATTGTGATGCAGAGTTGGAATTGAAACCTGTGGTTGCCGAGACATGCACCCGGCGACCAACCCGAGGGCGTGTGCTCACCCATGCTCACACACAATTAGACCCGGTGGGGCGACTGGCTCGTGCCCAACGCGTCTGGGCCTGTAGGCCCGAGGCGGAGGTGTGCCGCGTCGGCACGGGTATCAGCTGGCTGCGGTGAAAGCGGCCGCAGTCAGGTGGCGCGGTGGACTTCCACGATCGTTCCATGCGCCCACAACGGCTATCCCGTCTGCGACCACGCTTGCGCGACTTTCGGCTGGAGCCGGCCTGTACGCAGCGGTGGCGGTCGCTGCGAATCGCGTCTCGCTGCGCGCCGACCGTGACGCGCATCGTCACGAGGTTGAGGCGACTGGAATTCATTCGGCGTCCGTCGATCGCACCAACGGTCCACTCATGCGGGGCGAATACGCGCATCCAGGCGCGTCATCAGGAGTCTGTTCACCGACATTTGCGGCTGTTATCGCTGTGGCGGGTGAGCGACACTCGGTGTCGCGCCTCCTCATCCGGGATCTCGTCACGCGATCATGCCGACTGCCGGGGTCATCAGGTAGGCCGAACGCTCGTTCCACACCCCGCTCGACGAACAAGCCCGCGCCCCAGCCACCAGCGCCTAGCGCCGGTGCCTCGCAACGTCACCCGCTTGGCGCTCAGTGCCACGCGCGCCGCCGCCGACGGCTTTGACACACACTACCAAACCGAGCATTCGGCACCGCGCTGGAGAACGAGGCAACTTGTCTACTGCTTGCCGCCCTCGACCAGCAGATGCCAGCCTGCTAGCTCGCTGGCAGTCTGTGGGGGAGGGTCGCGTTTGTGGTCTTCGCCGTGCGAACGAGCGAGTATCGCGCGAGTGGGCGACGATACACAGAGCGCGCGTCAGCATTACACAAACGCGGTACAATTGTGACATATCACACCTCCCATGCTGGCGTGGATGAGCGCAGTCTTACGTCTCGGTACACGACGCGGTGGACCTGTGACTCCCCGTTCTGATGGATGGCTACATGCGCGTCATCGTTCCTCCAGTGCTCGTTGGCGACCGAATTTGCCGAATTGTGTCTGCGCTCGAATCGCTTCTTGAGGTCGAGGAGTGGGTGGGCGCCTGGTGGGAGCCGAGCGACGTTCCGCTGACGCAAGTGAGCAGCGCTACGGCAGCATCAGAATTGGTTCTGTTCGCGCGCAACGTTCCCAAATCAGATCAAACGACTTCTTCGGTGCGTCCGCTACACGGTGATGTCGAGGCCTTGATGCAGCCAGACGCGCCTGAGCGCCCCGACGGAATGCGGTTTGACGAAGAAGCGATGGTATCTGCGACGGCGCCGCGACAGCCGTTGTATCCGGGGAACGCTCGTTTTCGTCGCCGATCGTGGGCGCCTAACGGCGTCTCGACGCCAGAGGGTGTATCGCTGACTACTACCGATGAGCAGCCCGCGCGCACATTTCGACATCGCCGTACAACACCGCCCGACGCGTCACGGTAGGCTTTGTGCAGGTGCACTCGTTGGATGCGCGAGCGTGGTTGGGCACATGTCGCAGCTGGACGCAAATGCGGGTGTCGTGCCCGCGCCATCGCGGCGGTTTCGATAGCAGCTTCGCACTCGCCATGTGCTCGTTCCTGCTACGGTCGATCAAGCAGCTCGCGTTTTTCCAGCGGTCTTCGATTGGTTGCGCTGCGGGCGGTATGCTGTATCTCGCCACCTGTTCGGTGGAGTGCAAGCCTCGTCGGCAGCCGATGCCGCTCAGCGTGGCCCTCTCTCACTGAGGGAATGAACTGCAGTACACACGGTCGGATGCGCCGCGGCCCAAGTTGACGCCGATTATGACCAATCAATTCTAGAGATTACTTCACGGGCGGCGCGCAAGTTTCTGTCACCAACAGATCCACGGTGATATACTGTTTGCCTCGGCGCTTCGCCGTCCAGTGTGAGCGAGGACGTAGCTGGTATCTGCGTCTGCGTTGTCGTCACGGCCTCTGGCGCACATCGCGTACAGGTCCGAGACATCGGTCGCACTCGGTGTGCCGGCAGAAAATTCGTCCTGGCCGATTGCGCACAGCTCCCGCTATCAGGCGCGTTTCCGAGTTGTTCCACAAGCGTGACGCTTCATGATGATACGCGACGCGTCGGACCGATATCATTCGTTTTTTATCACCTGTGTGGCTCGCGCTTACGTCGCGGCGGACCTGAATCGCGCGGGTGCACGCCCGGGCCACCAATTGCTTTGGTCTTATGCAACTCCCGTTTGTTCGCCGCGCGACGTTCGTGCTTGTATCGTTGGTGACGATGGCGCCGCTGCTTGCGGCACAGGTTACCACTCGCCCTGACACGTCAAAAACGCCGGCGGCACCGCCTCCGCCGCGTGTCGTGCCGACGGCGCTTGGCCGAATTGTTGGTCGAGTCGTGGAACGCGAGACAGGGAAGCCGCTGCGTGGTGCGCAGATCATCATCGGGGCGGGGATTCGAGTTTCTGCAATCAGCGACCTGGATGGTCGGTACGAGATTAGCGCGGCGCCACTTGGGATGCAGTCGATCCTTGTGCGGCTCATTGGTTTTCGCCCGCTCCGTATCGATTCGGTTGCTGTCGTCGCGGGAAAGGTTGCCACCGCCAATGCGGCACTTGCTGCGGTCGCCACGCAACTCGCCGCCGTGGCTGTGACTGCTGAGGTTCAGCGTAACACCAGCAGCGATGTTGGTCTGCTGACCATGCTCAGGAATGCGCCTGGCGTGGCTGACGGCATCAGCGCCATGACGATTGCGCGCACTCCTGCATCAAACGCCGCCGAAGCGATCACCAAGGTGACGGGCGTTGCGGTGCAGGATGGCCGGTACGTCATCGTGCGTGGGATGGGGGAGCGCTGGAATAACACGACGTTGAACGGCGTAGAGCTACCGAGCCCAGAGCCGTCGAAGCGCGTCGTGCCGCTTGACATCTTCCCGACCAGCCTCCTCGAGTCCATCGTGACCACCAAGTCGGCCACGCCGGATCGTCCTGCCGACTTCGTGGGTGGCTCCGTAGACATTCGCACGAAGGAATTCCCTGAGGAGTCGGTGCGCGAGATCAGCGTGTCGAGCGAGGCCAATTCGCTCACCACCGGCCAGCGGTACAACTTTCCCCAGTTGCGGGGGAGTGACTACCTGGGCTTCGATCGGACGAGGAAGTTGCCACCGGGAGGGCTCTCAAGTGATGCGAATTTTTTTGATGAACGATGGGCGGAGCGCGTACGCAATGTGTGGGTTCCGCCGCCGGCTCGTGGTGTGCCGTCCCTGGGGCTGACCGGCAACGTTGGTGGGCAACTGTGGCGCGACAAGAATCCACTGGGGTATATCTTTTCAGTGACGTATGGCAATGCCACGGTTGCAGTTCCTGACCGGTACTTTGCGGTGTACGCGCGAGACCCCAGTTCATCCCGGCAGTTTCTGACCGATGAAGCGTCGCGAGTGGTCGATCTGGGGATGCTGGCCAACCTGTCGTGGCGCATTGGGTCCGGTACGAAACTCGGGTGGAAAAATACGTACACGCGGAACAGTGAAGAGACCTCACTGCTGAGCCAGGGCACCCGCATTGAATTGGCGAGCGTGCCGCTGACGGGCTACCAGTTGCGATACGTGGCAAGGGAACTGTTCCAGTCGCAACTCTCGGGTGAGCACCGACTGCCGTGGTGGTCGATGCATCTCGACTGGAAGGGCACCCTGTCCCGTGCCGACCGCGATGAGCCCGACAATCGCAATGTCTGGTACAGCAATGAGTTGAGCGGGAACGTGCTGTCGGCATCGGTGCCTTCCTCGTTGACCGCGCGCTTTCTCGAGGACCGCATGTACGCCGGGCAACTGGACCTGACGCTCCCGTTCCAGATCCGTCGACGTGAGGATTCGAATCTCAAGATTGGCGTCATGCGCCGCCTCAAGAATCGCGTCTTCACGTCTGACCCGTATACGTGGGTCTTTCCGGGAGCTCCGTTTGGTATCACATCGCTCCCGCCAGAACAGGCGCTCTCCCCGGAGAATCTCGGCCAATCGGTCGTGGAGCTGCGTGGTTCGACCTTTTCGAATGAACCGTACATCACGTACGACACGGTGACAGCGGCGTACGGCATGTTGGACCTCGCGCCGGCGCGATGGCTCCGTCTCGTGGCCGGTGCCAGATATGAGAGCTGGCGCTTGCGGATGGTGACGGCGCCTGGCACGGGCGCCTCCCAGATCATTACCCGCAACAACCCGGACCTGTTGTGGTCAGGCAATGCGACCGTGAAATTCGGGGAGCGGGTGAATCTCCGGTTCGCTGGGTTTCAGGGGCTGACGCGGCCAGACCCGCGCGAGTTGTCGAACGACCGCTATGCGGCCGTCGCGGCCGAATGCGCCACGGAAGGTGGCCCATTGTCCGCGCGGGTGAAAAGCAACAATGGCGATGTGCGATTTGAATTCTTTCCAAAGCTGGCCGAGCTCTTCGCGATCGGCGGCTTCGTGAAGCAATTCGACGCGCCACTGATCGAGCGCACCGCCATTGGTAGCGGTGGCGACTGTACCTTGCAAACTTTCAACGCGAAAAGCGCGATTGCGTACGGGGGCGAAGTGGAGATGCGCAAGGGACTGTCGTTTCTGGGATTGAAGCGCTGGAACGTGTCGACGAATGCGACCTACACGGTGTCGCGCATTTCCTTCGTGGAAGACGCGGGCATCGTGCAGGAGGGGACTGGTTTCGTCGGGCTCTCACCGTGGATCGTGAACGCCATCGTCTCCTATGGCGATGGAACGACGCCGCTGGATGCATCGGTCCAGTACAACTGGTTTTCGGATCGGTTGGTCTGGTATGGCTTGCAGCGTGCCACCGCCACCACGGCCTTCAACAATTATTTTGAACGCGGACGGAACACAGTGGATGCGAAGATCCGGCGACGGATGGGACCCCGCACCACGCTGTCGCTCAGCGCGAGAAACCTGACCAATGCCCCGCTGCAGCAGTATGTCGATCTCCCGGAGTTCGGTCGCATCAATACGCGGCTCTGGCGGATCGGGGTGTCGTACAAGATGGGGGTGAGCTATGCCTTCTGAATCGTGGAAGGGCGTGCGCCTGACGGGCCTCGTGTGCGGTCTGGCGCTGCTCGGCGCGCTGAGCGCCTGTCAGGATGTCGTTGGCCCTGACGATACGCTGGCACGATTGGACAGTGTCACGGTCGTGGTACCCGGCGTCCGCTTGATTCGTGTGACGTGGAGCACTCCGCCCGCTCGTCGCGAGCCGATCGCGGGGTTCGTCATTGAACGGCGCCAGAACTTCACCGGTGAATTCGAGGTCGTCCAGACGGTTCGGGACGTCAATGCACGCGCGTGGGCTGATACACGTATTGTCCCGGAAACGTGGTACGGCTACAGGGTGCGGGTATTGTCGCTGCGGAATGTGCTCGGTCCCCCGTCGGTGGTCCAGGGGGCACGGTCGCTTCCAATGCCCGGTCTGTTGGCGGTGGTGCAGTATGTCGGGAGTGGAGAGGGAGCCGGTCCCGATCCCGACGGGTTCATCATCCGTATCCGCGGGCCGAAAGACACGGCCGTTGCCATCGCCCCGAGCGGGGACGTCGACTCGATCCGGGTGAATCCGCTGCCCCTTGGGACGTACACCATGTCCCTGACGGGCATTTCGAGCGCGTGTGATGTCCCATCGGACACGGTGCGATCGCTGGTCGTGGTGGATACGGGCAGTGCCGCGTTTACCCGCGGCAGCTTCAGCATTGCCTGCTACCGTCCGACGACGTCGCGCGTTGCGGTCCTCGTCACCGTCAACGGCACCGGTGTGGACAATGCGTTCCGCGCCACCCTGGATGGGGAGCGGAGCGGGTCGAATCTGCCTGACTCGATCCGGCTTGTTGCGCGTGACCTTCCGATCGGCATTAACGTTAACATGGGGAGTGGGAGCTTTTCAGGGATCCTTCCTGGTCGCTATCGGGTGCGGTTGACGGATATTGCGGCAAATTGCGCCCTGAGTGACACGACCACTCGCACGTTCAATGCCATCGCGCAAGCGCGGGATACGGCTCGCTTTACGGTGCAGTGCCAGTCGGCGAATTCGACGTCCAATCTGCCGATCAAGATACGTAGCCGATACGCCACCACCACGGCCAATGTGGGGGGCAAAGCGGCGCTCGATGTCAGCATTGACACCCGCGACAGCTCGGCCACGCTGAATGTGAACGGTTACACGTTACGCGTGCAGTACGACATCTCGCGCCTGCGAGTGGACAGCGTGGGTAACAGCAATCCGCAGTATTCCACCTTCAGCGCCAATCCCGCGTTCGCGCCGAATGTCGTGTCAGTGATTGGGGCGCGCAGTGGAGCAGGCCCGACGGGTGTGATTCCCGCGTTTCGGGTCCACTTCACCGTGTTGCCAGCCGCGTCGGTGGGGTCGACGATTTCATCGGAAACGCGGGTTCTCGCGATGTCGTCGTTCGCGGTTGGGACCAGCGCTGCCATCCCCGTGGCGCGCGTTGGTGTGGCGGAAGAGGGACAATTGACGATCGCGGCAGGTACTGGCGGTGCCAATACAGCGCCAATTGCCTCCGCTGGTGGTCCGTACACGGGCACGACGGGGACACCACTGGCCATGACCGCGGCCGGCTCTACGGACCCGGATGGGACAATCGCGAGCTATGCGTGGACGTTCGGCGACGGCACCACGGGCACCGGGGCGACACCGTCGAAAACGTATGCCGCGGCCGGCACCTTTACGGCGACGGTGACAGTGACCGACAATCGGGGAGCCACGGCTGCAGCATCAGCGACCGTGACAATCAGCGGAGCGGGAGGCGGTCCCCCCAGCGGTGCGGTGAGTGACACGGGTGGCATCGGAGGGCGCCCGATTGGTGTGCGCTTCCGCTTCCCGAGTATGACCGTGGACTCCGGCGCCACCGTCACGGCCGAAGTGACGGCCGATGCCCGTGACAGCTCGTCGAGCATCCTCATCGTCGGCGCCACGTACCAGTTGAAGTACGATCGACGGCAATTGGAGTTCCTCGACGCGCGCCCCGGCGAAGCGCGATTTGCTGCCTTCGGCGCGAATCCCAATTTCATCGACGGTGCCGACACCGTCCTTCAGGTCATCCAAGGGGCCAGTGGAGGCACCGGGGCGACCGCGCGCGTCCGTTTGGCACTCCTTGATTTCAAGGTGATTGGCGCGAGGGGGGCGGCGCCGAGTGTCGTGATCAAGCGAGTACGCAGCTTTGCGCGGTGGGGGTCAGTGACTCCTGGTGGCGCAATCACCAGTGTGCCCGTGGACACCGCCCGCATTGGGTTGTCGGGGGATACGATCAGGATCAACGGGACGGGGGGTGGGCCAGCTCCGACAAACCGCGCCCCTGTTGCAGCGGCGGGAGGCCCGTACTCCGGCACCGCAGGCACAGCGCTCACCGTGAGTGCCGCGGCGTCCAGCGATCCCGATGGCACCATTGCGAGCTATGCATGGTCATTCGGCGATGGCACGACAGGGACCGGCGTGTCTCCGTCGAAGACGTATGCGGCGCTCGGTACGTACACTGCCACGGTGACAGTGACCGACAATGCCGGCGCCACCGCCGCTGCGTCGGCGACCGTCACCATCGCCGCAGCTCCGCCAACGGGCGGCGCGACCCCCATCGTCTGGACCAACGCCTTCAGCACCATCAGTGGTGGTACGGTGAGCATGACGGCACAGGTGGATCTGCGCGCCGACGTGGCCGATACGCCGGGCACTGAAGTGCTGCAGCGCTTCTCGCTCGACTCGTTGGTCTTCGACCCCACCGTGCTGCAGTGTCAGTCGGGATGCGTCAATTTTCCTGCGGGCGTGAGCCGTACCACGGTGGATCTGAGCCGAGTGGCGCAAGGGGTGATCACGATGAGCGGGCAGTTGGCGAGTCCTGTGAATCAAGGGCTGGCCACGCTCGTGACGCTGCGCTTCACGGTGATTGGCACAGGGGGGAAGTCGATGACGACGAAGACGTTCATCAACTCCCTGCTTGGCGCTGCCTCCACTGGCAATTTTGAGTACAAGTCACGCACGCGGGTGGTCGAAGGCACCGTGACCGTTCCATAGCCGCGACGACGATGTGAAGGATCGAAGGTGAATGATCGGCTCGCGTCAAGGTGGCGCGAGCCGATTTTTCTTCGCACAATGTTGCTATGTCACACGCAGCGTTACATCGGTCGTGACAGTGAGTGCTGGAGACATGATCAGGACAGAGGCGATACATAGTTTGACTTCAGTTGGGATGTTGGAAGGCGATACTACCGTTGCTCGAAAGCCGCGGCTCCTCACCTGATCGGACACTGCGGCAACTCACCCCAGCTCCCATTGTGGAGGCATGAATGTCCTCGTTTTTGAACGCCGCTCGCTCACGCGTCGGCACTACGCTCGTCTCCGGCCTCATGCTCGGCTTGTCCGCATGCGCTGCGAACGACAAGACCCCGCTCGCGCCGGTGATTCCCGGCGAGCCTGCGTTCCCCGCTGCATTCCGTCAGTCGCAGGTTGTGTTTGACGTCAGCGTCCGCAATAAGCAGGTCACCGTCTCCATCGCCGGCAACTCTGTTGGCCAGAAAGCCGGTTCGAGCGTGATCCTTGAAGGCGGCAACGCCTCGCTCCTTGGCAAGGACGTCATTCAGATCAGAACGTCGGGCTACACCGCCGGTGGCGTGGGCCAGAGCGGCGCCCCTGCGGGCAAGGTGCGCGTCAAGTTTGCCGTTGAAATCACGAATCTGCTGAACGGCGTGATCATGGAGACGCCGACCTTCCCGACGCCCCCTGCCAACGAGACGGGCGTCTTCATGTTCCCCTTCCTCACCACGGTCACGAATACGACTGGCGGCACTTCGGTGGAAGATGGCAACACGGTCGTGATCGAAACCCCGGGCTACGGTGTCGTCACGCCGTCGATCGATTTCGGTGGGGCCCCGCACAACTTCTTCAACGACAACTCGTGCCCGGTTGGTCAGGTTGGCGGCGAAGGCGGTAGCACCACCGTTCCGGGCACCAATGGCACCAGCGGTCAGACCACGCAGACCGATTGCTTCCGTTATGAGCGTTATCCCGCGATCAATGGTGGCTCGACCTCGGCCCCTCAGGAAGTCGGCTTTGACCTCGACCCGACGGTCCAGCAGTTCCGTGTCCGCATGCTGGTTGCGGCCGACCTGCGTAACGCCGTCACCCCGACGGGCACGATCAACGGCACTGTCACGTCGCCGGTCAGCGGCGTTCCCGCTATCATCGGCGCGATCGTCTCGGCTGGTGGCGTGCTCGACACGACTATCGCTGGCGGCGCGTACAGCCTTCCCGGCGTAGCGATCGGCAATCAGTCTGTAAGTGTGATCGGTTACGTTGGCGGCGTTCCGCCTAACAGCTGCGGGGTTGTCACTGGTTCGTTGATCGTCAGCACCGGCGTCAATGTGCTGAACCTCTCCGTTCCGGGTTGCATCGCGCCGCCGATCCCGGCTGGCACGGTGACTGGTTCGGTCACCTCGACCGGCGCCTCGACGAGCCTCGCGGGCGTCGGCATCATCCTCGCCGTTGATGGGCCGTCGACGTACAGCGACACCGTCGCAGTCACCGGCACGACCTTCTCGTTCGCCGGCGTGCCGGTGAACCAGGCCACCACGGGCCGCGTCACGGGCTTCACGAACGTCCCGGCCAACTGCACGCCGACCACAACGCCGGCCGCCGGTGTCAACACGTACAGCGGCTTGACGGATGGTGGCTCGGTCGCGATCGCCGCGATCAACTTCACCTGCTCAATCGCCTACAGCGCCGTCTACAGTTACCAGACGGGTGGTGCGCTGGTTGACACGCTCCAGCTGACCATCGGCTTCAACATGGGTGCGTCGGACCTGAACCCGCTCAACAACGGCACGTTGCAGGACCGCTTGATTGGCATGACGTACCGCTTGACGTACAACGTCACCGCTCTCGAGGCGGTTGACGGTAGCGGCGGCGCTGGCTTCCCGACCTTCTCGCTGAACCCGGCCTTCGCTCCGAACATCGCCAGCATCATCGGCGCGACCGCGGGCGCCGGCAACGCGAACAACCAGGGGACGAACGTCATCCTCGGCCGCATCAAGTTCGTACGCCGCGCCGGCTTCGTCGGCTCGCTGTCCGGCTTGACGAGCACGGCTGCCGTGATCAACGCCGCTGGCCCGGCGGGTTTTGGCGCGATTGCACCGGCCACCTTCGTCGGCGTCTCGCCGGTGCCGGTCACGCCGTAACGGTCTAGCACGACCCGACCGGGAGTGGGCAGTGATGCCCACTCCCGGTCACCCTTCTTATCGCTTCATCTCCTCCTGAGGTCTTTTCTTTATGCAGAAGTCGTTCTTCTCGCGTCGGTTCGCCGGCGGCCTGGTTGCCATCGCCGCGGTCCTGACCGCTTGTAGCGATGATGCCACGGCTCCGCGCCCGGTATCGGACAAGTCGGCCAAGGTCGCAACCGTCGATTACTCGCTGCAGATCTCCTCGGCCTCGGCCACGCCGGGCTCGCGCATCGCGGTGCGTGTGGCGCCGACGAGCACGGGCTCGGTCGTCGGTCTGCAGGGCACGCTCTCGTACAATCACAGCGCACTGGAATATGTCGGGCAGTCGCAGGGCGCCGGCACGCTCGTGAACGTCGCCGAGCGTCGTAACGGCGACATCGGCATCATTGCCGTGAACCACAAGGGTCTCGGCAGCGAGACTGGCACGCTGGTATTCGAAGTGAAGTCGGCTGGTTACCTCGCAGGCCTCGGTTACCAGCTGCGCAACGCTGGTGTGCAGGGCTCGGCGTCGCGTGCGGCAATTGGTGCAAATCGTGGCGTGTCGGTCGCGCCGTTGATGAGCGTGCCGGCTGACGCCCGCGTGATGGACCTCGCGGCGTGGAACACCGAGATCGCAGCGCGCACGGGCAAGAAGATCCCCGTGATGCTCTCCCCGGGCCAGATTCCCGCCTCGGGCATCCTGCAGTACGGCGACGTGAACCTCGACGCCGCGATCGACCTCTTCGACATCTTGGCCACGCTGAACGTCGCCAACAATCTGGAAGAGCTGATCATCGGCACCAACGCCTCGCCGTTCGAGCGCGACATGGTGATTGCGGGTAACGTGGCCCCGTCGAACCTCCCGTCCGGTGAGCCGGGCCGTGAGAGCGATGGCTCGCGCGTGCTCGATCTGCAGGACATTCTGTCGATCCTCAACGAAGCCAACGGCGTCGATGATCCGATCGTCGGTATCAACATCCCCGGCCGCACCGGCCCGGTGGTGGCTGGCGCGGATTCGATCATCACCGGCAACATCAGCTCCAACATCACCCTGAGCCCGGGCCGGACGTATATCCTCAACGCTCAGGTGCAGGTCACGGGCGGCGCGACGCTGACCATCCTTCCCGGCACGACGGTGAAGGGGAACACGTCCGTTTCTCCGTCGCCGGCGCTGATCATTGCGCGTGATGGCCGCATCAACGCAAACGGCACGGCCGCGCAGCCGATTCTCTTCTCCTGCACCAACCCGACCTCCTTCACGATTGGCTCGATTGGTTGCTGGGGTGGCGTGCTGATTTTGGGCAATGCGCAGGTGAATGGCTTCTCGGCCACGACGCAGCTGATCGCGGGTGGCTCGCAGCTCGTCGCTGGTCGTACGACGACCACTGGCTGCCTGACCGGCAACTCGGAAGGCGCGTCCGCTGGCACGACCTTCCAGTACGGTGGTTGCAACGACGCCGACTCGAGCGGCGTGCTTCGATACGTGATCATCGAGAATTCGGGCCGTGCGGTTGCAACGGACGCCGAACTTAACAGCCTCGGCCTCGCCGG
>JBBQSM010000121.1:0-14151 GCA_038234895.1 Gemmatimonadales bacterium
GTCCCTCGCCGTTGGCGGCAGCACCCAGGCGTCCGCTGTGACGCGTGACGCCGCGAACACCGTGCTCAGCGGCCGCGTGATTGCGTGGTCGAGCGCCAACAGCGCCGTGGCGACGGTGAGCAACACGGGCGTCGTCACGGCGGTCGCCGCCGGCACCACGACCATCATCGCCACCAGTGAGGGGCGGTCCGGCAGCGCCAGCCTGACGGTGCAGGCGCCCGTCGCCTCCATCGCCGTTAAGCTTGCCGCCGGCAGCATTCAACGCAGGGCGACCACGCAGGCGACCGCGGTTCTTCGCGACGCCAATGGACGCGTGCTGACCGGCCGGCCGATCGTCTGGTCAAGTTCGGACACTGCCATCGCCACCGTGAATTCCGTCACCGGTCTTGTAACGGGCGTACGTGCTGGCAACGTGACGATCACCGGTACCAGCGAAGGCAAGTCGGACACCGATCGCTTGAGGGTGCGATGAGCGTCGCATAACTCCCTGCACGTACGCACGCACGTTCCCCGTCCTGTTTGTGCTGCGCGTTCGGCGGTCCGGATGGCTGACGTCGGGGCGTCGCGTGGTGGGTGGAATGGCCATCTCCGCAGTGGGCGGCGCGATGACGATGGAAAGTGACCACTCGCACCCGCGGCGATCACTCGTTGGTGCATCCGTGCCTAGCAGCATGAGCGATCAGCTCCGTAATCGTCTGAAGTGAACCAGCGCGCCGAACCATTGAGCGATCGAACATGCAGGTCACACGAACGCGGGCGCCGCGCTGGCACGGCCACGGCGACGCGCCATCGACACCGAACAACGCACCATGAATCACTGCGCCGGCTCTCCTCAGGGAACCGGCGCTGTCGTTGCCCCCGACGCATGCACCGCATCGGCGATGCGCGCAATACTCAACACCGTGAGGACCAGCAAGACGCACGGCGTGGCGGCAATCCACCAAGCGCTGGCGAGATACGGCACACCATCCTGCAACATGGTGCCCCAGCTGGCATGCGGCGGACGCACGCCGAGTCCCAGGAACGACAATCCGGCTTCGACGGCAAGCATATCCGCCAACAACAGCGCACTCGCGGCCGTCATCGAACCGATCAACTGCGGTCCGATATGTCGAAACATCACGCGCATCGGCGTTGCGCCGATCGCTTGGGCGGCACGGACGAAGTCGCGGGAGCGTACCGAGCGCACCTGCACACAGATGACTTGGCTGAGCGCGGTCCAGCTGGTGACTCCGAGCAGCACAGCGAGCACCATCGCGGAGGCGTGCGGTACCACCAAGACCGCGGCCAGCAGCACGACCTTTCGTGGCACGGCGCGAAATGCATCGACCACGCTCATCATGCGATCACCGATTGGACGGCGAACGAAGCCCGCCAACACCCCCCACGCCAACGCGATCACCGCCGCAAGCCCAGCACCCACTATGCCGATGGTCAACGAGGTGCGCGCTCCGAACAACGCACGGCTCAGCATATCACGCGAAAACGGATCAGTGCCAAGCGGGTGCGACCAGCTTGGCGCGGCGTTCTTGAGCGTGACCACATCCAACTGGGCAGCCGGGTCATGCGGCGCCAACCACGGCGCCAGCACACTCGCCACGGCGACCATCGCCGCGACCGTACATGCCACGAGCGTGAGCGTGGAAACAGCCCGACGGCGCTGAACCGGCGCAGTCACTCGACCACCTCCGCTCGAGTGCGCGGGTCCAGCCAGCCGACCAGCGCGTCCGAGATCAGCGTTCCGATGGCAATGACAGTCGCCATCACGATCACCGCCCCTGCCACGAGCGGCGCGTCGCGTAATGCCACGCTGCGGACCAGCAGCGATCCCATGCCCGGCCACGCGAACAGCGACTCGACGATTACGGTCCCGCCGGCAAGTGCAGGCAGCATCGTGCCAATGACTGCGACCGTTCCCGGCAGCGCCGACCGCATGACGTGCCGACGCAGGACGTGGGATGCACTGAGCCCTTTGGCGTGCGCGGTGCGCACGAATGTCGCCGATGCCACCTCGCGGATCGCCGCGCGCTGCTGACGCGCAATGGCCGCACTCCACACCAGCGCCAGCGCGAACGACGGCAGCACCAGATGGCGCAGTCGGTCCACCAGCTGGGCGCCGACGTTGCCGGTGAGTTCGACGATCGGGTCCGTCATGCCCCCGACCGGCAAGACGGTCCACGCCAATCCGAAGATGGCCATGAGCGCCACGCCGACGACGACCTCGGGCAGCGTGTAGAGCAATGTCAAAGATGTGCCGAGCGTCGCCGCAACGCGGTTCGCGGGCCGCCACCCTTGTGCCGTTCCGATTCCGATACCCAACAGGCAGGCCAACACCAATCCGGCACCCGACAGGATCATGGTGGCCGGCAGCGCGTCAGCCAGCACAGACCGCACGGGACGCTGCTCGGTGAACGACACCCCCAGATCCCCGCGCGCGACGCCGCTGAAATAGGTCAGCATTTGTTGCGGAACCGATCGGTTCAGCCCGAGGCGCTCGCGCATGGCCACTTGCGCCGCCGAGCTCCGTCCGGGTTGATCGACAGACTGCGTGACGGCGTCTCCCGGCGCCAACTGCAGCAGTGCAAAGCTGACCAATGCCGCAAATGCGACAATGGCCAGAGCATGCATGATGCGCGAAATCAGATATCGAATCATGACGGGAGACGAAGAAACGAGATCGCCCGATCGGACGACACCAAGCCACCACCACGTGGCCCACACAAGTATCGGCCCTGACCAGCCGACACTCCAACCAACGGTTCGTCTCCTCCATCTCCAGTCTAATGCCCCTCTCCGCCATGCTTCGCCCCGGATCGTTGTCGATTCGCATCCTCTGCGCAGGGATTCTGCTGCCCACGCTCTCGGCATGCGACGGCGGAGGCACATCGGCCGAAGATGCGGAACGTCGCGCCGCGACCGCAGGCATCGTCATCACCACCGCCGCCGATGCCGATGCGCTCATTCCACCCTTGGTCGCGACGACCGCCGGCAAGCAGGTCGTCGACCTGCTCTTTGATCACCTCGCCGACCCGAAGGATGCGCAGGTCCGCACCGATGGCGACGAGGGGTTTGCGCCCCGACTGGCGCGGAGCTGGAGCTGGGCCCCGGATTCGCTGTCCATCACGTTTGTCATCGACTCCGCCGCCCGCTGGCACGACGGCGCTCCGGTGACCGCGGCAGACGTGCGCTTCTCCTGGCGCTTCTACACCGACCCTGCCGTGGGCTCCATGCATGCCCGCGGCTTTGCGGGCATCGACTCCGTCACGGTACGCGACCGTTATACGGCCGTGGTGTGGTGGAATCGCCGGCATCCGGAACAGTTCTTTCAGATCGCCTACAATCTGGCGGTCATGCCCGAACATCTGCTTGGGGCGTTGCACGCGGACAGTATCGCAACGTCCGCGTTCGCCAGTCATCCTATTGGCAGCGGTCGCTACCGCCTTGCCCAGTGGGAGCGCAAGCGCCAGTTGGTGCTCGCAGCCGACAGCATGAACTACCGTGGGCGCCCCACGTTCGATCGCGTGATCTGGTCGATTGCGCCGGATCCGAACGCCGCCACCGCCGCCATTCTCTCCGGTCAGGCCGACGTGCTGGAAGTGTTGCGCGGAGACGCCGTGACGCGCGCCGCGCAGGTGCCGACGCTTCGCACCGTCGAATACGGCAGTCTTGATTACGGCTACCTCGTGTTCAATCAACGACCGAGCGCGCGACGCGCAGTGAGCTTTGCCGATCAGACAATGCGAGTGGCGCTCTCCGCGGCGGTGGACCGCGCCGCCATCGTGCAGAACGCGCTCGATTCACTGGGGCGCGTGGCGCTGGGTCCAATCACCCGATCCGAGGCGACAGCGGATACGGCAGTACGAGCGATCGCGTTCGACACGGCCGCTGCAGGTCGCATGCTCGACTCGCTGGGATGGCGATGGGATACCAAGCAAACTGTTCGCACGCGCAACGGGCGAGCACTGGCGTTCAACATTTTGGTGCCGGCATCGAGTGGCACCCGGAAGAAATTGGCGGTGTTGCTGCAAGCGCAATTCAAACAGATCGGTGCCGCCGTGGAAATCGATGCCGTGGAGTCAGGCGTGTTTGCGGCACGCTTGCATGACGGGGATTTCGACACGGCGCTGAACGCGTGGCGCAACGATCCGAGCCCAACGTCCATTCGCCAATCGTGGGGGTCGGTCCGCGGCGACGATATCGGCGCCAATTTCGGCCGGTATTCCAGCGCGAACTTTGATGCCACCGTGGACAGCGCCATCGTCACGTTCGACCCGCGGCAACGGACCGCACTGTTCCGGCGCGCGTACCAGCGCATTGTCGATGATGCGCCGGCGATCTGGCTGTATGAGCCGCGCAATCTGGCGGCAGTTCGTACGCGGCTGGTGCCTACAGGATTGCGCGCCGACGCCTGGCTGGCCGGCCTGGCCGATTGGGACGTGCAGCGCGTGAAGGCACCGCCAACGGTCGCCCGGGCGTCGGTGCCGTAAGTTGCGCCAAGAACCACGCATCGCACCCCTGTCGAGGTCACTCGGCAGGGGTTTCTTGTTTGGGATCGCACCGCCGCGGGCCCGCGCGGCAACGATTCGTGCCGTCACTGAAACGCCCACGGGGCCTTTTGTGCTGCCCCCAGCCTTGTTCATCAGGACGTCTGAGACTTTGCCCGTTGCATGACGCGTCATCCGTGATATCGCGCCGAGTGCACCACGTATGTGATGTCGGCGCGAGGAGTCCCATGGCGCCATGCTCCCCCCGTTACACGGCTGGCGTCTCTCTTTCAAGCAAAACACCATTTGGCTGAAGGATCGCGACGTCGCGATGAGCGCGACCTCGCGCGTCACTTGGTGTCCCACAGGCGCCACGACGTGCATTGATGAAGCGCGCACGGATCCGGGCGTCGCCACCCAGCTCGACCAGAACAATGGTTACCTGTGCCGTCGCGTCAAGCACTTCTCGGGCTACACCGTCGCCGCCGACTGAGGCCGCGGGTACTTCACCTGCACGTACAACCACCGCCCCGCTGTGCAACTGCACGGCGGGGCGGGGCCACATGCAACAGGGTGGCTGGGCTGTTGCTCGATAGCTCCGTGATCGTCTGGCAACTATACCACCATGATCACTCCGCGAGTCGCCCACCGAGCTGCATGTCGAGAGCCTGACTCTCGGACTGCATCCCCAGATCCCACGGGAAGCGCAGGCCGACGGGACTGGCGGGTCTCGGCGAACGCGGAGACGCCGTGAGCCGTCACGGAGGTGAGTCGGTGCAGCGCACCGGCCTCACGCTGGTATCGTCGTCGGACGGCGACGCGGCACAGACCGTCGACGCGTTCATCGCGGAGGCGCAGGCCGCGGAGAAAGTCGGGAATCGAGCTGAGGCGCGGCGGTGTTTCGAGCGGGCGCTGTACGGCATTCGGTACACGACAGATGCTCGCCGCGCCTCAACCATTCTGCGCTGGATCGCCCGCACCTACGTGGGCGATATGCAGATGGACGCCGCCCTCGATTGTCTTGCCGCCGCCGTCGCCGTTGCCGAGCAATGGGGCGATGAAGCAGCCGCCGGCAGCGCGATTAACGTGGAAGCGGTTATCCGCTGGCAGCTCGGCGAACTGGACGAAGCGGAACGCCTGTATCTGGTTGCGCGCTCGTACGCTCTTCGGGTCGGCGATGCCAAGCTAGCCGCCATGACCGCGCAAAACCTTGGCGTCATCGCCAACGTGCGTGGCGACACCGACGAAGCGCAGCGCCACTACGAAGCGAGTCTCGGGGAGTATCGATCGCTCGGGCTGGCCAAGGACGTCAGTGTCGCGCTCAACAACCTCGGTCTGCTGCACACGCAGCTGGAACGATGGGATGAGGCCGAGCGCTCGTTCGACGAGGCGGTCCAGATCAGCGACGCCATCGGCGACCTGTCCGCGCGCATGCTTTTGGACGTGAACCTGGCCGAGATGTGGGTCACGCGGCAGGACTTCGCGAAGGCGCAGCAGTCCGTGCGACATGCGCTGGACCTTTCGGCCCGTACCGGCGATGCGACGTCGGTGGGTCAGGCGAGCAAGCTACTGGGGATTATCGCCCGGGAAACTGGCGATCCGGCCGAAGCCGAGGCGCAATTCGCGCGAGCCGAAGAGATTGCCGTCGCCCGTGGCGACGTGCTGCTGGCCGCTGAAGTTGCGCGTGAATCGGGTGAATTGGCTCGCCGTCAAGGCCGGAATAGTTTGGTCCTCCAGCACCTCAATCGTTCGCATCGCCTGTTTACACAGCTCCGGGCGCGTCGCGATCTCGCCGATATCGGAACGCGGACCGGCCGGCTCGAGGACGAGTTCCTGCAGGTTGCGCGGCGCTGGGGTGAATCGATCGAAGCCAAGGACCGCTACACCCAAGGTCACTGTGTGCGCGTCGCCGATCTCGCCTGCGCGATCGCGACCGACATGGGGTTTGCCGGACAAGAGCTCTTTTGGTTTCGCATCGGTGCCTTACTGCACGATGTCGGCAAGCTGGTGATTCCGGAGGATGTCCTCAACAAGCCGGGCAAGCTCACCGCCGAGGAATGGACCCTCATGCGCAGCCACACCACAGCCGGTGTGGAAATGCTGTCGGGTATCGACTTCCCATGGGACGTGCTACCCATCGTGCGTTCCCATCATGAGCGTTGGGACGGGAGTGGGTATCCTCACGGGCTGGCCGGTGAAGAGATTCCGCTGGTGGCGCGAATCCTGTGCATTGCCGACGTGTATGATGCACTGACATCGGTGCGCAGCTACAAGCTGGCCACGCCACATGCGCAAGCCTTGGACGTGATGCGAAGTGACGTCGGCACGATGTTCGATCCGACCGCTTTTGCTGCGTTCGAGCGCATTGCCGGATCGTGGGTCCGGCGCGAGACACCCAAGCCCGCCGAAGCGATCGTTGATGCGGACTCGGTGCCTGCGCTTCCCGTTGAACCGGATGAAACCAACGCGCCGACGTGGGAGCTGGATGATCTGACGCAGATGCCGCTCCGGCGGGCGTTCCGCATGACCGCAGAGCGTGTGCTCGAAGCGCGGCGGACGACGGGACGTCCCGTGTCGTTGCTGGTGATCGACGTCGACCACTTCAAGCTCGTGAACGACACGTTCGGACATCTGCAGGGTGACGATGTGCTGCGCGCCGTCGCGGACGTCGTGCGGGCCCAGACGCGCCCAAGTGACTTCATCGCGCGGTACGCTGGTGACGAGTTTGTGGTGCTGCTGCCAGGTACCGGCCTGGAACAGGCGCTGGAAATCGCGGAACGGCTGCGCGACAGCGTAGCGTGCGCTCAGAGTCCACGCCGCGACGGCGGTAACGAGCCGGTCCACGTAACGCTCTCGATAGGTGCGGCGACCGCACCGGCACATGGCGAATCGTTGGACGCCCTGTTCGCGGCTGCCGACGGCGCGCTCTACAGTGCGAAACGTCGCGGACGCAATGCCGTGGGTTCGGCCGGCGGCGCGGGGGCACTGCGCGACCCGACACTGCTGTTGGAAACGTTCGTCGGCCGTACCAGCGAACGGCAGCGGATCTCCCGTTTGCTGGACCTCGCCTCACGGGGAACGCCGCAGGTACTCTCCGTTGTGGGCGAGGCCGGCGTTGGTAAGTCAACGCTGCTCAGGCAACTCGCACCTGAGATGAGCGTCCGGTCGGGCTCGCTGATTGTCGGGCGCTGTCTGGACTCGAATGTGCGCCCTCCGTATGGCCCATGGGTCGATGTCATCCAGGCCATTCATCACATGGGACTGGTGCCGCCTCGCGAGTGGCGCGAACTGGGGCGACTTGTGCCGGCGCTCGGCGGCGGTTCCGCGACGACCGATGCATCCGCGGGTTCGACGAGTGCCCGATTCCCACTGTTTCAGGAGATCGAGGAATACATCACGGCGGCCGCGCAGGTCCGGCCGTTGGTCGTGATTCTCGACGACATGCAGTGGGCCGACGCAGAAACGTGGGACGTTCTCGACTTGATGGTGCCTCGCCTCAGTGGACAGCGGCTGTTGCTGGCGCTCACGATCAGGAACGAAGACCTCAGCGACGATGGCAAAACTCGTTGTCGCAGCCTGTCGCGCCATGAGAGTTTCAGCGAGATGGAACTCGGTCGACTGACACCGGAGGACATCGAGCATTGGCTCCGCGTGGCGCTGAGCGGCCAGGCCCCCGAACAGGCACTCACCGAGTACATGGTCGCACACACGGAAGGCAACCCGTTGTTTGCCATCCAGACGCTGCGCATGATGTCGGAAGACGGTATCGTACGATACGAAGACGGCGAGTGGCGGTACTTTCCGTCGCCGGAGGCCACGCTGCCGACCGCCGTACGTGATCTGCTCTCGCGACGTCTGGAACGCCTGTCCGAGATGACGCGCGAGATTCTCACGGCCGCGGCGGTGATTGGCTCGCGGTTTGACGCCGACGTGTTGATTGGTGCGTCGCCCCGTGGAGAAGACGTTGTCTTCGATGCGCTGGACGAAGGGGTACGTGCCTGCGTGCTCGCGGCACGAGAGGACGATGGTCCGGCCGCCTTCGAGTTTACCCATGGCCTGCTCGCCGACGTACTGCGCCGGAGCGGGAATCCATTGCGCCTGCGCCGCGTGCACGAACGGGTGGCGCGTGTGCTGGAAGCGCAGCCAGACACCGATCCCGCACTCATCGCGGTGCACTTTGATCGCGGCGGAATTCGCGACGACGCGCACCGGTATGCACTGATTGCCGGCGAACGGGCCATGCACGTGTATGCCTACGACGCGGCGTCGTCATGCTTCGAGATGGCCAGCCGGCATGCGCACACCCTGGCTCAACATGCGAACGTGCAATCGCGTTTGGCCACGCTCGATGAAATCGTCGGCCGGTATCGCGAGGCGGAGGAGCGTTGCGCGCTGCTGCTGTCAACGTACGCGGCCGGCGTCGGCGAGCTTGCGCTGTCCAGCAACGTCAAGCGCATGCGGGAACGGCTGCGACTGCTGCGCGGCGCACCAGCATCCGATGTGTTGGTCGCGACTGAAAGCCTGCTGATCAACGCGCGTGAAGCGGGCGACCGCCGGGAAACCATCGCGCTGCTACTCATGATCTCGCAGGTGCAGACACGACTGGGCGACGTGGTCGTCGCGGAACGGATCGCCAGAGAGGCAATCGCCGAGGCCGCATTGACAGACGATCCGTCCCTGAATGCCGACGCGATCATACGTCTTGGCTCGACACTGTTGGTCACAACACCCGCCGATTCCGTGACATGCTACCGACAGGCGCTCGATATCTTCCGGCGGACGGAAGATCGCCGCGGACAACTGCGCTGTCATATCAATGTTGGCGTCGCGTGCGATCGCGCAGGGAATCATCATGCGGCCGAACTCTCGTACGCCACTGCACTGGACCTTGGGCGCGAGATCAAGGCGGCCGATCTCACCGCGCTGGCGTCAATGAACCTTGGGGTGTTGTTGTCGAAAACGGGCCGCTTTGCGGAGGCACGTCAACGACTGGATGAAGCGCTCCGGATCTACGTCGCGATCAACAACGAACCCCTTCGCCTGTCCGCGCTGTACAATGTCGCGCACCTGTCGCGTGAACGCGGCGACGCAGCCGGCGCCACGGAACTCTATGCCGCGGCTCTGTCGCTCGCCGAGCAACTCGGCCAGCTCGACGTACATGTGGGGGCCCTGTGTGGCATGGGGCTGGCCGATCTGGCCCTCGGGCACTTCGCATCGTCGGTCGCACGGCTGACCGAAGCGCTGTCGCTTTTGGCCGGACGGGAGTCGCAGTGGTTCCAGGGACGTGAGCTCATGGAAGCGCTGCAGGTACGCCTGTTGTCCGGGCGCGGTGATCGTCGATCCGCGACACAATGCCTCCTCGAAGGACTACGCGCGGCTGAGAAGCATGACCAATACGCGACCGTCTGGCTCGCCGCCGAGTGCACCGCTGGGATGCAGGGCCAGGGCGACGAGTGGCCGGAGATGGTGCGGAAGTATGCCGTCCAGGCACGGGCGCTTGGCTACGCGCCGCTGGTCGCGCGGCTCAGCGCGGCAGCCTCCGCTGACGCGGCCTCTGACACTGTCCGCACGGATCATCTCGCCGCGTAGCACGGGCGCGTGGCCGGGGCGCATACCCCGGGCGCGTGCGGGCGCGCGTTACGGCACCGGTGGCACCACGCGCGTGGACGGAATGAGATAGAACGCCTCCTGACGCGGACGGAAGAAGCGGAAACCGTCTGGCGTGAGATGCGCGTCATCCTCCATCATCACGAACGCCTTCTTGTCTCCCCACTCGGGAATCGGCGTGGCAGTGTTCAACTCGATGGAGATGTACGAGCCCAGACGCAGCCGTGCGTTCTGCGTTGTTGTGTCGCTGCGCAGTGCACTACGGAAATCGATCGACGCACCCAGCCCATGCCCCTGCGCGCCGATCGGATGCGAGTACACCATCGCTTCGATTCCTTTCTGCTTCATCTCGGCCATCGTCGCATTGAACACGGTGCCACCGGTGAGACCGGGGCGTGCGGCGCGCAGCATCAGCGCGTCCTGCAGCGCGTTCGTGTTGCGGAGCGCCTGCTTGAGTCCGACGGGCGCATCGCTCTCGCCGGCCTTGAGCACATAGGCCATTTTTTGCCAGTCAGTATCGAAGCCCATGTACGTGATGCCGAAATCGATGTGCACCAGATCGCCGGGGAGAATCACCGTCTTCTCCGGCGCAACGGCGAGAAATCCACGCGAGGTCGCCACGTCACCTGACGCACGCTGCACGCGCAAGTCGGGCTGGAACCACGTGCGGACGCCATACTGCCAGAGCATGTCGTACAACGCACGTCGCACGTCACCAACGGTCGTTACCCCCGGTGTGATCACGGCGGGCGACAGCGCGCGCTTCACGATGGTCTCGGTGACTGCCACGGCCGCGGTGTAGTGCGGCATCTCCTCCGGCAGGCGCGTGTCGAGATACTCCTCGATCAGGTCATTCGCGCTCACGAACTTCGCCGTGCCGTCCGGTCCGAGCGCCTCGGAGAGAAAGCGGTGCGCGTCAAAGCCAAGGGAGCGGGTCTGGCCGCGACGGCCACCGATGCCCAGTCCGATGGTTTGGGGTTTCCACTGCTCGAACAGTCCCTTGAGCGTTGGCGCGGGCGGCCGCGGTTCGTCGGTAGGCGCGTCGAAAAAGCGGGCGACGTTTTCTTCGGTGTACGCGGTAATGGCGAACTTCTTGAGTCCGGCGTCGCCTCCGTCGATGAAGACAAAAAAATCGCGATTGCCGGTGTATGGACGCGGTGGTGCGACATACTGGGACAGCGGATCGTCATGGAACTCCTCGTTGACGATGATCCACATGCCGATCCCGTGGCGGCGCATCATGGGCAGGAGGGCGGCGTGCCGTTTTACCAGCCACGTCTCGCGAATCGCGATCTGGTCGGACCAGGAAAGGAGTGGTGACGGCGCCAGCCCGCCGGGCACCGTGCTGGCCGCGGACGGTCGCGCGGCGGGCGCGGCCATGGAGGTCGCGTCCGGGCCCGACGTCGTGGCGCGCGCGCAGGCGCTGAACAGCAGGCTGAGCAGCACGCTGCAGGACAGGAGCCAATGGCCGTCAGGGAAACGGCTGGTTCGGCGGGCACGCAGGCGGGAACTGGTCGGGAGAGTCATGCAGGAAAAGAAGGGATTTGACCCGCGCCCCGCCAGCATCCGGCGGTTCTTGCGCGTATTCTAGGGTTGGCCGTCGCGGGATTCCGTGGCGCTCCGTCCTGCCCGAGTTACCTGGTCCATTCCCATCCCCGAGCCCCGCATGCCCACCCCGTTCCGAACCTTGCGCTGGCCCGCGCTGCTCACCGCCGCGGCGCTGTTCGCCCCGCCGCTGCTCGCCCAGAATGCCGGCAACGCCGCCGGCTGGGATCCGCAGGCAATCCTGAAGACCGAAACGTGGGTCAAGCCGCCGTCGGGCGTGGCGGAGATCATCACCGCCAAGCGCGTGGACATCTCGTTCCCGAATTCCAACGTATCGCGGACGTGGTTCATGCGCGCCACGGGTGATGCGCGCGGTGATCTGGTGCTCTACGGCAAGCCGCATATCTACCTCGGCGGTGTGCAGGTCGACACGCAGGCCAATCGCGCCCGATCGTTGACCACGAGCAATCGCAAGGGCATCGAACTGGTCGACCCCAAGACGGGTAGCACACGCGCCTTGAGCACCCCGGCCGGCGCGAGCATCTCCGCCCCGGCCTGGTCACCGCTCGGCACGCAGATCGCCTACATCGCCAACTTCGACAACGTGAGCCATGTGTACGTGGCCGATGTCGCGAGCGGCAAGTCGACCGCGATCACGCGTACACCATTGCTGGCCACGATCAACACGGGACTCGAGTGGACGGCCGACAGCAAGTCGATTCTCGCCGTGCTGATTCCTGATGTGCGTGGCAAGAAGCCGGACCTCGGACCGGACGGCGTCGCCGACGGACCGCAGGTGCGCCTGACCGAAGGACGCGCGGTGCCGCAGCCGGTGCACGCCAGCCTGTTGCAGGATCCGCTCGACAAGGCGCTGCTCAAGTACTACAGCACCGGCCAGCTGGCCATGATCGACGTCAAGTCGAAGGCCGTGAAGAAGATCGGCACGCCGCGCATGATCCGCAGCGTCGATGCGTCGGCCGACGGTGCGTACGTGCGCGTTACGTACATGACGGAGCCGTTCTCGTATCTTGTGCCGGCGTCGAACTTCCCGACCGTGCAGGAGTTGTGGGATGCCAACGGCAAAATGATCGCGACGCTCGCGACCACGCCGTTGCGTGAAGCGGGCCGCGGTGACGATCCGGACGCACCGGCCGGCGGCCGCGACGGACCGGTCGCGCCCGACACCAGCAAGCGCAACATCCAGTGGAATCCGGTCGGACCGGGGCTCGTCTACCTGCAGTCAGTCTTTGCGACCAACGGGACTGGTGCCGCTGGCACAGGTCGTGGTGGTGCGGGCAATGGTCGCGCCGGCGCGGCAGGTGCTGCGCGTGGTGCAGCGGCCCGTCCGCAGGCGACGAGCGTCAAGTACGTATTGTGGATGCCGCCGTTCGGACCGGGCGACACGAAGGTCATCTACGAGGGTGGCGCGCAGCTCAGCAACGTGCACTACAGCGCCGACGGCAAGACAATGTTCGTCAGCGACAGCGCCGGTGTGATCGCCATGCGCACCGCCGATCCGGGCAAGCGGTACAAGCTGGGACGTGGCGTGACGGTGGCCGGTGGCGGTGGACGCGGCTTTGGTGGCGGCGGGGGCGGTGGCGCCCCGGACACGAACAGCCTGGCCGGGCAGATCTTCACCAAGACGGGCTCCAACGGGCAGCAGTTTGTTGTGATGGCCAGCGATAACAAGTCCGTCATGGTGCAGGGCACCAAGAACCCGAACGAGAAGTGGACGACCGAAGCGCCGCGTCCGTGGCTCGACAAGCTCGACATCGAGTCGGCGCAGCGTACGCGCCTGTTCGAAAGCCCGGCCGATGGTTTCGACGAAATTATCGCGCCGCTCAACGATGACTTCACGCAGTATCTCTACCGTCATGAATCACCCACGGTCATTCCTGACGTCTATCTGCGCGACGTGGCGACGAACACCAGCAAGAAGCTGACGAACAACAAGACGATCAGCGACGACGTGACCGGCGCCATCCGGAAGCGCATGCAGGTGGAGCGTCCGCGCGACGGTTACAAAATGTGGGTGGACGTGACATTGCCACGCGATTGGACGCCGGCCGCCAAACTCCCGGGCATCATCTGGTTCTATCCGCGCGAGTACACGTCGCAAGTCGAGTACGATCGTACGCGCTACAGCACCAACATCAACCGTTTCCCCGATCTGCCGGCCACGCGCCCGGCGTCGAGCACGAAGCTGTGGGTCACGCAGGGTTATGCGGTCATCGAGCCGGACATTCCGATCTGGGGTGACAGTGGCCGCATGAACGACAACTACACGCGCGACCTCAAGGAAAACCTGGATGCCGTGATTGATGCGGCGGTCGAGGCGGGCTACGTCGATCGCAACAAGATGGGCATCGGCGGTCACAGCTACGGCGCATTCAGCACCGTCAACGCGCTCACGCTCACCCCGTACTTCAAGGCGGGCATCGCCGGCGACGGCATGTACAACCGCAGCCTGACGCCGTTCGGCTTCCAGAGCGAGCGCCGGAACTTTTTTCAGGCG
>JBBQSM010000122.1:0-14090 GCA_038234895.1 Gemmatimonadales bacterium
TTACTGTTTTTTGTGATTAGCCCTAAAATATAACCAAAACTTCCCCGGGGCCGGCCCGGGGGCGGGTCCGGCCGCCGGCGATGTCAACGTCAACCCTGCGGGCTGGGTGACGGAGACAAGACCCGAAACTCCAACTTCTCCTTCTCCGTGGACGACACGTCGACTTCGATATCGTCACCACGTGAGAATTCAGCCGTCAGCAGCTTCTCCGACAGCGGATCCTCGATGTACCGCTGAATGGCCCGCTTCAGCGGACGCGCGCCGTAATGCTCGTCATACCCATGGTTGACCAAAAACTCGGTGGCCGCGTCGGTGAGGTGAATGGTGAGTTCCTCCTCCGCCAGCCGCTTCTGCACGTCGGCGAACAAAATCGACACGATCTTTGAGATATGCTCTTTCCCGAGCGGATGAAACACAATCACGTCATCGAGACGATTCAGGAATTCCGGATTGAAGACCCGCGCCATCTCTTCCTTGACCTTGTCCGAAATCCGCTCGAAATCGCCGCGCGCATCGTTGGTTGCAAAGCCCAGCGATTTGCCGCGCGTGATGTCCTTCGCGCCCACGTTCGACGTCATGATCACGACCGTGTTCTTGAAGTCGATCATGCGGCCGTAGTTGTCCGTGAGGTGACCCTCATCGAGCACCTGCAGCAGAATGTTGAACACGTCCGGATGAGCCTTCTCAATCTCGTCGAGCAACACCACACTGTACGGCTTGCGACGCACGGCCTTGGTGAGCGTGCCAGAATCTTCGTAGCCCACGTAGCCCGGCGGCGCACCGATGAGTCGCGACACGGAGAACTTCTCCATGTACTCGCTCATGTCCACGCGGATGAGCGCCGAGGCATCGGCGAACAGGAACTTGGCGAGTGAACGTGCCAATTCCGTCTTACCAACGCCGGTCGGTCCGGAAAAAATGAACGAGCCGATTGGACGACGTGGATCCTTCAACCCGGCCCGACTGCGGCGGATGGAGCGCGCGAGCGCCTTGATGGCTTCGTCCTGACCGACCACCGACAAATGCAGCTCGTCCTCCATGCGCAGTAGCCGCTTGGTCTCGGCTTCCTGCAAGCGCGTCACGGGAATGCCGGTCCAACGGCTCACGATGAACGCGATCTCTTCTTCACCGAGCGTCGGTCGATGCGAAGCGCGATGCGCTTCCCATTCTTCCTGCTTCCGACGGATTTCGGCCTGCAACTCACGCTCGTTGTCGCGGAGCGACGCGGCACGCTCGAAGTTCTGATCGCGTACCGCGGCTTCCTTCTCCGCGTTGATCCCTTCCAGCTGTTCCTTCAGCGCGGCGACCGCCGGCGGCGGCGCCTGTGCGGCCAATCGCGCCCGCGCACCCGCCTCGTCGATCACATCGATTGCCTTGTCGGGCAGGAACCGATCCGTGATGTACCGCTCGGACAACTTGGCCGCTGCCGCCAGCGTCTCGTCGGGAATATTCACGCGATGATGGTCTTCGTACTTCTTGCGCAGCCCCTGCAGGATCTGCACGGTCTCGTCGATCGAGGGGGGATCAACCACGACGGTTTGGAACCGGCGCTCGAGCGCTCCGTCCTTCTCGATGTACTTGCGATACTCGTTCAGCGTCGACGCGCCGACGCACTGCAGCTCGCCGCGCGCAAGCGCCGGCTTGAGCATGTTGCTGGCATCGATCGCCCCTTCGGCGGCCCCCGCACCCACGAGCGTGTGCAACTCGTCGATGAACAGGATGACCTGCTTGTTCTGCGCAATCTCGTTCATCACGGCCTTGAGCCGCTCCTCGAACTGGCCGCGGTACTTCGTGCCGGCAATGACCGCCGCCATATCGAGCGAGAGCACGCGATTGTCGCGCAGGTTCTCAGGGCACTCGCCGTTGGCGATGAGCTGGGCCAGTCCTTCGACAATGGCCGTCTTGCCCACACCGGGCTCGCCGATGAGGACCGGATTGTTCTTCTTGCGACGCGACAACACTTCCATGACGCGCTCGATCTCCTTGGCGCGACCAATGGTCGGGTCAAGCTGCCCTTCCGCGGCGAGCTGCGTCAGATCGCGGCAAAAGTGGTCGAGCGCGGGCGTCTTGGATTTCTTGTCGCCCTTGGGCGTGGCGGCCGACGGCGGTACACCGGCACCCGCCTTTTCCGGCTGCGGCGTCTGGCCTTGGGCCGGCATGTCCGTGCCCAGCAAACGCAGCGTTTCGGCGCGCGCGGCCTCGAGATTCACCCCCGCGTCCGTCAGCACCTGCGCGGCAATCCCCTTCTCCTCGCGCAACAGGCCGAGGAGGAGATGCTCCGTTCCCACGTAGCTGTGGTTGAGATCACGCGCCTCGGCCATCGCGAGCTCCAAAACCTTCTTGGCGCGCGACGTATACGGCAAATCGGGGCCGGTAGCCTGCGCCGCCTTCCCCTTCTTCACCGTCTCCTCGATCTTCTGCGTGACGTCGTCCAGATCGACGTTCAAATTCTGCAGCACTGCGGCAGCCACGCCTTCACCTTCGCGGATCAGACCGAGCAAAATATGCTCGGTCCCCACGTATTCATGGTGAAGCCGTGCCGCTTCCTCGCGCGCCATCGCAAGGACTTTCCGGACCCGCTCGGTGAAGTTGTAGCCGTTCATCGTACCCTCAGGGTCGGGTGGAAGCGGATCATTCGACTCCGCCTCCTTCGCTTACCAGCGCTTCGCGCACATAGCGTGCGCGAGCCAGGTTCGCCTCGCCTTCCGTCAACGCGCGCCCCTCGAGGTGGGCCAGATGCGCCGACTGTGCAAAAATCAGGAGCTTGTTGAGCGTGTATACACTGAGTCCAGTAATCAGTTTCAGGCCGACCGCCAGACGTACCCCACTCAGGTAGTTCATCGCTTCGTCGAACGTCAGACTGCGCGCATAGCGCAGCGTGCCATACGACCGCCACAGCTTGTCTTCGATAATATATCCCGCGTCGCGAACCAGCACACGGCGGGCTTCTTCCTCGCGCTCGATGACGTGCCGGACCACACGCACCAGCAAATCCTGGAGCTCTTCTTCCGATCGTCCCAGCGTCGTCTGGTTCGAAAGTTGGAAGAAATTACCCACCACCTCGCTGCCCTCGCCGTACAGGCCGCGATAGGTCAACCCCATCTGCTGCAGCCCGGCGAGCACCTTCCCGATCTCTTTGGTCAGCACAAGCCCCGGCAGATGGATCAACACCGAAGCGCGTAACCCGGTCCCGGTGTTTGTGGGACAGGCGGTCAGAAAACCGAACTCCCGGTGAAATGCGTACGGTACCTGCGCCCCCAACTCCGCATCGAGTCGCTGGACCGTCTCGAACGCCTGGGGCACCGCAAATCCGGACCGGAGCGCCTGCAGGCGCAAGTGATCCTCCTCGTTGACCAGCAGCCCGACCGACTCTCCAAGAAAGACCGCCGCCCCCGTCCGCAGCGGATGCTGCGTGTCGAGGCCGGCCAGCTCCTTGCTGACCAGATGCCGCTCGTGCAGCAGTTGCCGGTCCTGCGTTGCCATATCATCCAGCCGCAACAGCAGGCTGCCGCGCAAGGACGGGACGCTCCCCAGCGCATCGCGAACCTGTGCCAGCATGCGCAGCCGTTCGCCATCGCGGGCGCGACCGGTAAACGCGTAGCCGGACACGTTGCGGGCGAGTCGCATTCGCGTGGATATCACCACGTCCGCGTTCGGCCCGGACGCATCCAGCCATCGCACCCCCCCATCGGGAAGCAGCGACAAATCGAGCGCGCCGCGCGCCGTCATTCGAGCACCCGGATGCGGTCGCGCAGCTCGGCCGCCAACTCAAACTGCTCGGTCGCAATCGCGCGTGACAGCCGATCATGCAGGTCGTGCAGCGTATCGGGCTTCTCGTGCATGTGCGCCGCCGGTGTCTCGTAGCGAATGCCAACGTGCTTGGAACTCCCGTGCAAACGACGCAACAACTCGCGCAAGCTGCGCTCCATGGCGTCGTAGCAATGCGGACAGCCCAAGCGGCCGGTGGCGCGGAAGTCGCGCGACGTCGACCCGCAGAAACTGCACGACGGCGCATCTTCCGATGTGGCCGACGCCTGTTGCTGTACGGCCTGCAGAATGTCGCCGAGCGGGTGCTGCGGCATGGCGAGCGTGGTTTCCACACCCTTCGCCGCCGCACACTTCTCGCACAGGTGCAACTGCGTGACCGCGTTGTCCACGATTCGCGTCAGATGCACGACGGCGTCGCGTTCCTTGCAGTTATCGCAAAGCATCAGCCCTCCATCCGCTGTCCATCCGTGACGGTCAACCGGCCTCCTTCCAACAGTAGCGCGCGATCGGCGCGCGCGGCGAGTGACTGATTATGGGTCACGACGACCAACCCCAACGAAAGATCGCGCGCCAACTCGGCGAACAGATCGTGCAACCGCTCCGCGTTGTGCAGGTCCAAATTCCCGCTCGGCTCGTCGGCCAGCAACAAGGCAGGCTCGGCAGCAAGCGCACGCGCCACAGCGGCTCGTTGCTGCTCCCCCCCGGACAGCTCGTTGGGACGATGACCGCGTCGTGCGGACAGTCCCACCCGTTCGAGCAGCCCCTCCGCGCGAACACGCGCCACCCGATCGTCGACCCCGGCAATCCGCAGCGGCATCATCACGTTCTCCAACGCGGAGAATTCTCGAAGCAGATGATGAAACTGAAACACAAAGCCGACCGCACGGTTCCTGAGTGCGGCGAGGGCGTCGTCTCCCATCCCCTGCACCGGCTGACCAGTCAGTCGCACGCGCCCCTCCGTCGGTCGCTCCAGCGCGCCAAGGAGATGCAGCAACGTGCTCTTCCCCGACCCGCTCGCCCCGACGATGGCCACCATCTCGCCCCGTCGCACCGAGAGCGACACGCCGTCCACCACGCGCAACGCACTCCCGTCGACGCCGCGGAATTCCTTCACCAGCGACTCCGCCTCTACGACCAGTTCCGTGCCGTCCCGCGCCACCGTCGGCTCAGTCATGCCGGATCGCGTCCACGGGGTACATGCGCGCTGCCTGGGCGGCGGGATACAACGTTGCCAACGTCGCGATAGCCATGCTGGCCAAAATGATCGACAGCACGTCCAGCGGCTCCATCGTGACCGGCAAATGATCGATGAAGTAGATCGACGGGTCGAGCGCGATGAGCTGATACCGCTCCAGCAACGTGGCCACGGTCAGCCCGACCAACAGGCCGCCGCCGGTCCCTACGGCGCCGATCAGTAGTCCCTGGAACAAGAAGATCCGACGCACCGAGCGCGCCGGCAGCCCCATCGCGCGCAGGATGCCGATCTCGCGCGTCTTGTCCGCCACGACCATGGTAAGCGTGCCGACGATGTTGAAGGCCGCCACCACCACGATCAACAACAGAATCACACCCATGCCAAGCTTCTCGAGCTTCAGCGCGGAAAACAGCGACCGGTTCTGCTCCTGCCAATCCTGCGTGCGCACAGGCGCATCCAACGACACGCGCAGTGACTCGGCGATCGCCGGAGCCTTCCACCGGTCAACCGTCTGCGCTTCGATCCCGGTCACATCGCTCCCCAGTCCGGCAAAGCGCTGCGCCGTCGCCAGGTCGAGATAGATGTAGTTGTTGTCGTACTCGTACATCAGCGTCTCGAACACCCCCGACACGACTACGCTGTCCGCCCTCGGAATGACCGCGCCCGTCGCTGCGTTCATCTCGAGTCCGGCCTCGCCGATCAGCAAAATCGTGTCGCCGGGAAACGCGTTGAGCTTGGATGCGAGCAACTTGCCCAGCACGGCACCCGGCAACGGAACGCTGTCGCGCTTGAATCGAAAGTCGCCGAGTACGGCGTGCGTGCGAATGGACGTCACGTCGGCACCAGGCGTGCCCTCGGGCAGGATACCAACCACGGCGGCACCGGTCCGGAACCCCGCGAGATTGCGAACGAGCCCCTGCGTTTGCACGAACGGGGCGGCTGCGGTGATTCCCGTGGACGCCCGCACGCGATCCCGAATCGATTCCCAGTTCGTCAACCGCAGCCCGTCGCCGTACGGGAGGATCTGCAGATCAGCGCTACCCACTAAAATCTTTTCCCGCAGATCGCGCTGCAGTCCGTTCATCACGCCCATGATCACGATGAGCGCACTCACGCCGACCAGCACCCCGCCGATGGCGATGACGCTGATCAGTGAGAGGAGCCGCGAACCGCGCCGGCTCCGCAGATACCGCCACGCAATGGAGAACTCGAGACGAAGCAAGACGCGGGCTACTCGGGGCGCATCGTGGGAAACAGGATCACGTCGCGAATGTTCGCCGTGTCCGTGAGGTACATGAACAGTCGGTCCATACCAATACCCACACCGCCCGTCGGTGGCATGCCGTACTCCATCGCCCGCAGATAATCCTCGTCCACGCCCGAAGCTTCGTCGTCGCCGGCGTCGCGCAAACGCGCCTGCGCTTCGAACCGCTGCCGCTGGTCGATCGGGTCGTTGAGCTCGGAAAACGCATTCGCGAGCTCCTTTCCGCGCGCGAACAACTCGAAGCGCTCCGTCAACCCGGGACTGCCCCGCTTCGGCTTCGCCAACGGCGACAGCTCGATCGGATAGTCCACCACGAACGTCGGCGTATCGATGCGCGACTCCACCAGCTCCTGAAACATCTCGTCCAACACCTTCGGCCGACTTAACGTGGCCACTTTCGCCACACCGATGCGCTCGGCCACTTGCCGAAGTGCTGCGTCGTCCAGCGTCATGACGTCGGCGCCCGCCGCCTTGGAGAGTGTGGGGGCCCACTCGATGCGGGGGAACGGGGTTACCAGCGCCGGCACCTTCTCTCCCACGACCGGCACGCCGCGCACCGCCTCCGCCGCCGCCACGAGCAGTGTTTCCACCCGCTCCATCATCACGGTGTAATCGGCAAAGGCCTCGTAAAACTCGAGCATCGTGAATTCCGGATTGTGCGTCCGGTCGATCCCCTCGTTCCGGAAGTCATGCCCGATCTCGTACACGCGCTCGAATCCGCCCACGATTAGCCGCTTCAGGTACAGCTCATCAGCGATGCGCAGATAGAGCGGCATATCGAGCGTGTTATGATGCGTGATGAATGGGCGTGCGGCCGCGCCACCGTAGAGGGGTTGCAAGACCGGCGTCTCGACTTCGAGGTACCCCAGCGCATCGAGATGTTGCCGCACGGTCCGCGTGAGCAGTGAGCGCGCCCGGAACAACGCTCGCACCTCCGGATGCACCGCCAGATCGGCGTACCGCTGCCGCGCCCGAAGCTCGGTGTCGGCAAACCCCGAGTAGCGCACGGTCTTGCCGTCGACCACGGCTTCCTTGCCGTACGGCAACGGTCGCAGCGACTTGGACAACAACGTGGTTTCGACCACGCGCACTGTCGCCTCACCAGTACGCGTGCGCATGGTGCTGCCGCGCACGCCCACCCAGTCGCCCAGATCGTACTCACTGAGCAGCGCCCACGCCGCTTCGCCGATCTCGTCGCGACGGAAATACAGCTGGATGCGACCGTCCATATCGGCCAGATGCGCGAACGCCGTCTTGCCCTGGCTCCGCCACGACGTCAGCCGTCCCGCCACCGACACGGTGGGGCCTTCCTCCCCATCGCCAAGCGCCGCGACGGCCTCGGGGGTGGAATGCGTCCGGTCGTATGCGTAGGCGAACGGCTCCACGCCTCCCGCGCGCAGTCGCTCCAGCTTCTCGCGACGCGCCCTCATCAAGAAGTTCAGATCGTCACTCATGCGGCGCCACCCTCGGCGTTGGCCGAGCTCTCCATTTTGAGATAGGCCTGAATGAACGGATCGATCGCACCATCCATGATCTTCTGCACGTCGGGGATCTTGAGCTCCGTGCGGTGATCGTTGACCATCGTGTACGGTTGAAAGACGTAGCTGCGGATTTGGCTGCCGAAGGACACGTCCTGCTTGTTCGCGTCGAACGCGGCCTTCACGGCGGCCTGCTTGTCGGCCTCGAGCTGATAGAGCTTGTTCTTCAACTGCTTCATCGCCGTCGCCTTGTTCTTGAACTGCGAGCGCTCCGCCTGCGACGCGCACACGATCCCCGATGGCATGTGCGTGATACGCACCGCCGACGAGGTCTTGTTCACGTGCTGACCGCCCGCGCCGGACGCACGATACACATCGATACGCAAATCCTCGTCGCGGATCTCGATATTGATCTCTTCGTTGACCACCGGATAGACGAAGACAGACGCGAAGCTCGTATGCCGGCGCGCCTGCGCGTCGAACGGCGAGATGCGCACGAGCCGATGCACGCCGGACTCCGGCCGTAGAAATCCGTACGCGAAGTGCCCCTTGATCTCGATGACGGCGCCCTTGATCCCGGCCTCCTCACCCTCGCTCAGATCCAGGATCTCGATGCCGAATCCCTTCCGCTCCGCCCATCGCGTGTACATGCGATAGAGCATCTGTGCCCAGTCCTGCGCCTCGGTACCGCCGGCACCGGCAGAGATCTCCAATTGCGCATCGCGGAAGTCGTCTCGGCCGCGCAGCAACGTGCGCAACTCGAACGCGTCGAGTTCCTCCGCGATGCGCTCGACTTCAACGTCGAGCTCGTCCGACATGGCGTCGTCCGGCTCGAGGTCGAGCATGTCGCCGAGTTCGCGCGCGGAGCGCGTCCGCGCCTCGAGCGAGTCGAAAGGGTCCACCCACCCCTTCAGTACCTTGACCTGCTGCACGATGTCGCGCGCATACTCTGTATCGTTCCAGAACGCGCCATCCGACATCTCGTTTTCGTACGCGTTCAGCGTCTCGCGCTTGGATTCGACGTCAAAGATACCTCCGCATGTCCGTGAGCCGCTCTTCCGCCCGCGTCAGCACCTTCAGCCGTTCGCCGTCCTGCATACGTAGTCTCCATGAACGACATGAGCCGTTCTCCTCGGGGGAAAACGGCTCGTCGAGCCTCTCACCGGGTCACCAGCGCAGCACGACCCGAGTGGCCGAGCGCAGCAGTGTAAGCTAGCAGATCAGCAAGGCCGCTTCCAGACGGCCATCGTCCGACCGAGCCGCTGCCCCCACGCTAAAACAGGCGGCGCCCGCCGCCGAGAATCTCGTTGAGCGCATCCTGAAAATAGGGTGACCCTTCGGCGATCTCGCGACCCACCTGTTCGACATACTCCTCGTAGCTCTTTTTGATCTCCTCACGAAAGAGCTGGCGCAGTGTCCCGTCTCGCAGTCCGTCCTCGCGCTTCTGCGGATGGTACGCCACGAGATCTGAGACGAGTGCGCGGGCAAGCCGACGGGCCCGCTGTCCGGGGTCGGCATTCAGGAATGGATTGATCGAGCGCTTCCCACCACCCGGCGTCGCCGTGGCCGACGCTGCGCCCGCAAGTGCGGGCGGCGAATGGGGCTTGGCGACGGTCGGCACCGTCGCGGCGCGCAACGGCGTTTCCCGGAGCGGCGTCGCGCGCAACGTCGCTGCGGACGACAAATGAGCGGCTCCAGAGAGCGCCGCGGGAGCCGGCGGCGTCATAAGCGTGGGCGGGACGGGGGCGGCCCCTGGCGGCGTCTGCACGCGCGCCGGAGCGCTCCCAGTTGCAAATACCACCGCGCGCGGCGCCGTGGTCGCAGTCGCTGCGATCGCATCCGCAACCATCCCAGCAGGAGGAGTCAGCGACGCAGCAAGCGACGACACCACCGCGCGCGTTGACGACGGCGTGACCGCGATGGGGAGCGTGCCTCCGCTGATGGCGATCACGCCGCCGCAGACCGAACAACGGGCGCGCACGCCCGTTGCCGGCACCTTGGCCGGATCGACGCGAAACACGGAACGGCAATCGGGACACATGACGGTCACAGTCCGATGCCTCCGACGCGGCGCACACTGACATCCACAAGCGGTTCACCGATCGCCACGGCCACCGGCGTGGCGTCTTCGCGCCGCCGGTCCACCGTCCATAGCGATCCCGGTAACGTCTTCGCGTAGCTCTTCATCTCCGTCGCCAATTCGCTGACCTCAGCGGCACGTGTGAAACGACGTCGTTGGTTAGTCACCACACCGATCGACAACGTCATCAACGGAACGCGATGCAACTGCCCCCGTCGATCCTTGCCGAGAAAATATCCCACGCGCCGGTCCTGGTCGGAATACTGCAGCGAAATCAATTCGTCAAATGTCCGGATAATCTCATCGCATACACGAGGCATGGCGGCCACAGGCACCGCATACAGAAAATCATCACCGCCGATGTGTCCGACAAACCCCTCTTCGCCGCACAGTCCCTTCACGACGTCGTGCAGGATACGGGCGAGCACTCGAATCACGCGATCGCCGTTGTGATAACCGTATCGATCGTTGAATTCCTTGAAATGATCGAGGTCCGCATAGCAGGCGGCAAACCGTTCGCCCGACGCGACCCGACGCGCCAGCTCCGCCTCGATCTCGCGCGTCCCGGGCAAGAGCGTCGAGGGATGCACGTCAACGTCACGGTCGCTGCGACGGAGGACGGCGCCCAGACGCGCCTCCGCCTCATCCAACTCGACGTCCACGCGCAGCACCTCGTCGGCGCCCGCCGTGAAGGCATCCGCGAACCGCGCCGGCGGCACGATGATCACGATCGGCACGATCGCAGTGAACGAATCGCGCTTGAGCCGGCGGCAGGTGTGCAGCACATCCGACTGCCACTGCGCATCACCACAGGCATCGATGACAATCGCGCGCGGACGTGCGCGCAGCGCAAAGGCCACGACGTCATCGCCGGCGCGCAACGGTGCGGAGTGCAGTCCAAGTCGTTCGCACCACGCATCCAGCCACGCGGGAGCCGCCTGACCAGTGGTCAGGAACAGCGCCGTCTGCTCGGAAACCTGCAATGCTGCCATCTGGGGTGCGGTTGCTGGGACGCTGCGCTCCGGGCGATCTGAACGGCCGCGGCACGACAAAAGCAGAGGACGCTCCTTCATTCAACGGACGATTTACCGCTACCGCTCGGCACGATGTGCCGTACGTCACACCGCTGTCACTAACGCGCAATGAGTCGCAACTGTGTCCGGATCAATCGCCGACCGTCGGCCGGGTCGCCAACCGACATCACATTCGTGCTCACGCCGTCGAGGCGCACGCCCCCTACTCCGGCGCCGCCGAATCGGCGAATTCGCACGCTGATATACGCGTCGATCAGACTGGCAAGATGGTTCGCACCGATCAGGCCGACGAGATTGTTCGCACGCTGATAACTCCGGTTGGCCGAAGCGATCGTCTGTACGTACACGTTCTGCTGCAACTGGGCATCGCGCCAGCTCCACCGGAATTCGTCCGTCACCGCGTACTGCAAATAGAAATTCAGCGCTCGGGTGTATTCGACGCTTCCGATCGGCGGTGCCGCGTCCGGGTCGCGCCAAAACGTCTCCCGCGCGAGCAGCCAACGCCGCCCGTTGTACGTCGTGGGGTCCGTTTCCGGATCGACGGCCCCTCCGGGAATCCGATCGTACATGCCGCTGTCGGTGAACTTTTCCAGGGACTCGTAGTAGTCCCAGTCGCCAACCGGGCGGACTGCGCTCAGCGGCTTGCGTGCCACGTCAGACGCCAAATCCCGGTAGCGCTGCCGCTCGCGATTGCCATCGCGCTGCGCCGAGAACGCCTGCACCATCAGATAGCTCTCCGCGACAGCATAGGCCACGCTGCGCTGCTGCCGAAGAAGCAACTGCCCCGCGCCGGGGAGGAGTGCCGAGGCCGCCGGGGCCCACCAAGCGGCACGTCGCGCGGTATCGGGCGCGGGTATCCCGGCTTTGCGTGTGTGCGGGTGGTTCCGGACGTCGGAGGCCAGATCGGGCAAGCGCGGCGCGAAGAGGACCGCCGCCTGCACCGTCAACTGCGCACTCGGTACGCGCAGCGCGACAGGTTGTGGCATCAACGCGAGCGACTGCGCCGATGCGAGCCGCGCTGCCGCGATGGCAACCGCACCGAGCAGCAGGCCAAGCCGACGCGCCCGTCGCATCAGAAGCGCACCTTCAGCGAGAAATACGTGGGCGTTTCGCCCAACTGCGACGACAACCCGTCAAAGCGACGCGCGATATCGGCGCCGAACGCGCCTCGCTCGATCCCAAAGCCGATCGATGGACCCGAGCCCTCGCCCGACTGTCGTTTGTAGCCGGCACGGAAAAAGACCGTCTCGCGATATCCCAGCGCCGCCCCGACGCCGGTGGACAGGCCACCGAGCGCCTCGGACCCAAGGACATCACTGATCACATCGGCACTGAAGTCGAGCGTCGCCCCCGCGTCGGTGAGCGAGGCCACCGGAACGCGGACCTTTCCCCCGACCTGCAGCACCTTGGGCAGCGGATCCGCCTGCTCCTTGTCCTTGACCTGCAGTGCTGGACCCAGGTTGCGCAGCGAGGCACCAATGGTGATCGGGATGGCACTCGGCACCCGGTACTGCGCGCCGAGATCGAGGGCCTGTGTGCTGCCTGAGATCGTCGGAGTGTTCCCGCAGATACCAGTGCATTGAAATCGCAGCATAACGAACTTGTAGGACAGTCCGGCACTCAGACGCGATCCTGCCGGCGTAGCATACGAGAGCGCCAACATGTAGTTGCGGTTCGTCACGGTACCCACGGAAACATCGCCGCCGCCGTCCGGCGTCACGGCTTGATCGCCGTAGTTCACGATGTACGCAGCGGCGGCGAGTGTGCCCAACACACGAGACGGCATCGCGTAGGCGATCATGTCGCTGACCGCGAAGGCCGTCTGCGAATGGTGAATCGCCAGATCTTTCCGCTTCAGCCGCGCCATCGACGCGGCGTTCCACCAGATTCCTTCGCTGCCGATGCTGCTGTCGGCCACGATGGCTTCACCGAGGCCGACGGCGCGCGCGCCAAGTGGAACGAGCAGGAACAGCGCACCATTGCTTTGCGCCACGGCGATCCGAGGTGCTGCGACAATCAGCAGCGCCGCACACAGGATCGCCGTGTTGGACGCTGCGACCGCGCCGATGCCCCGCATCGCGCCAACGGCACGACTCACGGCCGGCGCCCGCGACGACGTGGGGGCGAGGGCCCGGCGAATACCGTGACACATCAGGCGGAAGGCGCGCGCGCCACCATTTGCAGCCACACAGCCGCTCATGCGGCTCGCGCCCTCATTCACGCCCGCTCGGTGGGGTCACCGTAGCCAAGCCGCAGCACCGCACTCCGGTTCCGTCGCCAATTCGGGAGCACCTTGACCCAGAGGTCGAGGTACACCGGCTGTCCGACGAACCGCTCAATTTTTTCGCGCGCCACTTTTCCGAGCTTCTTGATCTGCTGCCCATTGGCTCCGATCACGATGCGTTTCTGGCTGTCACGTTCGACGTGTAAGACAGCACGAATGTACAGCGGCGACGACCCTTCGCGAAACTCCTCGATCTCACACGCGAGCGCATGCGGCAGCTCATCACCCAGTTGCTCGAGCGCGGTTTCGCGCACGAACTCCGCACAGAAGAAGCGCACGGGCTGTGTAGAGATCTCGTCGTCGGGATAGAGATACGGACTGACTGGCAGACGTTGTGTGATCGCGCGCACCAGCGCGTCGACGCCTGAGCCGGTGGTGGCCGACAGCAGGACCGCATCGGGATGCTGCAATTGCAGCGTAGCGATGGCGGCTTCGTCGAGCAGATCCGATTTATTGAGCGCAAGGATGACGGGAGCCCGGGGCGGCGCGGGCAGGGCCGCCGCTTCCTCGAACGGCACGACGCGCGAGCGCGTGGCGTCCACGACATGCACGAGGACATCGGCATCGCGGACGGCGCTCAGCGCGGCATTGCGCATGGCGCTATGCAGCGTATCCCGCGGCTCAAGAAGGCCCGGCGTATCGAGGATGATCATCTGCGCATCGTCCTCGGTGCGGATGCCCACCACGCGATGCCTGGTGGACTGCGCCTTGCTCGACGTGATGGCGAGCTTGTCTCCGACCAGCCGATTGAGCAGGGAAGATTTGCCGGCATTGGGGAATCCGGCGACGGTCACGATACCAGCCCTGGTCATGTCTTCGAAGGAGTGAGGGGAGCGTCGGAGGAACAGTACGGACACGACGAAGCCCCCGCCACGGGTGTGACGGGGGCTTCGTGATAGGTGCCGGCAACGGCCTACTCTCCCGCGATCTCTCGACCGGAGTACCATCGGCGCTGCTTGGCTTAACGACCGTGTTCGGGATGGGAAC
>JBBQSM010000123.1:0-14073 GCA_038234895.1 Gemmatimonadales bacterium
ACCTTCCCGACGCGCAACGAATTCGGATTCCGCACGGTCTCCGATCTCAATGGCTCGTTGAACGGTGACGTGTGGCAGCCGATTTCGCGTGCGGCGGCAGCGGCCAAGACGGTGCTTGATCTCCAGCTGCCGAACCCTACCACGAATATCAGCCTTGCACGTGCGGCGACGTTCCGTGGTTTCTCCATTCTCATGATCGCGACCGACTTCTGCTCGGGTACGCTGTCGTCGGGACCGGAGTTGTCCACGGTGCAGCTGCTTGACTCGGCCTCGTTCTGGTTCTCGCGCGGTGTGGATGTGGGTCGGGCCAATGCGACCGCCGACGGTATCGCGCTGGCCAACGCCGCGCTCGTGGGCCGAGCGCGCGCCAAGCTGCAGAAGGGTGACAACGCTGGCGCCGCCGCGGACGCGGCGCTGGTGCCTGCGGGCTTCGTGTACAACGTGGCCTACACCGACGACGCGGGTAACCGCGGCCGTTTGTCCAACCGGCAGTATCAGTTCACGTTCGATCGCGGTTCGATCAGCGTGGCGCCGCCGTACCGCACCAACGATCCTCGCGTACCGTTCCGCGGCCCCGGTGTCACCACCCTTAATCCGCAAGACGCGGTGCCGGGCGGCTTCTACCAGCAAACGAAGTTCAACGGCTACGCGGCCAGTGTTCGCTTGGCATCCAAGATCGAGGCGGACTACATCGCCGCTGAGGCCTCGGCCAATGTGACGCAGCAGCTCGCCCTGATCAACGCACGTCGCGTGGCCAACGGGCTCCCCGACTACACTGGTCCGAACGATGCGGCCAGCGTCAAGACGGAGCTCTACAACCAGCGTGCGTTTGAGTTCTTCCTCGAAGGCAAGCGCCTGGCGGATTTCCGTCGCTCGCCTGCGTCGACGCAGTTCATCACCGCGACCGGCCAGCCGTACTTCAAGCCGGGGTACCCGAGCACGGGCAACCAGACCTGCTACCCGATCCCGCGCGCCGAGCGTGATAACAACCCGAACTTCCCGCCGGGCTGATTTGGGGGGCGGCGGTGGTCGCTGGGTCGGGACCATCGCATCAAGGCTGCACATCGCTGAATGACAACGCGGGGCGAGTCGGAACATCGACTCGCCCCGCGTTGCGTTTCAGGAGGCAGACCTGGCTCAGGCGTGGCGGATCGCCGCGATGTTGTAGTGCGCGAGTACCCGACGCGCGAGTGTGCGTCCGCTGGCGATCGCGCGATCGCTTTCTACCACTGTCGCGACGCCCACTTCTTGCCAATTGCCCCAGTCGCCACAGGCACCGATCGCTGCGTCGCCCATCCACAGACACTCGGCGACCAGTCCGTGCACTACGCGCGCATAGCGCCACCGATGCGCGCGCACGAATGGAACTCCGAGCGTCGGGTGTACGGCGTGCAGCGCGTCGAGCAGTCGCTGTTCGATACGCTTCGCCTCCTCCTCGAGGTGGGCGGCGCTCCACGCCGCGCCCATTTGCGCCACCCAGGCCGACCCGACAGGTACACCCGGCCCAACCGCCTTCTGCGCGAGTACGACGAGCGCCGGATCGCCCAGTTGCTGAAGTGCCGCGGACGGGTCGAAGACCCCGTCGACGACAAACATCACGCTCCAGCATTGAGACATCTGCACGGCCGCCAACGCGTTTCGCAGTGGCGTGGCAACGGCGCGCGCTCCATCGCCAGCGTTCGAATCGTGTGCCGCGTCGCGTTCGTCGTGGCCGCGGTCCAGCAGCGCCACCGCCTGCGGCGCGGGCAGTGCGAGCAACAGGGTGTCGGCAATCAGCAACCGCCCGTCGGCGAGTCGGACCTCCCAGCCCGCTGCAATGGGTGCAAGCGACTGCACGTGTGCCTCGAACGAGATGTGTAATGGGCGCGTGACGTCGGTTACGGCCTCGCGCAGCACCGCAAAGGACGCGGTGTGCGGTGCGCCATGCTCAAAGCGCCAGCCCTCGTCGCGGCGTGTACTCATGCGGCCACCGAGCCCGCGACTCTTCTCGAGCACGTGCACCGAAACGCCAGCGTCGCGCAGCGATAGTCCAGCGGCGATCCCACTCAGTCCGGCGCCAACGATCACGACCGACAGATCGGTGCGCACGTCGGTCGTCAGCGCGATTCCCGCCGCACAATCTGTCCGCCCTTCATGACCAGCCGCACGTCGCGCAGTGCACCGATGCGTTGGGTGGGGTCTCCCTGCACGGCGACGAGATCGGCCAAGAGCCCAGCGGCCACGCGACCGAAGTCGTTCTCCCGGTGCAGCAACTTGGCGTTCACACTTGTTGCTGCGCGCAGCGCAGCGGCCGGGCTCATGCCGTACTCCACCATGAGCTCCAGTTCAATCGCGTTGGTGCCGTGCGTGAACACACCCACGTCACTGCCATTGCAGATCGTCACTCCCGATGCGAGGGCGAGCTTGAACATCGCCTTCTTCTGCGTGATCCCGGCGGGCTCCGGGTCGACGCCCTTCTTCCAGCCGCGGTAGCGCGTCGTCGATTCCGTCGCGGCAAGCGTGGGGCAAAAGGCGGTGCCGTGCTCTTTCATCAGCGCAAACGTCTGCGCCGTGGCGGCGTCGCCGTGCTCGATCGTCTCCACGCCGGCCATGATGCTGCGGCGCATCCCCTCTACGGTGCTGGCGTGCGCCACCACCGGTCGCCCGCTCGCCGCCGCCGTCTCCACAATGGCTTTCCACTCTGCCTCCGAGAAGGTCGGGCGTGCCTCGCCGCGCGGCCCCCACCGATAGTCTGCGTAGATCTTGATCCAGTCGGCACCATGACCGATCTGGTCGCGCACGACACGTGTCAGCCCCTCAACACCATCGGCCTCTTCTGCCCCCTGCGGCACACCGATCTCCGTGCCGAACCCCTTGGGACCGTACGATCCGGTCGCGACGATCGCCTTCGTGGTCACAAACAGCCGCGGACCGGGGACGACCCCGAGCTCGACCGCTTCCTTGAGCCCCACGTCGGCGTAGTCGGCGCCCTCGGTGCCGAGATCGCGCAGCACGGTGAAGCCGGCCATCAGGGTGGCGCGCAGGTGATTGACGGCGCGCGCCGTGCGCTGCGCCAGCGACTCGCGCAGCACCTGATCGTTCCACGGTGTTTCGTCGTATGGGTGCAGCAGCACATGGCTGTGCAAATCACTCATACCGGGCAGCAGCGTCGTTCCCGGCAAGTTCACACGCTCGGCGTCGGACGGCACCGCGATTCCGCTCAGCGCGCCGGCCGCCTCGATACGACCACCTCGCACCAGCACCGCCCAGCCCCGCTGCGGTACGTCACCCACGCCGTCGAACACCGCATCCGGCACCAGCAGAATCGGACGCGACGGCGCGGCGACCGCGCGTGTCGTTTGCGCAAAGGCCGGCGTGGCGTGCAGGCACCACGAGAGCGTGCCGGTGAGCCCAGCGATCGCGAGCGTGACAACGCGTGCGGCGCGCGCCGTGCGAATCGTGCGTGGAGAGCGGGTCATGGGCATATGAGTGGATGCGGAGATCACGAGTGGGTGGCGGCGAACTCGCCGGTGGACAGAGCGGTTGGCACGAGCCCGGAGACGCCACCCGACACAACGAATGCCATCGCGTCGGCACTGGCGACATCGAGCGGTTGCACCTGCGTGGCCGGCACCACGTACAGTTGCCCGGAGAAGTTGTACGAGTGCGGACAGTAGACCGCCACGTGACTGGTGAGGCCCAGATGCTCCAGCGTCTCCTGCGTGACGAATCCGACGAGTCGCGCCGAATGGTCGTGCTGGAGCGCCATCAACACCGGCTTGTCGAACCGGCGCTTCTCACCCACGAACGCGTTCAGCAGGTCCTTGGTGGATCCGTAGAGGAGTCGTACGAACGGCAACCGCGACATGACCCGTTCCAGCGCACCCACAGCCGAGCGCGTGAGCAGATTGGAGCCGAGGAAGCCGACAAGCGTGATGAGCACCAGGGTGGCGACGAATCCGGCGCCTGGCACAGGCAATCCCAACCAGCCGTCCACACGCGTGAACACCAGCCAGCAGATCCAGATCGTGACCGCGATCGGTGTCAGCAGCACGAGGCCGCGCACAAAGTATCCCAGCAAGCGTCCCATCGAATCCCTCACGCGGCCGTGACCGCGTCGTTAGTCTACTGCGTCGGATTTTCCCGTCCCAAGTTGCGGCATGACGCTCGGCCCGACCAGTCCGAACCGGCATTCCACACCGCAATTTCCTATGACGCGTTTACACGGAGTGATGCGAATGGCAGACGAAATCGACTACCAGATCATCGGCGATGATATGCAGGCGGTCATCATTACGCTCGATCCGGGTGAAGCGGTGTTCGCCGAAGCGGGCGGCATGATGTTCATGCGCGAGGGCATCACCATGGCCACCACACTCGATCCGAACGCTCGCTCGGGTTCGCTCTTCGACAAGCTGGTGGGCGCGGGCAAGCGCGTGATCTCCGGTGATTCGTTTTTCGTTACGCTGTTTGGCAACGACAGTGCGCGTCGTGCCGACGTGGCGTTCGCCGCACCGTATCCGGGCAAGATTCTGCCGCTCAACCTCCGCGACTGGGGCGGCACGGTGATGGCGCAAAAAGACAGCTTCCTGTGCGCGGCGCGTGGAATCGACATTTCCGTCGCCTTCACCCGGAAGTTCGGCGCCGGCTTCTTTGGCGGCGAAGGCTTCATTCTGCAGAAGCTTTCAGGCGACGGTCTCGCCTTCTTGCACTCCTCGGGCACGTTACACGCCATCGATCTGTCGCCGGGTGAGGTGCTGCGCGTGGACACCGGCTGTCTGGTCGCCTTTCAGCCCTCGGTACAGTACGACATCCAGCGGGTGCCCGGGATCAAGACGGCGTTGTTCGGTGGCGAAGGATTGTTCTTCACCAAGATGACCGGCCCGGGTCGTGTGATCCTGCAGACGCTCCCGTTCTCGCGGCTCGCCGACCGGATTATCGCCGCGTCGCCGCGCGCCGGTGGCAGTCGTCGGGAAGAGGGCTCGTTGCTCGGTGGTATCGGCGGTTTGCTGGACGGCGACCGATAGCATCGCGGCGGGGAGCGGGTGCATGCGCAATCCGCATGCACCCCCTAACTTTGGTCTCCATGGCCACTCGAATTGTACCGATCCTCGACGCTCCCCCGCCGGCGCCCGCTGCCTGGACTATCGACGCAGCCCGGTCCCTGTACAACGTAGACGGCTGGGGTGCCGGCTACTTCGACATCAACGAACGCGGAAACGTCGTCGTGCGGCCGGATCCGGAGCGTCCGCATCTGCAGTTGGACCTCAAGGAACTTGCCGGCGACTTGGAGCAGCAGGGGATTCAATTACCCGTACTGCTGCGCTTCTCCGATATCCTCCGCTCCCGTATCGAGACGCTGAGTGAGCGGTTCGCTACAGCGATGAAGGAGTTTGACTACACGGGTGGCTACACGACCGTCTACCCGATCAAAGTCAATCAGCAGCGGCATGTCGTCGAAGAGATCGTGCAGTTCGGCAAGCGACATGGCGTAGGGCTCGAGTGCGGCTCCAAGCCGGAACTGCAGGCGGTACTCGGCCTGTCGGAAACGACCGAGCATCTGATCGTCTGCAATGGCTACAAGGACCACGAGTTCATGCGGCTCGCCCTCATGGGGCAGAAGCTGGGCCATCGTGTGTTCATCGTGCTCGAGCAGCTGAGCGAGCTCGATGTGCTGCTCGAAGTCGCCGCCGAACTCGATGTGCGGCCGGTGTGCGGCGTGCGCATCAAGCTCGCCAGCGAAGGGGCGGGGCGTTGGGCGCAGAGCGGCGGTGAAAAGAGCAAGTTCGGCCTCAGCTCTGCCGAACTGGTCAAGCTCATCGATCGCCTCAAAGCGGAAGGGCGCATCGATGTGCTCAAGCTCATTCACTTCCATCTCGGCAGTCAGATCACCGACATCCGATTCATCAAGTCGGGACTGCAGGAGGTCGCGCGCTTCTACATGGAGCTGTGCGCCATGGGTGTGGATATTTCCCACGTGGATGTGGGCGGCGGACTGGGCATCGACTACGACGGCACCTGCTCGACCAATAACGCGAGCGTGAACTACACCCCGCAGGAATACGCCAACGACGTGATCTACACGATCGCGGAGGCGTGCCGCGAAGCGGAGTTGCCGATGCCGCACATTATCAGCGAATCGGGACGCGCGCTCACGGCGCATCACGCACTGTTGCTGGTGAAGGTCATCGACGTGGAGTCGCAGGCAGAACAGCCGGTGCCGCAGCTCGACGACGACGATCACTCGCTCCTGCACGAAATGTTCGAGGACTGGCGCACACTGACCGAGCGTGGCGCCAAACCGCGCAAGGTGCTCGAAGTGTTTCACGATGCGTCCTTCGACAAGGATCGCGCGCGCAACTACTTCAACAGCGGTGTGCTCAATCTGCGCGGACTGGCCAAGGCGGAAGTGCTCTGGCTGGCGACGATGAACGCGGCGTATCGCATCGCGTCGGCGTCGCCGGATGTCTACGAGGACATCCTCGTGGAGATCGAGGCGGTGCTGGTCGACCGGTACTTCTGCAACTTCTCGCTCTTTCAGTCGCTGCCAGACAGCTGGGCCATCGATCAACTCTTTCCGATCATGCCCATCCATCGGCTCACGGAGCAGCCGTTGCGTCGCGGCACGTTGCAGGATGTCACGTGCGATTCCGACGGCAAGATCGATCGTTTTGTCGGCGGTAAGAAGGGGCGTCCCAGTCTCGAGATGCACGAGTTTCGCGATGGCGAGGACTACATCCTCGGCATTTTTCTCACGGGCGCGTACCAGGAGATTCTTGGCGACCTGCACAACCTGTTCGGCGACACCAATGCCGTGCACGTGCGCCTCAACGACAAGGGTGCGTACGAAATCACGGATCTGGTCGAGGGGGACACCGTTACCGAAGTGCTGAATTATGTGCAGTTCGGTGCGTCGCAACTTCTCGCCACGTTCCGCCGTAAGGTGAATGCCACCACCGCACTCTCGCGTGAAGACGCCAACGCCTTCATTGCGGACTATGTCGCGGGATTGGAGGGCTACACCTACCTGGAAGGAGAAGCAGCAAGATGACGCAAACGGCGCCCGCAGCATCCGGTGGATTGTTTGAGGATCTGATCGAGGTGCTCTATGCACCGGGCGCCGTGTTTGAACGAACGCGGACGAGCAAGGCCATCACGTACATCGTGGTGACGGCCATTCTCGTGGCCGTGATTTCGTTCTCGACGAAGAATTTGCTGACGCCGTGGCTGGACGCGCAGGGTGATCTGGGCGTCCGGCTGGCGCAGGCCAAAGGGACACCGATCCCGGAAGCCGCCGCCAGCTCCATGCGAACCGCAACATCGTGGAGCATTGTTGCCGGCGCACCGCTCCTCATGCTCATCGGTCCGTTTCTGAACGCACTGTTCATCCTCGCCGGCGCCAAGCTGGTCGATGCCAAGTTGACGTTTGCTCAGGCGACCACCGTCGCGACGTTAGCTGGTGTGCCGCGAATCCTTGGCGCGATCGCCGGTGCGGTGCAGGCGCTGGTGCTGGACGGCAGCTCGGCGCGCAGTCTCATGGATCTGTCGCTCGGGCCGGCACGCTTTCTCGATCCCATCACCACGCCCGCGCCATTGCTCACGCTGGTTGCCAATCTCGACATCTTCCGTGTCTGGCAGATCGTACTCGTTGGCATCGGCGTCTCCGTCGTGGCGCGCGTCTCCCGCACCGCCGGAATGATCGTGGCGCTGGTGATGCTCGCGATTGGTGCGATTCTACAGTTACTGCCCACCGCGCTGGCGTAGGGACAACGTCAGTCGCAGGCAGCACGTTAAGGGCGATTGGCAGCCGCCGGTCACCCTTCGCCGTATCCGAGATGCAATTCGACGCCAAGCTACTGCTTCTGATCGGGCTCGTCCTCGTGGCCGTTTACCACGTGGTGTCGCTGGTGCGCGGCTTGCCAAAGTTAGGCAATCGCCGGCCAACGGCGGGGCTGCTGGCCACCGGTGCCTTCACCAACTTCCTCGACACACTGGGCATCGGGTCGTTCGCGACCACGACGGCGATCTACCGTGCCACTAAGTGGGTGAAAGATGCGCTGATTCCCGGTACGCTGAACGCCGGTCACGCGCTGCCGACGCTCGCGCAAGCCTTCATCTACACACAGGTCGTGAAGGTGGAACCTGTCACACTGGTCGGCATGATCGCGACCGCGGTGCTCGGCTCATGGGTCGGAGCGGGGCTGGTGGCGAGTTGGCCTACCCGACGCATCCAGCTTGGCATGGGGCTCTGCCTCGCGGGAGCGGCTGCGTTGACGTTCGCGCAGGCGGCCGGGGCCCTGCCGGGAGGAGGAGAGGCGATTGGCGTGTCCGGCGTCAGACTCGTCGTCGCATTGGTCGGCAACTTTGGACTCGGTATGCTCATGACCATGGGCATTGGCTTGTACGGACCATGCCTGCTGCTGGTGAGTGTGCTGGGCATGACTCCCGCAGCGGGTTTCCCCATCATGATGGGCTCGTGCGCGTTTCTCATGCCGTTCGCGGGCGATCGCTTTATGCGACTGGGCAAGGTCGACCCCAGAGCCGTGATGGGGAATATCATCGGTGGATTGCCCGCCGTGCTGGTGGCGGCGTACATCGTGAAATCGCTGCCGCTGACCGCGCTGCGCTGGCTGGTGGCCGTGGTCGTGGCGTATACGGCCTTGACGCTGCTGCTCTCGGCGCGTCGCTCGGGTTCGCAACCGGCGACGGCGTGAGCTGAATCGAAACGCACGGGTACCGAGCGCGCCGCACCACGTCCGTGTAGCAAAAGGCCCGCACCGATGTCGGTGCGGGCCTTGGCGAAGCGGCGAACCGACCCGCTACTTCCCGCTGTAGCGCTTGGCGACTTCCGCCCAGTTCACCACGTTCCACCACGCGGCAAGGTAGTCGGCGCGGCGGTTCTGGTACTTGAGGTAGTAGGCGTGCTCCCACACATCTACGCCAAGGATCGCCTGCTTGCCTTCCATGAGCGGGTTGTCCTGGTTGGGCGTGCTCATGATGGAGAGCACACCGCCCGCGGACACGAGCCACGCCCAGCCGGAACCAAAGCGGCCAACGCCCGCCGCCTGCAACTGTTCCTTGAATCCGTCGAACGATCCGAACGTCGCCGAAATCGCTTCGCCCAGCTCGCCGTGCGGCTCACCGCCGGTATTGGGCGCCATTGAGTTCCAGAAGAACGTGTGGTTCCAGTGACCGCCGCCGTTGTTGCGCACGGCCGTACGCACGGCCTCTGGCACTTCATTGATACGGCTGCACAGCTCGTCGATGGACCACGAGCCGAGTTCCGGCGCCTTCTCAATCGCGGCGTTCAGATTGGTGACGTACGCCTGATGATGCTTGCCGTGATGAATCTGCATCGTCTGCGCATCGATATGCGGTTCGAGCGCGTCCGGGGCGTACGGTAAAGCGGGAAGGGCATGGGCCATGACAGCATCTCCGACAGAAAGCAAGGTGAATGGAATGAACAGACGAAACGTAACGCGCGCGATAGCACGCCGCCTTCACGTGACAGTTGAACTCAGGGGGCCGAACGGCCCGCCTTCGTGGAGGAGCGCTCGCGCCACCATCCGATGATGCCAGGCAGGATGGAGAGGAAGATCACAACCAGAATCACCTTCTCGATGTGTTGGGCCACACCGGGCACAAAGCGGGCGAGCACGTAGCCGACCATCAGCATGCTCCACACCCAAGCCACGCCACCAATCACGTTGTACATGAGAAACGAGCGGTATTTCATCTGCCCCACGCCGGCCACGACCGGCGCGAACGTGCGGACGATGGGCATGAACCGCGCCAGAATAATCGTTTTGCCGCCGTGCTTCTCGTAAAACGCCTGCGCACGCAGCAGGTGCGCCTTGTTGAAGAGCAGGCTGTCTTCCCGCGTGAAAATGCGCGGGCCGCTGGCACGTCCGATATTGTACCCCACCGTGTCGCCGACGATCGCAGCGACGGTGAGAATGCAGCCGAGCAGCCAGACGTTGAGTCCGTACGCGGGGTCTGCGGCAACCAGTCCCGCGGTCACCAGCAGGGAATCGCCGGGCAGGAAAAATCCGACCAGCAATCCGGTTTCGATAAAAATGATTGCCGTCAGTCCGACGTATCCGGCCCACTGCACGAGGGCGGGCAGGTCGCGGAGTTTGGCAAAAAGTTCGCTGAGCAGTTCCAAGAGAGGCTGGGCCGAAGTGAAGCCGGAAAGCTCGACAGCGCGCCACGCCCGGTCAACCGCGTGGCTCGACTCGCTCCCGACGCGATACCTTTGGCACGTGCCCACATTGCCCGACTCTCGCCGCTCCGCTGCCCCCGACGAACCGCGCGCGCGCGTGCATCTGGTTTCGCACACGCACTGGGATCGGGAGTGGTACCACACGACGGGCCGTTTTCGTCAGCGACTGGTCCCTCTCGTCGATGCGCTCCTCGACAACACGCCGCAGGCGGGCGTCTTTCTGTTGGACGGCCAGACGATCCTGCTCGCGGATTATTTGCTGGTGCGGCCGGAGCGTCGCGAACGGCTCGCTGAGCGACTGCGACAAGGGCGCATCGAGGCGGGGCCCTGGTTTGTCCTGGCCGACAATCTGATCCCCAGCGGCGAAGCGATCATTCGTAACCTCGAAGCGGGAGCCCGCGCACTGCGCGCGCTTGGAGTGACCGCGCCACGGGTCGCCTACTGCCCTGACACCTTTGGCCACCCGGCAATGCTGCCGGCGGTTGCTGCGGGGTTCGGCTTCGAGGTGGCGATTGTTTGGCGAGGTCTGGGTGGGGGTTCACACCCCCCGGTCAACACGCTGTGGTGGCACGCGCCGGATGGCTCTCGCGTGCTCGTCCATCACTTGCCGCCAAATGGCTATGAGACGGGCAGCGCGCTCCCCACCGATGAGGCGGCAGCGCACGCGCGCTGGCAGACACTTTCGGCATCCTGGCGGGCCAAGGCGCGAACGGGCGTCGTTCTGCTTCCGAATGGCGCGGACCATCACGCGCGACAGCGCGACCGTGCGAACGCCGTGGCCGCGCTGGCGCGCGCCGCCGCCGCCGCGGACGTCGTGCTTCTCGACTCCAGCCTGTCCGCCTTTGCGCTCGATTTGCATCGATCGGCGGCCTCGCGCGTATTGCCCACCATCGCGGGGGAGCTGCGCGATTCCTACGGCTATACCTGGACGTTGCAGGGCACGTTCGGCACGCGCGCCGCGCAGAAGCGGCGCAACGCCAAACTCGAGCGAGCACTAATACACGACGTGGAGCCTTGGCTCGTACTGGCCTGGCTCCATGGCGGCGACGCTGCGCACGCCATCGATCCAGCGGGCCGACTGACGCTCGCGCAGTTGCCGGCGCTGCTTGTGCACACGTGGGAATCCGTGCTGCGCACCCATCCGCACGATACGCTGTGTGGTTGCTCCTCCGATGCGGTCGCGCAGGCGATGGACGATCGGCAGCGCGACGTGGCCTCACAAATACCCGGCTTGCGGGTTGCGGCGCTGCAGTTGGCATTGCAGCACGACGTCGTGGTGGCGCGCGAACAGTCGCCAGTGGCGACGCCTTCAATCATCGTACGCAATCGCGTCGGCCGACGTCGCGGTGGAATCGCCGAGCTGCGTTTGCTCGAGACCATCGGCGATGTGCGCGTGGGACCAGGCAGCGCCGACACGCCGCCGCCGCGCGCGCCACGGCATGGGCCCGCGCCCACAATTCCGGGGGTGGTGGTGCAGGCGGGTGCAGCGCGCCTTCTACATGACCGTCGTGAGTCGCCGCAGCACTATCCCGATGACGATCTCGTACGCGAGCGGCGCGTGGTCGCATGGGTGCCCGACGTTCCGGCACACGGCCTGCTCGTGCTGCCGACAGACAACTCGGCGCTTGCGCCGTCGGCCATTCCGCCTACGGCCGTGTCGTTGACAACCACAGCGAACGGGATGGTGATGTCCAACGGGCTGCTGCAGGTGACCTGCGGGCGCGACGGCGTCACGGTGCGCTCGGGTGATCGCGTCTTGCGCGACGCGCTCTGTATCGAAACGTGCGCCGACGCTGGAGACAGCTACACCACGTCGCTACGCGGTGCGATGGAGCGACTTCACTTGGTGGACGTTCGCCGTGGTGCGACAGGGCCGCTGCGTGCGAGTGTGCGCCTGCGCTGGACGACGCGAGCGGCCGGTGTGAACGAGGGCGAATCGCCGGCTGTCGGTATTTCAACCGATGTCGAATCGATGATCTCCGACGCGCCACGCCGGTACGCAACGCGCGGACACGTCCACGTGGAAGCGGAGCTGATCCTCGATGCAGGTGCCGCGCATCTTCGCGGCGACGTGCGCGGGGAGAATCAGCGCACGGACCATCGGCTGCGCCTTGTGTGGAACACCGATGTTTCCCACGGCGATGTATGGGCCGACGCGGCCTTTGGCCCGGTACCACGACCTGTGATCACGTCCGACTCGCCGACGGAGTGTGCGCCGCCCACGATGCCCATGCACCGGTGGGCCGCGACGGCCGGTCGCGAGCGTGGCGCCGCGTTGCTCGCTGACGGTCTGGCCGAGGTTGAGGTGGCGGACGGTACGCAGGCGAGCCTGCACGCCATCGCACCTGCCAACGGGACGGCGACCCCGAACGGCGGGCGTCTCGCGCTCACGCTCCTGCGAGCGATTGGCGAACTGTCTCGCGCCGATGTACCCGAGCGACCCGGGCACGCCGGCTGGCCGTGCGCTACGCCCCACGCGCAATCGCTTGGCGCATTTCGGGCGCGCGTGGGACTGATGCTCTTCGGCGCGTGGGACGACCGCGCGCTCGCGGCAATCGAAGATGCATGCGACGATCTGCTGCTGCCGCTGACCGGCGAGAGCTGGCGCGACTATCGCGGCGATCGCACCCTGCTCGCCGGACCGCTCCTGACCGGCAACGGACTGCGCGCGTCTGCCGTGACGCTCACCGACGACGGCCAGTCGCTGATTTTGCGCGCTACCAACGTGACCGACTCTGAAGCCGTGGGCTCGTGGTCACTGCCCGCAACCGGCCCGTGGTTGATCACACCGGTACGGCTCGACGGCTCGCCGGACGCCACCATTGGCGCGCCGACCGTGGTCGAGCGCGACATCCCGTTGCGCGTCGCACCGCGCGCCCTGTCTACGATGTGCGTATCGCGGGCCGACTGAGCGCATCACCGATAAGGGTGCAGGCCACCACGGTCACAATGAGCAGCACGCCCGGCGACAATGCGATCCACGGTGCGATCAGCAACCACTCACGACCGCCGGCAATCATGTTGCCCCAGCTCGCCGTCGGCGGTTGAATGCCAAGTCCGAGGAACGAGAGTCCGCTCTCCAACACGATCGCGTTGCCGACACCCAGCGTGATCGCCACCGTCGCACTGCCCAACGCGTTCGGCAAGACGTGACGCCAGAGCACCCGACTCGACGGAATGCCGAGGGCCGTCGCGCCCTCGACGAACGGCAACACGCGCACCCCCAGCACATCGCTGCGCACGAGCCGCATGATCGACATCCAACCGGTCAGTCCGAGCACCGACACGACCACGCCGAGCCCCGGCCCCCACAGCGCAGCGATCACGAGTAGCAACACCAGTCGCGGCACGGCAAGGAGTGCATCACCGAGCGAGAGGATCAGTCGTTCGACCGAGCCACCTCGCCATGCTGCGATCGCGCCCAATGCCACGCCAAGCGCACCGGCCAGTAACGAGCCGGCGACGCCCACACCGAGCGAGATGCGCGCCGCCATCCACAACCGCGCAAGAATATCACGACCGAAGGCGTCGGTGCCGAGCAGGTGCCAAGTCCCGAGTGCATCTCGTTGAAACGGGGGGACCAGTCTGGTGGCCAACACGTCGCCGATACGCGACGGATCGGCGCCGGCCAACAGTGGAAACAGGATCGCGCCCGTGGCCATGAGGGCAAGCACTCCACCTCCCCAACGGACTCGCGCGTCGAATCGCCCAGGCGCACGCGACCCTGCAGGGATTGGTCTCGCTGACGGAGTCGCGGGGGCCGCGCGGCGGGCGGGGGCCCCCAGCCCCCCCCCGCCCCCGGAGAGAAACGGGCGCGCGCGGCGGGCGGGTCCCCAACACAACGCCCACCCCGGGCGCGGAGTTGTTAAATA
>JBBQSM010000124.1:0-14061 GCA_038234895.1 Gemmatimonadales bacterium
CCGTGCCATATCCTGCCGCCGGCGCGGCGCTCGATATCGGTCGTTGGCGCGCCGCCTGCGAGTCGATACTCAAATCGCAGGGGAGACTGTTGCTTTGGCTCAACGATCCATGTCACAATCCGACGGGGCGGAGCCTCACCGTTGAGGATCGACAGGCACTGCTCGCCATGCTGACCGAGTTGGCTGCGACGGGGCCGATCACACTGCTCCTCGACTTTGCGTATCTCGACTACGCGCGCGATACCGGAGCGGTGCAGGCAGCCTTGGCCGACTACCGCGCCTTTGGCGAATCAGGAGCCGTTTTGGTGGGAGCGAGCCTCAGTCTCAGCAAGGCGCTGACCCTATATGGAGCACGCGCTGGCGCTTTGGTATTCCCATGGTGTACGGATACTGATTTATCTGCGGCGTTGGCTACGAGCTGTCGAGGCACGTTTTCCAATTGCGCCAAAGCGCCCATGAGCCTGCTGCTGCGGCTGTCAAAGGATGCGGACGCGCAACGTGAGTTGGCGGCGGAGCATGCGCGCTGGAGCGAGGTGCTGCGTGCGCGCGCCGAGGCGTTGGATGCCGCGCTCATCGCCGAAGGGTTGCCATCCGCGCCGTGGCAGGGAGGGTTTTTTGTCACGCTGGAAGTGTCCGACCCGGCCGGGGTGTGCGAGCGGCTGCAGGATCAGGGGGTGTTCGTGGTGCCTATGCGCGAGGGGCTGCGGGTTGGCATCTGCGGGCTCAAGGAGGCGGATGCGCCGCGTTTTGCCTCAGCCTACGCGAACGCGCTGCGCGTGGCGGTCTGACGTTCCGATACCAGCCGCCGGTTCGCCGCGAACCCTCAGCACCCGCATCGCCCCTCCCCCCCCACGCACCCACTCCCCCACTCTCCCACTCCCCTCGGCGCCCCGCCCCCCCGCCCCCCGCGCCGAGCCCCTCGCGGCCCCGCTCGCGTCATTCGCGATCCCTAGTCGTCGACGCAGCGATTCTGCGATCCCCGTCGAACCGGCCCCGCCGCAACCGCAACCGCTAGCGCAACCGCGTCCCTCGCGTCTCAGGGATCCACCGCCAGGCCAACGCCGCCAGCAAAAACGCGCCACCGGTCACCGCGAACGCTGCGGAAAATCCGCGCGACGCCGCCAGCGATCCTACGGTAAACGGCGCCGCCGCACTCGCGATCCGGCCAAGATTGTACGTGAAGCCCTGCGCCGCGCCGCGAATCGCCGTGGGATACAGCTCCGCCGTCAACGCGCCAAAGCCGCTGTAGTACCCGGTGCCAAAGAACGCGACGAGGGGTCCGAGCAACAGCAGCAACCACGGGGAGCGCGTCACGCCGTACAGGGGCAGCAGCAGACTCGCCAGCAGCAGATAGGTGATGTACGTGCGCTTGCGACCCACCGCGTCGCTCACAAAGCCAAACGTGACGTACCCCAGCCACATCCCCACCTGCATCGCGATCACCAGTCCGCTCATGACCGCGGGCGTGAAGCCGATCCCACCCTGGGTCACCGGCAGCGACAGGTACGACGGAATCCACGTGTTCAATCCCCACCAGCCAAAGAGCGTGCAGGCGTTCATGAACGTGACCGCGATTGTAATGCGCGCCAGCCGTCCCTTGAACGCGTCGGCCAGCGTGGCGCGTGCCTCCGGTGCCAGACTGGCCGACGCGCGCCGCTGGGCGACCCATAGCTCAGGTTCCTCCACATTGCGGCGCACCCACACCACCAGCAGCGCCGGCAGCACGCCCACAAAGAACACTGCGCGCCATCCAAACGCGGGCAGCACGACCGCCGTGACCGCCGCGGCGAGTGCGTAACCGATCGCCCATGCGCTCTGCATAAAGCCAAGCGCCTTGCCGCGATGCTCATCGGGCCACGTTTCGCTGACCAGCGCGGCACCGCTGGCCCACTCGCCGCCCATGCCGATGCCGAGAATGACGCGGAAGATGAGGAGCTGCGTGACGTTCTGCGACAGACCGCACAGCGCCGTGGCGACCGAGTAGATCAGCACACTCCCCATGAGCGCGCGCGTCCGGCCGAAGCGATCGGAGATGAATCCGAACGCGATCCCGCCACCCGCGGCGGCCAGCAACGTGACCGAGCCGAGAATGCCAGCCTGGCCCTTGGTCAGCCCGAACTCCGCGATCACCGCCGGGATCACGAGGGCGTAGAGCATGACATCGAACGCGTCGAGCATCCAGCCGGCCGACGCGGCCACGAGCGCACGTCGTGCACGTGCGTCGCCGGCCTTCCACCACCCGAAGAGAGACGTCACGCGCTCGTCGCCCGGGGGCTGGCGGAGGAGGTGCGGCCTGGGGCCATCTGCGATAGCGGAGTCATGGTGGGCCAGAATCTACGACGCTGCCGCGCTACTGGCGTTGGGTGCGCTGTGGGAACGTGTCTGGTAGGGGCGACGCACGGTCGGCATATTCGGCGGGCCCCCCTCACGGAGATTGCGATGTATCCCGAATCCGCGCGCGCGCACTGCAGCCAGAACACCTCTACCCGACTGATCGCGCACGGCGCACTGTTTGGCGCGCTCTGTGGCGTTGTCTTGCTTCCCGCTGTGCTGCCCGCACAGTCCAAACGCCCGATGACATCGGACGACCTGATGCGGCTGCGCGCGGTGGGCGGTGTCAGTCTCGCTCCCAACGGCGAGCGCGTGCTCTACACGGTCAGTGCGTGGGAGCATCCCAATGCCAAGGCCGACACAGCGCTTGGCGATCGTCACGAGCGGCGCTCACACGTGTGGGTGGTGCCGTTTGCGGGTGGCGCAGCGCGTCAACTCACCGCCGGAGAGCGTGGTGAATCGCAACCGCAATGGTCGCCTGACGGCTCGCTGATTTCGTTCGTCAGTGCGCGTGGGGCTGCCACCGGCGACGATGCGCCGCGTCCGCAGCTCTGGCTACTCTATTCAGACGGCGGCGAAGCGTGGCAGCTGACCACGGCGCGCGACGGTATCAGCGCGTATGCGTGGTCGCCCGACGGCAAGCGCGTGGCGTATGTGACCAGCGACTCCATGTCGCGCGATGCCGAAGCAAAGCTGCGCCGTCGCGATGATCCCAAGGTGTACGAAGGTGATCTGCGGCTGAGCCATCTGTGGGTGGTGGACGTGGCCACGAAGCAGGCGACCAAGATCACGAGCGGCGCGTACACCGTGCGCGGGGCACCCTCGTGGTCGCCCGACGGCAGCAAGCTCGCGTTCGACGCCTCACCGACCACGCTCATTCGCGATGAACGTCGTGATGCGTACGTGGTAGACATCGCATCGAAGCAGCTCGACCGTATCACCACCGGCAGCGACGTGGAAAGCACGCCGCAATTCTCGCCCGACGGCAAGCTGCTCGCGTTCACGAACCTTCCGCACGAATGGAAGTCGTACAAGGACGGCATCATGCCGCGCACCATTCGGAACGCGCATCTGGTCACGTTTGACATGGCGACGCGCGCGCTCACCGATCATGCGCAGGCGTCGTTCGACGTGAGCCCCGGCCAGCCGCGCTGGTCGCCGGATGGCAAGCATCTGTGGTTCAGCGCGAGTGATCGCGTATGGCAGTCGTTGTACGACTACAACGTGACCGCGAAGACGTACTCGAAGGTGACGAACGACGTGGTGGTCGGCGGTGTGTCGCCAAATACAGATGCGTCTCGCATGGCGTTCACCTTCGATACGCCCGCGTGGCCAGCGGAGGTGTACGTGCAGGAAGGCAATACGGGAGCGCCGCGCCGCATCACGAACACGAATCCGTGGCTGGCCGACATCTCGATTGGCGACGCGGAGGTGGTGACGTGGAAGAGCAAGGACGGCGCAACGGTGGAAGGCGTGCTGCTCAAGCCGGTGGGGTACACGGCGGGCAACAAGGTGCCGTTGCTGGTGTCGGCGCACGGCGGTCCGACGGGCGCACATACCAACGGCTTCAAGGGGGGCACGAGCCCCGGGCAGACGTGGGCGTCGCAGGGGTGGGCGATACTCTATCCGAATCCGCGCGGCTCGACCGGGTACGGCGAAAAGTGGATGCGGGGCAATATCCCCGACTGGGGTGGCGGTGACTATCGCGACATCATGACCGGCGTGGATGCCCTCATCGCCAAGGGCATGGTAGACTCGACGCGCATGGCGTTCGAAGGGTGGAGCTACGGCGGTTACATGACGTCGTGGGTGGTCTCGCAGACGGGGCGCTTCAAGGCGGCGATGATGGGTGCGGGACTCCCGTCGTTGCTCTCGATGGCGGGCACCACGGACATTCCGGGCTACATCGACACCTTTTTCAACGGCATGCCGCAGTACGACGGTTCGATCATCAATCCGTCGGTCAAGTTTCTGCTCGAGCGTTCGGCGATCAGCTACAGTGACAAGGTGACCACGCCGCTGCTCATTCTGCATGGCGGCAACGACGAGCGCGTGCCGATCGGCCAGCCGATGGAGTTCTACCGCGCGCTCAAGAATCGCGGCAAGACGACGGAGCTGGTGTTCTATCCACGCGAAGGACACGGGCTGTCGGAGTACTATCATCAGGTCGATCGCATGAAGCGCGAGTATGAGTGGATCTCCCGCTTCACGCTGGGCACCAAGGCGCTGCAGTGACGGGTCTGCGTCAGCTGCGCAAACCCTATCTGCTCTACCTCGGCGAGGCGCAACGTCCCACCGACGCAAAAACCGCATGCGGGTTGCGCGACTGGTGCCGGGACGACGTGGTGGGCGAATGGAGTATGCCCACCGCGACCGTGAGTGTTGGGGTGCCGCGACTCTCGCCCGCCGAGGCGGCAGCACGCGGTGCCGGCAGTCTGGTGGTGGGCATCGCGCCAGTGGGCGGGAGACTGCCAGCGAACTGGTTGCCCGATCTCCAAGATGCGATTGCGAACGGTATGGATATCGTGAGTGGCATGCATACGCGACTCACGTCGTTTCCCGAACTCGTGCGGGCCGCGGAGGAGCATGGTGTGCGGCTGCACGACGTGCGGCACAGCGATGCCACGTTCCCGGCCGGCACCGGACGCAAGCGAAGCGGCATGCGCGCGGCGACGGTGGGTACCGATTGCGCGCTGGGCAAGAAGTACACGGCGCTGGCGCTCACGCATGCGTTACGCGCGCACGGTGCCAGGGCCACCTTTCGCGCCACGGGACAGACGGGAATCATGATTGCGGGCAGCGGCATTGCGATCGATGCGGTGGTAGCCGATTTCATTGCGGGGGCGGCGGAACAGCTGTCACCGGACAACGACGCCGACCACTGGGACGTGATCGAAGGGCAGGGGTCGCTCTTTCATCCGGCGTACGCCGGCGTCACGCTGGGGTTGCTGCACGGTTCGCAGCCGGATGCGTTCGTGCTCTGCCACGATCCGTCACGCACGCACATCGAGTACTACCCGGGCTTCCCGATGCCTGCGCTGGCCGATGCAATAGCGCAATACGTGCAGGCGGCCCGCGTGACCAATCGCGCTGTGCGCTGCGTCGGTGTCAGTATCAATTCGTCAACATTGTCCGACGACGCTTGGCGCGCGTACGCCGAACAGGTATCCGCTGAACTGGGTGTGCCGGTGTGCGATCCGATGCGGGGCGGTCTCGATCCCATTGCCGCCGTCCTGCTGGAGCCTCGCTGATGCTCAACGCACGGGTAACAGTGGAGTCATGGGAGCTGATCGAGCCGTTCGAGATCGCGCGCGGTACCATTGCGGCGTTGCCGGTGGTTCTGCTCGCGCTGACCGATGGAGCGGGGCACACCGGACACGCGGAAGCGGCCGGCGTAGACTACGACGGCGAGACGCCGGCGATCGTGAAGGCACAGATCGAGGACGTGATGTCTGCGTTACGTGAGATCGCCGTCGATGGCGTGGTGCGCGCAGAGGTACTGGCGGCGCTGCAGGCCATGTTGCCGCACGGTGGCGCACGGAACGCACTCGATTGCGCCCTGTGGGACCTGCGTGCCAAGCAGACGGGCGTTCCGGCCTGGCAAACTGCGGGGCTGCACGCCATGCACCCGCTCACCACCGTGTTCACGCTCGGACTCGGCAGCGAAGCGGACACGCGCCGCAAAGCGCGCGACGCGCGGCGCTATCCGTTGCTCAAGCTCAAGTGCGACGCGGAGCGTCATGTCGATGTGGTGCGGTGGGTGCGCGAGGAGCACCCGCGCGCGCGCATTGCCGTGGACGCCAACCAAGCGTGGACGCGTGAGCTGCTCGAGCACGTGTTGCCGCAATTGGTGGAGCTTGGTGTGGAGATGGTGGAGCAGCCAGTGCGTCGCGGCGAGGATGCAGAGCTCGACGGTCTGGTGTCGCCGCTGCCGATTGCGGCCGACGAAAGCTGCGTCGATCGCGGGTCGCTGACGCAGATCGTGGGGCGGTACCAGTACATCAACATCAAGCTGGATAAGTGCGGTGGCCTGACCGAGGCGCTGGCACTGTCGGACGACGCGGCGGCACGCGGCATCGGGTTGATGGTGGGGAACATGTGCGGCACGTCGCTGGGCATGGCGCCGGCATTTCTGGTCGGGCAGCGGTGCGGCTATGTCGATCTCGACGGTCCGCTGCTGCAGAAACTCGATCGTGCGCATGCCATGTCGTGCGCAGACGGCGTGATGGAGCCACCGTCGCCCGCACTCTGGGGCTGAGCGAGGCCCGGCCGCTAGATTGCAGCCACGTCTGCACTATGGCTGTGCATTTCCTTTTCGTGCTGTGGAGCGTGTGATCGTGTCCGTGCTGTTTTCTCCGCTCGTGGTTCGTGGCGTGACGTTGCGCAACCGTATCGGTGTGTCGCCGATGTGCCAGTATTCCAGCGACAACGGCTTTGCGCACGATTGGCATCTCGTGCATCTCGGCGGTTTCGCGACCGGCGGTGCAGGGCTCGTCTTCACAGAAGCCGCAGCGGTCGTACCCGAGGGGCGCATCAGTCCGCAGGATCTGGGCATCTGGGACGACGCGCACATCGAGATGCTGCAGCGCATCACGCGGTTCATCGACGCGCAGGGCGCGGTGGCGGGCATTCAATTGGCGCACGCTGGTCGGAAGGCGAGCACGCGACGGCCGTGGGAAAGATCGGGTACCGTCACGCCGGAGCAGGGCGGTTGGTCGAACGTTATGGCACCGAGCGCGATCGCGTTTTCCGAGAGCTATCCACAGCCGCAAGCGTTGTCGACAGAGGCGATCGGTGAGGTGGTGAGCGCGTTCGCGCGCGCAGCGGAACGCGCGGTCACCGCCGGATTCCGCGTGATCGAGTTGCATGCAGCGCACGGCTACCTGCTGCATGAGTTTCTGTCACCGCTGTCCAACCACCGCACCGACACGTACGGCGGTTCGCTCGAGAATCGTGCACGCCTGTGCATCGACGTGGCGAGCGCCGTGCGCGAAGCTATTCCCGACAGCGTGGCGTTGTTCGTGCGCATTTCCGCCACCGACTGGACCGACGGCGGATGGTCGCCCGAAGAATCGGTGCAACTCGCGCTGTGGCTCAAGGCGGTGGGTGTGGACGTGGTGGACGTGTCCACCGGCGGCAACGTGAACGGCGCGCGCATTCCGATCGGTCCCGGCTATCAAGTTCCCTTTGCCGCGCAGGTGCGCGCCGGAGCGTCGATCCCCACCGCCGCCGTCGGCCTGATCACCGACGCCGAGCAAGCGGAGCGGATCGTCGCCAGCCACGAAGCCGACATCGTGTTGCTCGCCCGTGAACTGCTGCGCCAACCCCATTGGCCGTTGCTCGCCGCGCACGCGCTCGGCGCGCCCGTCGCCTGGCCCCTGCAGTACGAGCGCGCCAACCCCGCCGGCGTCCCCAAGCGCAGCTAACGCATCACCCATGGCCCCACCCCACCCCACTGAAAACCCCTGCTCCACAGAGAACCGACCACCGAGCACCCGCCACCCGAAACCCCCGGCTCGCGATCCGCGGGCCAGCGCGCCACAGATCGCCGGCCGTGCGCCAGCCGCACGACAGCCGCGCGCCAGCCGCGCGCCAGCCGCACGCCAGCCGCACGACAGCTGCGCGCCAGCCGCACGCCAGCCGCACACCGGCTGTGCGCCGAGTAGTCAGTTTCCACGCCCCAATGCTCGTGAACGGCCGAGACCGTGGACTCGACATGCAAGACCGCGAACTGGGAGGTTCGGGCGAATCATTCGCACGAGACCCGTTGATCGCAGCGAACACAACCACCAGGATCGCGTGCACCAGATACGGTTTGCCGCGCCGCGGTGCGGTAACGATCGGCGAGGCGGGCACGCAGCGCGCCGTAGTCTGGAGCGGAGGTGGGTGTGCGGTCGCGGAGTCGGCGCGTGTGCGCTGTGGCGTGGAGCGTGTTGCCTGAACGCAGCAGGTGCGCTCCCGCGCGGCGCACGCCGGCCGGGACAAGAGCTGCCGAATGCGCGATTCGTGATGGTGCGCCGGAGAACGCCAATGAGCTATCGACCGAGCCGAAGTCCGGTCGTGGAACAGTGCGTGCCCGGCATCTTACCGCGCCGCATGGCACCAGTCTTCCATGGTGTGACCGCATGCAAACCTCTCAGCCGGTCGCTCCGCAAACCGCTCCGCCAACCGCTCCGCCAACCGCTCCACGACCTGCGGTGCGGCTGTATCCGTCGGTCTCCGCCGCACTGATCGCCGCCGTGGTGGCCGGTTTGGTCGCGTTGGTGATCCCCGCCGCCGCACGCGCGCAACTCGCTGTGGATCGCGAGACCGTACAGCTCAACCCGTCGCGGACGGATGAGCGCGTGGCGGAGTTTGTGGTGCGGAACGGCGGTGCGGCCGAACTGCGCGCGACAGTGCAACTCGAAGATTGGGACGTCGATGCGCGCGGTACGAGTCGCTGGCGTCGCGCCGGGCAGGTGGCCGGGGCATGCGGCGATCGCGTGACGGTGTCGCCCAGCCTGTTGCAATTGGCGCCAGGTGACCGGCAGGTGGTGCGCGTCTCCGTGCGGGGGGAAGCGCGTTTCGACGCCGAATGTTGGTCGGCTGCGGTGGTCACACCCGCCTCAACGCCCGCGCGAAATGCCGCAGCCGTCGCCCCGGCCTCGGTGCCTGTGTACGTCACACCAAACAGCGCCGCGATCGATGGCGAGGTGCACGACATGTTCGTGAAAGACGACTCGATCGAAGTGGTGTTCGTGAACACCGGGTCGGTGCGTGCGGAGATTGTGGGCGAAGTGCAGGTTCGCATGGCGGACGATTCGCTGGTGCTCGCACAGCCACTCGCGCAGACGACCGTGCTGGCCGGTGCCACGCGACGATTCCGGATTGCCATGCCGACACTCACGCGCGGATCGTATGTGCTATACGGCGTGGTGGACTACGGTGGTGCGGCGCTCACCGTCGCCCAGGCCGCACTCGAGATCCGCTGAGCGCGACACGATTGCACAGCCGCTACAGCTCGTCGAGCGAACGCGGCCAGTCCTTGCGCAACAAGCGTGACATGGCGCGGTCGGCCAAGAGCCGGTCGTTGGTCTGACAGTGCGCGCAGTAGTTCGTTTCGTTGTCAGCGTAGCGAATGCGTTGCACCGGGTTGCCGCAGACGGGGCAGGGAAGACCGAATCGACCGTGCACGGCCATCTCCGGGCGAAAGGCGGTGACCGTTTCCGGCCACTCCTCCCCGACCTCGGCGCGCAGACGCTGGGTCCACGTGGTGAGCGTGCGGCGCATCGCGCCGATCAGTCGCGCGTAGGCGTCATGGTCGAGCTTTCCTGTGAGTGCGAGCGGTGACAGACGCGCCGCGTGCAGGATTTCGTCGGAATACGCGTTGCCGATGCCATCGATCAAACGCGGATCGGTGAGTGCGCGTTTGAGTGTGTGATTCTCGCTCTGCAGTCGAGCGATGAGCGCAGCGTCGCTCGAGAAAAAGACATCCAGTCCGCCGCGATCGATGGCGTGCAGCGCCTCGCGTCCCTCGACTGCCGTGAGCGAGGCGCGACGTTTTGAGCCCGCCTCGGTGAGCACCAGCGACCCATCAGCAAACTCGAAGTGCACCAACCCACTTCGTCCAGGCGGCTTTTTGCCCGGCGCCATCCACCGCAGGCGACCCGCGACCATGAGGTGGATGACGAGAAAGCGTTCGTGGTCGAAGGCGAGCACGATGCGCTTGCCGAGTCGCTCGATGGCGATGACCTCCGCGCGTTCGAACACCGCCAGCGGCGGTGCGACGGAGCGCAGCACGAACGCATTGGCGACGTGGATGCGCTGCAATACGCGTCCGACCGTACGGCGAATCAATGCTTCGCAATAGACTGTGATATCCGGCAATTCGGGCACGTTTGATGGTACGTCGCGCGCGCCGCATATTCCAGAAGTTCCGGCAACGCACATGTCACGCATCACGTCGGGCACCACACCTCACGAACGGATCCCGCATGTCGCGTATGCTCGCGTGTGTCGTCACCACCGTTGTCGCCGTCGCGACACTCGCCGGCCCGTCGGTGCTGCCGGCGCAATCGGCCCCAGGGTCGGGCGCGCGCCGAGCCGATACGGTCGAGCTCGTGGCGCTGCACCCTGCGCTGTTTGCCGCCGGCGGTGCGCTCGCGAACGCCTTCGCCGACATGGACAACGACGGCGACCTCGATCTGTTCGTGGGTTTCAACGGCACCCCCAACCGACTCTACGAGAACGTCGGCGGCGAATTCCGCGACATCGCCGCCGCGCGTGGCGTGGCCGACGCCCGCGCCACACGCGCCGCCGCGTGGAGCGATGTCGACGCCGACGGCGATCCCGATCTGCTTGTTGGATTCACAGCCGGTGCAGGTCCGGTACTGCGACTGTATCGCAACGACGGCGGACGCTTCACCGACATCACCGCGGAAGCGGGCCTCATCGTGGAGAGCGGCGCCGTGCGGCAACCGGTCTTTCTCGATGTCGACGCCGACGGCGATCTCGACCTGTTCATTGCCTTTCGCGACCGGCCCAACATGCTCTTTCGCAACGCCGGCGGCACGTTCACGGACGTGGCCGCGTCGGTTGGGCTGGCCGATGCGCGCAAGAGCGTGGGTGCGGTCTGGTTCGACTATCAGCAGGATGGCGACTTCGATGTGTACGTGGCCAATCAGGACGGTGATGCCAACGGCTTCTTCCGCAACGACGGCGGTCGCTTTACCGACATTGCCGACTCGATCGGGCTGGCCTGGGGCGGGCGCGCGCCACGAGCCGCGGCCAACGGCTCCGTGCGCCCCTGTGTCGCCGACGTGAACAATGACGGCCTGCTCGATCTCTTCTCCGCCAACTACGGCCCCAACGGACTGTTTCTCGGCCGCGCCGATGGCGGTTTCACCGATGTCAGCGCGTCGTGGGGCATCGCCATCGAGGGGCGCTACGACACCTGCGCGTTCGCCGACATGGACAACGACGGCCTGCTCGATCTGTACGTGAACGGCACGGTGTCGGCGACCGAAAGCTTTCGCGACTATCTCTTTCGGCAGACCGGCGGCGCGTTCGTGGACGTCACGCCGCCCAACATGCTGGCGCTCGCCTCGAGTCACGGCGCACAGTGGGCCGACGTGAACAACGATGGCGCACCGGAACTCGCACTGGCCGGCTCACGCGCCGAGGCCACGCACACGCTCTTTCGCCCCGTGCTACCGGCTGCTGTCGCGCGCCGATCGCTGCGGGTGCGGGTGCTCGATACCGACCGACACGCTCTCCGTGCGGGTACCGAGGTGCGACTTTACCGTGCCGGTACCGCGCAACTGCTGGGCACACGCATCGTGGACACCGGTTCCGGCTACGATGCGCAAAGCGACATGCCCGTGCAGTTCGGCCTGCCCTCGATGGCCGCGGTCGATGTCGAAATCACCGTGCCCAGCGGCACAGCGCGACGGACAACGTGGGTGCGTCGCGTCGATCCGGCGCGGTACGTTGGCAAGGTCCTGACCGTCACCGCTCCGTAGCGGCCGCTCGTGTGGTGCCGGCTACTTCGGCACCGGCTGCGCGCAGAGGTACTTCATCGCCACGTCGGGCACCGACCCCTTGAACGGCGAGCCGTACCCCGGAATTCCCACGACGCGGTGGTTGCCCACTTTGGTTCCCGCCTTGTCGAGGTAGTACCAGTTCTCCTTCACGGCCGTGGTCTGCTTGGCGCAGTCAAACATGGCGATCGTGCGCGAGGCGTACAGATCACCCATGCCGGCCTTGGTGGGCTTGGCAAAACGGGCCCGGATAGACGCGGTGATGATGCCATTGGCTCGCTTCACCGATTTGGTCTCCAGCAATACCGGATCGCCGGTCGAGGTCATGCCGATTTCCTTGAGCGCCTGCGCGGCGGCAGATCGGGACGCGGCGCAGAGCAGCAACACGGCGACGGCCGTGCGGAAGCATCGATTCGGGGAACTGGACATGGGTGCTCCGGGATAGAATACAGACCATGGGCGACGGGACTCCCACGCACCCCCCATTCTTACACGCAGATCCGCAAAATGACGAGCGTCGCAATCACGACCGCAAACACCACGGGACTGGCCAGATGACGGATAGCACGACGGGCGACACGGGCACCACCACCACCGGCGCGGGCGCTACGACGGAAGTCGCGGTCCTCGCCGGCGGCTGCTTCTGGGGGGTCGAAGAGATTCTGCGCGCCGTTCCGGGCGTCATGGACACCGACGTGGGGTACACGGGCGGCTGGCTGGAGAACCCCACCTACCACGACACGCACGACAGCAAGTCCGGGCACGCCGAGGCGGTGCGCATCACCTTCAATCCATCGGTGTTGTCGTTCGAGTCGCTGCTCGAAGACTGGTTTTTCCGCCTGCACGATCCCACCACGCTCAATCGGCAGGGGAACGACATCGGCACGCAGTACCGCTCGTCGATCTTTTTTAGCTCGCCGGAGCAGGAAGCCACGGCCGTGACCGTGAAGGCGCGTGTGGACGCCAGTGGCAAGTGGAAGAAGCCGATCACGACGGAGATCGTCCCGGCCACGATCTGGTACTCGGCCGAGGGCTACCATCAGGACTATTTACGCAAGAATCCGGGCGGCTACACCTGCCACTGGATGCGCGACTAACCGTCGTCCGGCTGGTCATCCATCTGTGCAACCCGCTACTTATTCGTCGTGTCTCTGATTCGCCGACTCTCCCTGCTGCGTCGCGGCCTTGCTGCGGCACTCGGCCTGCTCCTGAGCGTCTCGCTCGTGGGGCAGCTGTTGCCGTGTCTGCATGCGGATAGCGGCATGGTGCTTCCCGCGGTCGCCACGGCTGCGGTCGCCCCCGAGACAGGATCAGAGCCGGCGCACGGCCACAGCCACGTTGGACCCGCCACCGCGGATGTCCCCTCGGAGACTCCGTCCAATACGCCTGCGCCGGCTCCGCATCATGACCCGGCCGCGCCGGGGTGCGCCCAGCTCATGGCCTGCGGGCTGGCCGTGACGGTCGCCTCGCCCCCCACGGTTCGCACGGCCGATTCGCTCGTGCGTGACGAACGTCCTATCGGCCCACAGATGCAGTACGCCACGGCCGACGTCGAGATCGAGCTCCCGCCTCCGAGAGGCTGACGGACTGCGGCGCATGTCGCCGCGTCACGTCCCTGCGGCATCGCCACGTCGCGATCGTCGCCCCCGATCCGAGACACGTGCGCCACCCGGCCGGACCATCGTCCCGCCGCACCCCGCGCGTCCAATCCACTTTGCATGCCCTCGTTTTCGTTCTCCGGTGCCCCGCGCCGGGGCTCTGCGCCCGTCTCCGCGCGCGCCAGCGCTTCGTTCGGTCGTGCCCTGCTGGGCGCGACGCTGCTCCTCTCGCTCCCCGCTGTCGTCTCCGCCCCGCTCCACGCGCAACGCAGCGGTATGGATCTCATGATGTCCGGCCCCCTTGGGCTACCCATGTCGCGTACCGGCTCCGGCACGTCTTGGCTTCCCGATTCGGCGCCCATGTTCGGCGCCATGCGTAGTGCCGGCTCGTGGGGCCTCATGGGGCACGGCAGCATCTTCGTGCAGGCAAACGCGCAAGGTGGACCGCGCGGCGACTCGCAGTTCGGCAGTCTCAACTGGGCCATGGGCGGCGCCACGCACGCGCTGGCCGGCGGCCGGTTCCAACTGCGCGGCATGGTCAGCCTCGACGCGTTCACCGTGGGCGGCAAGGGCTATCCGCTGCTGCTGCAGACCGGCGAGTCGTACCGCGGCGA
>JBBQSM010000125.1:0-13651 GCA_038234895.1 Gemmatimonadales bacterium
CTGAACAACACCGTGACGCTACGCGGTGGCTGGTCGCTGGGTGTGTCGCCGGCGCTGGCCACGTACGCGTTCGACCCCGCCAGCTTCAGCACGCTCGTGGTGGCCGACGGTGCGACATCGTCGACGCCATTCGTTCCGGCGCCGCGCATCACCGCGTCGAGCGCGGCCTTTTCAGTGGCCACGCCGCAGTATCGCCGGTTTGCCGCGTCCGCGACGTTGACCCGCTCCAACGACGTGGACTTTCTGGAGACGTCGCGCGTGGGACGCACCGCGTTCACGGCCAATCTGGATTTGCGTCCCAACGGTCGGCTGCGCGTGAACGCCACCTACGCGAGCAACGAATTTCTCCGTCGTCTCGATGGCGGGTCGAGCTTCTCGACGCGCATTCCGCGACTCAAGGCCGAGTACCAGATCGCACGGCCGATCTTCGTGCGCGTCATATCGCAGTATGAGGCAAGCCGGCGCGAATCGCTGCGCGACTATCGCACCGGGTCGGTGCTGCTGGTGCGTCAGTCCGACGGCACGCTGGCTCCGTCCACACGTCGCGTGTCCAACTTGCTGCGCACCGACTGGCTTTTTTCGTATCGGCCGAGGCCGGGCACGGTGCTGTTCGCGGGCTACGGCAGCAGCATGGTGGAACAGAACGCGCTGGCGTTCGACGAACTGCGGCGCGTAAACGACGGGTTCTTTCTCAAGGCGAGCTGGCTGTTCGCGCGGGCGACGGTGAACTAGCCGGGCGACGGTGAACTAGCCGGGCGACTTACGCGCCCGGCTCGATCACGGTGATGTTGGTGTTCGTGTAGATGCAGATCTCGCCGGCAATCGTGAGCGCCTTCAGCACGATCTCGGCGGGAGAGAGCGTGGTTTCCCGCAGCAGCGCACGGGCGGCGGCCTGCGCGTACGCGCCGCCGGAGCCGATGGCCAACACGCCGTCGTCCGGTTCGATGATCTCGCCGTTGCCGGAGACCATCAGGCCGTGGTTGACGTCGGCCACGATGAGCAACGCCTCGAGCCGACGGAGCACGCGATCGCTGCGCCACTCCTTGGCGAGTTCGACCGCGGCCTTGGGCAGGTTGCCGGGATAGCGGTCCAGCTTCTCCTCGAACTTTTCGAAGAGCGTGAGTGCATCGGCGGCGGAGCCGGCGAAGCCGGCAAGCACGCGACCGCCCTTGAGCGTCCGCACCTTCACGGCGTGCGACTTGGCCACGGTATCGCCAACGGACACCTGTCCGTCGCCGCCGAGGGCGAGTTTGCCGTCGCGCCGAACGGCCAGAATGGTGGTGGCGCGCATCTGAGGAAGTGCCATCTTGCAAAATAGCACCGCGCACAACCGTCACGGTCACCCGCGACGCCCCCTCCCCAGCCCCGCGTCCCGCATGCCTCAGCCACCGATCAGCTTTGCCGACGTGCAATCGGCCCGCGCGCGGATCGCCGCGCACCTCGAGCCCTCACCGGTTCGCCACTATCCCCTGCTGGACGCGCTGGTCGGGCACGACATCCGCGTGCTGGTGAAGCACGAGAATCATCTGCCCGTGAACACATTCAAGGTGCGCAACGCAACCTCCGCGCTCACGGCGTTGTCGGCCGAACAGGCGCGTCGGGGCGTGGCGGCCGCCACCACCGGCAACCATGGGCAGGGGTTGGCGTGGGCCGGCGCGCGACTTGGCATCCCGGTCACGATCTGTGTGCCCGAGCGAAACAATCCGGATAAGAACGCAGTGATCCGCTCCTACGGGGCGCGGCTGGTGGAGTCGGGTGCGACGTACGACGCGGCGGCGGCCGCCTGCAGTACGCTGGCCGCCAACGAGGCGCTCACGCTGGTGCACTCGACGAACAACCACGACGTGATTGCCGGCGCCGCCACAATGACGGCCGAGTTTCTGGAACAGGCGCCGGAGCTCGATGCGATCATCATTGCACTCGGCGGCGGGTCGCAGGCTGTAGGCGCGCTCGTGGTGCGCGATGTCATGAAGCCGTCGCTCGAACTGTTTGCCGTGCAGAGTCACGGCGCACCGGCGCAGCACGACGCCTATCGTGACGGACAGCCGCGGGCGGGTGCGCCGGTGAACACGTTCGCCGAAGGGATCGCGACCGGGTCGACGTACGACCTGACGTTCGACACGCTGCGCGACGGACTGACGGATTTCGTGCTGGTCACGGACGCCGAGATCGCGCAGGCGGTGCGTGATCTGCTGCGCATCACCCACAACCTGGCCGAAGGCGCCGGCGCGACGGGGCTGGCGGGATTGCACACGCTGGCGCCGCGATTGACGGGCAAGACAGTGGGTATCGTGCTGTGCGGCGGCAACATGGACAGCGCACGACTCACGGATATCCTCGTGGGTCGTGTGTAGTGCGTTCGTGACGCGTGCGTGTTGAACGCGTGCGTCAGGCGCGCGGGTGTGCCTGCCGGTACACTTTTTTCAGGCGCTCGACGCTGGTGTGCGTGTAGATCTGCGTGGTGCTGATGCTGGCGTGGCCGAGCAGTTCCTGCACGGCGCGCAGATCCGCGCCGGCATCGACCATGTGCGTGGCAAAGGTGTGTCGCATGGAGTGCGTGGTGAGCCCGGCGCCTTCGTCCACCGTGCCCAACAGCTTCACGATGGCGTGCTGAATGGCGCGGGGGCTCATGCGACTGCCTCGCTCACTCAAAAACACTGCGCCTCGTGCGAGACGCCCCGCTTTCGTGCCGCCGAGTTTCCCGAGTAGCGCGTCGCGCTTGGCGAAATAGTTGCGCAGTGCGCGCTGCGCGTGATCACCGAGCGGTACGATACGCTCCTTGCGTCCCTTGCCGCGTACTTTCACCTGCTGCGACACGAGATCGAGATCACCAAGGTCGATGCCGCGCAGTTCGGAAAGCCGCAGGCCGCAGGAGTAGAACAGCTCGAGCATGGCAAGATTGCGCATGTCGGTGAACTCGCCAGAGTGCGACCGTGTGACCGCCAGCTCCATAAGCGTCTCCGCCTGATGCTGATCGAGATACGACGGCAACGTGCGCGGCAGTCGAGGCGAACCCACCGCGCGCGCCGGATTCACGTCGACCCGTTCGTCGCGATGCATCCAGCGATAGAAGCTGCGCACCGCGGAGAGCCCGCGCGCGATGGAGCGTTTGGCCAGGCCACGGCGCGTGAGATGTGCCATGAAGCCACGGATGTCGGCACGGCCCAGCTCATTCCAATCCCACCCGGCGATGCCCCGCGTTCCCGCCAGCCAGCCGCTGAATTCACGCAGGTCGCGCCCGTACGCGGAGACGGTGTTCGGCGAGAGGTCCCGCTCCTTTTCGAGATGCACCAGAAACTCGGCGATCTCGGTCGGCAGGGGGGCGTCGTCGCTCTCAGCCATGGGCTGGTGCCATGGCTGCGACTCCGGCCGCGTCGCGCCATGCCGTGAAGTCCGCGAGTGAGCGGGAGGCATAGTGACGCCGCTTGCCAACCTTGTCGCGCATGACTTCGCGTGAGAGTCCCTCCAGTTCGTCGACCAGGCCGAAGTTTGCGTTCATCGGCTGGAAATGACGCGGGTCGGCTTCACGCAGATAGCGATAGAGCGCACCCAGCATAGTGGTGGGCGGCGGCACGATCGGCTCCTGGCCGCCGATCATGCGTGACAGATTGATGCCCGCCAGCAAACCGGTAGCGGTGCTTTCGGTGTATCCCTCTACCCCGGTGATCTGTCCGGCGAAGAGCGTCTGCGGTGCGTCGCGCAATGCGAGATGCGGCGAGAGCGCGGCCGGTGCGTTGACATACGAATTACGATGGATGGAGCCGAAGCGCAGGAATTCCGCATCGGCCAGACCGGGAATCATGCGAAAGACGCGCTGCTGTTCCGGAATGCGCAGGCGCGTTTGAAAGCCCACGAGATTCCACATGCGACCGGCGCGATCTTCCATGCGCAGCTGGGCCACGGCCCACGGTTTATTGCCCGTGCGCGGATCGCGCAGGCCAATGGGCTTCATGGGTCCGAAGCGCAGCGACTCGCGCCCGCGCCGCGCGGCTTCTTCAACGGGCATGCACCCCTCGAAGTACGGCACGGCATCGAACTCGTGCGCCGTGAACTGGTCGGCGGTGGTCAGCGCATCGAGAAACGCTTCGTATTCGTCGCGTGTGAACGGGCAGTTGAGGTAGGCCCCTTCTTCACCGGCCGACTCCATGGTCTCTTTGCCCCAGCGTGAGGCGCGGAAGGCGATGTCGGCGTTCACGCTTTCGAACGACACCACCGGCGCGATGGCGTCGTAGAAGGCCAGCGACTCGACTCCCAGTCGTGCACGAATGCTCTCGGCCAGCGTATCGGACGTGAGCGGGCCCGTCGCGATGATGCCGGGCGACGGAAGCTCGGAGACTTCGTCGCGCACCACGGTGATGTTCGGGTGCGCGTAGACCCGATCCTGCACGGCTTGCGAAAAGATCTCACGGTCGACCGTCAGTGCCGTGCCACCGGGCACTCGCGATTCGTCGGCACAGTCAAGTATGACGGAGCCGAGCAACCGCATTTCGGCTTTGAGCAAGCCGTGCGCGTTGGTGGTTTCGGTGCTCTTGAATGTGTTGGAGCAGACGAGCTCACCGAGTTTCTCGGTGCGATGCGCGGCCGTTTTGCGCACGGGACGCATTTCGTGCAGCACGACACGGTGATCGCGCTGCGCGAGCTGATACGCGGCTTCGCTGCCGGCGAGGCCACCGCCGATGATATGGACTTCGTTGGACGACATGTGTTGGAAGGTAGCGCGGTTTGGTTTTCGGTGGTGAGTGGTCTGAACGAGCGAACGGCCGCGCGGACATAGTCAGCGCGGCCGTTCCCAAATGCTCACCGATCAGCGACTACGCGACTTCCGCCACTTCCTCGGCGTCTTCCGGCGAGGCGACATCCCACTCGTTGGTGCACTTGAGGCACTTGCGATAGGCGCCGCGCGTCTTGTTGCTCTTCATCTCCGCGCCCACGTAGCCGCAGTCGGGGCACGGCTCCGCCACGGGCTTGTCCCAGACGACGAAGTCGCAGTTGGGATAGTTCTCGCAGCCGTAGAACGCTTTCCCGCGCTTTTTGCTGCGGCGTTCGGCGATCTCGCCGCCGTCCTTTGGACAGAAGACGCCGGTGGGCATCGAGCGGGTACCACGGCACTTGGGAAACTTGGAGCAACCCAGGAAATCGCCCGAGCGACCGTGCCGGATGACCATCGGCTCACCGCACTCCTGACAGAGATACTTGGTCAGGACGGCGGGCTGCTTTTCGCCCTTGATGGGTCGGGTGTACTTGCAGACTTTGGGGTGGTTTTCGCAGGCGATGAACGGCCCGAAGAACCCACCCTTGGCGACCAACTTGCCTCCGTCGAGCGGACAGCGTTCGTCGGGCAACTTTGACAAGTCGTACGCCTCGCCGATGAGCACATCGAGGTCGTCGTCGTTGAGCGTGCGCTGGAACGGCGTCCAGAAATCGCTTAACGCGACCTGCCACTCGATTTCGCCGTCGGCGATTTTGTCGAGTTCCTCTTCCATCTGCGCCGTGAAGCCGACGTTGAAGACGTCGGGGAATTTCTTCACCATGACCTTCTCGACGGTTTCGCCGAGCGGGGTGGGGAAGAACCGGCGCTGTGTGAGTTCCACATAGCGACGGTCGGCGAGCACGGAAATGATCGACGCGTAGGTGGACGGACGGCCGATGCCCAACCGCTCGAGTTCCTTGACCAGCGACGCTTCCGAGAAGCGCGGCGGCGGCTCGGTGAAGTGCTGGGTGGGCGTGATCGCCTTGACCGGCACCTTCTCGTTGAGCTCGAGGAACGGGAGCGCCTGTTCGTCTTCCAGCGCCTTGCTGTCCCCTTCTTCGCGCGCCTCGCGGTAGAGTGCCAGGAAGCCCTGGAACTTGATTACGGAGCCCGTGGAGCGGAACAGATACTGATGCGCACCCGCGGTCATGTCGAAATCGACCGTGGTGGTGTCGAAGACGGCCGGCGCCATCTGCGACGCCATGAAGCGCTGCCAGATGAGCTGGTACAGTTTGAACTGATCGGCCGTGAGCTTCTTTTCGATCTTGGCGGGCAGTCGTGCCGGATCGGTGGGGCGCACGCCTTCGTGCGCGTCCTGTGCGTTCGCCTTGCCGCTGGGGTAGAGCTGCGGCGTGGCGGCCAGATACTCCTCCCCAAACTGGGCGCGCAGCGAATCGCGCGCCGCCAGCGCGGCCGCCTCGGAGATGCGGGGCGAGTCGGTCCGCATGTAGGTGATCAGACCGACCGTGCCGTCTTCCCCGCCGATGTCCACACCTTCGTACAGATCCTGCGCCAGTCGCATGGTGCGCTTGGAGCCGAAACCAAGTTTCTTGGCGGCTTCCTGCTGCAGCGTGGACGTGGTGAACGGCGCCGACGGATTCTTACGTCGTTCGCGACGCTTGACTTCGGTAACGACGAATTCCTTGCGTCCCTTGAGGTCAGCGAGCATGCGTTCCGCATCGGCGGAGGCCGGGATCTCGGGCTTCTTGCCATCGACCTGATGGAGCTTGGCCATGAAGGCCTGCGCGCCCTTTTGCAAGTCGGCGGCGATGGTCCAGTACTCGACCGGCGTGAACGCACGGATTTCGCGCTCGCGCTCGACGATGATGCGTAACGCGACCGTCTGCACGCGACCGGCGGACAGGCCCTTCTTCACCGTCTTCCAGAGCACCGGGCTGGCCTTGTAGCCCACCAGCCGATCGAGCACTCGGCGCGCCTGCTGCGCCTCGACTTTGTGCACGTCGATGTCCAGCGGATTGGCGATGGAGGCCTTGACCGCGTCCTTGGTGATCTCGTGGAACATGACGCGCCGGATGGGCGCGGTGACGGCATTGCGCTTGGGCTGCGTGAAGAACTGTTCCACGTGCCACCCGATCGCCTCCCCTTCGCGATCAGGGTCGGTCGCGATGAACACTTCGCTCGCCCCACGCGCGATCTTTTTCAGATCGGCGAGAATGTCTTCCTTTCCCTCGATGGTGACGTAGTCGGGGGCGAAGCCGTGCTCGATATCGATACCGAGCTTCTTGGCAGGAAGATCGCGCACGTGGCCGACCGTTGCGCGCACCGTGTAGCCGCTGCCCAAGTACTTGCCGATGGTCTTGGCTTTGGCCGGCGACTCGACGATGACCAGCGACGTGCCGTTGGCGGTCGCGGGACCGTCGTCTTCTGCGCTGTCGTAAGACGCCGCCGCAGCACGGGTTTTTGCCCGGGTGCTGGTGGCCTTCTTGGCGGCGGTTTTACGACCCGGAGCCGTTTTGGCGGCAGTCTTGGGGGCAGTCTTGGCGGCAGTCTTGGAGGCAGCCTTCGCGGCGACCTTCTTCGTAACCGCTTTGGCGGCGCCGGCGCCCGTGGCGCTGGATCGCTTGGTCGGAACCTTCGTAGCCTTCTTTATTGGCATCAGTTCAGTGTACCTGCGAGCGATCACTGCCACCCGTGGCGTCGTCGAACCCACCGTCTTCCGCAATCGCACGGATTTCAGGAAGTCCGATTCGACCATCCACGTGCACCAGCGCCCGCTCGATCAACTGCTCAAAGTCGTTGAGACTCACCGCGCCGGATCCCCCTAGCAGAACCAGGTATCCCCAGGCCTCGGCGGTGAACCTGCCGCGCTCGTGCGGCCCCTGTACCCGGAGGGGAGCCTCACGCGAAATCAATGCGCCGTCCCACATGAGAGACGGCACAGTATCGCAATACAGAAGCGAGAGGATCTCACCAATTTGCCGCGGGTCATACCCCTGTGACGACAAATAGGCTTCTACCTCGACTACATCAGTATCGGCTGCGAAGCGTTCTCGCAGATCTTCGATCAAGGGCGTCCAACGATCATCCATTTCCTAACCTAGCCTTGCGGTCAAGTCATGGGCAAGCGAGACGATTAGATCGATAACTCGTTGTGAGCCATTGACTTCCACGTCTATTTCAAGATCGGCTTGTTCATAGAGGTGCGCACGAGCCTGCCAGAGCCCGTCCATCACGCCCGCCGGATCCGGCACAGACAACAGTGGTCGTGCAACACGGGCGCGCGCCAGTCTGCGCAACGCCTCCGACGGGGAGATTCGTAGGTGGACCATCCGTCCAGGCGGACGCAACAGCTCGACCACACCGGCGTTTGTGATCCAGCCGCCGCCAGGAGCAAGCACCATTGGTTCAGACGAAACAAGTCCTTTCGTGAGTTCGACTTCCAATTCCCGGAACAGCGACTCCCCGCGCGTTCTAAAGAGCTCGGCGACACTCATTCCCGACCGGCGTTCGATCTCGGCGTCGAAGTCCAGAAATGGTCGACGCACTCGTTTCGACACGGCACGTCCGATGGTCGATTTTCCCGCGCCCGGCAACCCAACGAGCACCAAATGACCCAGCCGGAGGCTCCGCGACTCCCCGGTCACACCAGCCGCTCGTCCAGTCGTGCGAGATAGCCGTTCATGTTCCGACGTAGCTCCCCGAGCGAGTCACCGCCGAACTTTTCGAGCAGCGCATCCGCCAGCACGAACGCCGCCATCGCCTCGGCGATCACCCCCATCGCAGGAACGGCGGTTACGTCGCTTCGCTCCGCCACCGCCGCGGCCGACTGACCGGTCGCCACATCGACCGTGTTCAGCGGACGCATGAGCGTGGAAATCGGCTTCATTGCCACGCGCACGACCAGTGGCTCGCCGGTGGACATCCCGCCCTCGGTGCCGCCGGCCCGGTTGGTTCGGCGCTGCACGTGTCCGGCCCGTGTCCGCCCTGGTGCCGCGTCCATTTCGTCGTGGACATCCGCGCCGGTGCGACGGGCCGTTTCGAAGCCGAGACCGATCTCCACGCCCTTCACGGCGGGGATGGAGAGCATGGCCTGGCCCAATCGACCGTCGAGGCGGCGGTCCCACGATACGTGCGAGCCCAAACCGACGGGCAGACCTGTGACGACGACTTCGCAGATGCCGCCGAGTGTGTTGCCCGCCTTTTTCGCGGCGTCGATGATGTCGATCATGCGCGCCTCGGCGGCCGGATCGAGCGTCCGGAGCTGCGACGCATCAGCGGCTGCGTTCAAGTCGGCCGGCAGTTCCGCTGGGGGTACTGCATCGATGCCACCCAGGTGAACGAGATGCGACCCGACGTGCACGCCGACTTCTCGCAACAACACACGACAAATCGCCCCAGCTGCCACGCGTGCTGTGGTTTCACGCGCGGAGGCACGTTCGAGAATATCGCGCGCGTCGGCGCGGTCGTACTTGAGAATGCCGGTGAGATCGGCGTGCCCCGGGCGCACGCGCGTCACGCTGCGCTTTCGAGGCCCGTCGGAGTCTTGGTCGCGGGGGGCGGGGTCCATGATCTCCACCCAGTTCTTCCAGTCGCTGTTGCGGATCAGCATGGACACGGGCGAACCCAAGGTTTCGCCAGCGCGCACCCCGGACAGGAACTCGATACGATCCGTTTCGATCTGCATCCGGCGACCACGCCCGTAGCCCTGCTGGCGTCGCGCGAGGTCACTGTCGACATCGGCAGCGAGCAGGGGAACGCCGGCGGGCATGCCTTCGAGAATCGAAACGAGCGCCGGACCGTGAGACTCGCCGGCGGTGGTAAAGCGGAGCATGCGAGAGAGCGACAGAGGAAGATCGACGGAGACGCGTCGTGTGCCACACCGGCGTGTCGACGCCGCGCGCGGCGCGGATGACCGTCCGGAACGTAGGCGAGCGGCGAGCGAAACGCACGGGTCGCTCTCGATTTGCGCGTGCTGGCGCGGACGTCGCTGTTGACGGCAGCGCAACGCAGGCGCGCCGCGCTCCCGATGCGGGAGCGCGGCGCGCAATGCGACGGCGAGGCTGGCGATGCTATGCCTGCTGCCTCATCCGCACGTGGTCGTGAAGGTGTCCGGCAGCGCGACCATCGTGACGCCGCGCTTGGTGGCGCCGATGAGCACGATCTGCCCGTTGGGGCGGATTGAGGCGCGAACCGGTCCGATGATCGGATCGCGGATGGGCACCGAGGCCACCTTCTTGTAGCACCACGTGTCGAAGATATCGATGACCGGCTCGCTCGACGCGACGAAAGCGAGTCGCGTCTTAAGTGGTGTGGAGTTCTTGCCCGCGTTCATCGGATGGAAGTCCAAACCGCCACCGCTCGACTTGGACTGCAGGATGCCCTGCAGCCGGAGTGTTGGATCGAGGATGTACGTGGAGTCACCCTTGATGGCCGAGAGCTCGCCGTCGAAGTTGATGCCGACGCCTTGGACACGGGCGAAGGTGTTGGCGATGAAGTCGCTGACATCCATCGGACGAGAGAGCCCCATGTCGATGACCGGGAGTGGCGGCATGAGATCGAAGCCGATGGTGGCATCGAATCCCATCGCGCGACTGCCGAGCACAGGTCCGCCTTCTCCGACGATGGCGCGCCGAAAGTTGCCGGAGTTGCGCACGTAGGTGGTGTCGCGGAAAGCGAGTTCACCAAGCCGCACGACGACCGAGTAGTTGAACTTCGACCCGTCGATCAGGGTGATGGCCTGCTTGGCCGGGAGCAGCACTGAGTCGCTGCCGAAGCCCTGCGCGGCAAAGCGCACCAGTTCGAGCGTGTCTGCACGACCGGCGCTTTGTCCGATCGCCTGTTCGAAGAAGAAGTGCGACGTGCGCTTGGTCAAATTCTCCCACCGCACCGTGCCCTGATTGGGGAACGGAACCGATTGGCCCGGCGTGGGAGTGGTGGAGTACACCACGACCACGTCTTCGCACGGCGAGCCAAGGGCGAGGCCACCGGTGCAGGTGGTGGCGATGTACTGCGGGCGATCACTGAAGTCGTACACCGTGCGCTGGGTGATGGGCAGGTCGGTGGTGGCCGACTTGACCGTCGTGACGCTGTAGGCGACGAGGTTCGGGAGCGCGTAGCGGAAGACTTCTCGGCCCGTCGCGCCCTGCTTCAGATCGACGTAGCTGAGGTTCGTGCCGCCCGAGTTCGCGATGATGAGCGTGTCACCCATGATGCCGTCGCGCGAGCGTGGCCACGGGGTGAGTCCCCACGGACGCGAGCCGACAATAACCGGCGCCTTGAACGACGAATCGGCAAGATTGAAAACTTCGACCTGATTGCGTTCGATGTTCGTGAGGTACAACCGATCATTGCGCGGGAAGTACAGGGCATCCGCGATCACACCGCCGGTCGGCAGCGGATTGGTGAAGCCGGCAACGACATCCGCGGAATCCAGCTTGATCGCGCCTGACGTGTAGCGGGCGACGTCGCGTCGTCCATTGGCGTTGCGCGCGAAGCCAGCCACTGTGACCTGTGTCGGGAAGACCGAGATCGGCAGTCGGGTGCGGAAGGTGCGCACGAGTGTGCTGAAACCTCCCGTGGACGAGATCGAGTCGGCAATAATCAGCGCGCCGTTGAGCGAACGCACTTCGTAGCCCAGGACCGAAATGCCGACCGGATCGGTCGCTTCGACGAAAATCGTATCACTGACCTCAAGCCGCGCCATGACGCCCGTCTTGACGACGGGGATGGTGTTGGCGTTGGTTGGGCTCTCGACGGCATAGCTGATCGCGGCACCGATGACACGCTGGTTGAGCGAGTCCATGATGAACGGTCGGACCGTGATCACTTTTCCCTTTACCGAGTCCGGCACGACGAGCGTATCGAGCACCGCCACCGAGTCGCGCAGCGGCGCGCCGAAAAGCGTCGAGTCGCTGGTCACGTAGGCGCCGGTGATGCTGTAGCCGAGCGTGCGGACCTTGTAGCGGGCGCGTGCGGAAAGCGAGAGTACGAGTGACTTACCCGTGACCACGGGCGCACCGGTAGCCGGACTCGTAATGACGACGGTAGGCGGTTCGAGATTGCCGACCGTGAGCACGAGGCGGGCGGTGTCTGACATGTTGCCGGCGCCATCGATGACCACCGAGCGCACGTTCACCGTGGAGCCGAGCGGTGCGCTGGCGGGCACATTGAAGGTGAGCCCGAGATCGAGCGCCTGGATCGCCGTGGTGATCGTCGTGTCGTACTGCGAGGTCACGCCGCCGCTGAGGAAGACGCGGAGGTACTTGAGTCCGACGTTATCCGTGGCGTTGACGCGCATGGTGATGACCGTATCACCGGCCGCATTGCCACGCGCGAGGGTGACGCGCGGTGCGATGCCGTCGCGGAACGGCGGATCGATGACTTCGTCGCCGGAGCACGCCGCCAGGGTAACGAGCGCGCCGATGGCGAGCAGTGTTCGAACCGGTGCGGCGATGCTGCGTCGCCGCGCGGATGTCTTGGGATTTGCGAGCATGGGAGAGATATCCTCGTCGCTTAGCGGCCCGGCGGCGGCGTTACGCCGTCGTCGAGGATGTGCGGCGTGACCAGGATGAGCAGGTCGCGCTTGGTCTCGTTCTTGGAGTTCTGCGAGAACAGGCGTCCGACGAACGGCAGGTTCATGAGCACCGGGATGCCGCTGCGGAAGCGCGTCGTCTCGGTGACCGTGAGTCCGCCGATCACTGCGGCCTCACCGTCGGCCACGAGCACCTGTGATTCAGCGCGCTGACGGTTGAAGATGACACCCACATCCGTGGCGGCGAGCTCTGCGCTTGAGTTCTCCGCCTTGATGTTCATCAACACCATGCGGTTGTTCGTGATCTGCGGCGTAACGGAGAGCTTGATACCGGCTTCTTCCTTGGACACCGCGGCGCGCGGGAAGAACGCTTGCGCATTCGGCTGTCCCGCGCCGCCGCCGCCGCCGCCGCCGCCACCGCCCTGGCCACCACCGCCGGAGCTGGCGTCGATGACGCGGATGGGGATTTCCTGGCCGACGAAGATTTCGGCCGAACGATTGTTGAGGATCGTGATGCTGGGCTCGGACTGCACGTCGGCGAGCGACGACGTCTGCAGCGCGTTGAGGAACGCGGTGAGTTGGTAGCGACCGAGTGCCGTGCTGTAGATGAGGTTGAGCGCGTTCGGTTTGATCGCGTTGTTGGCGTTGGCGATACCGGCGATCGCGTTGCCGCCCAGGGCGATACGGGCCGGCCCTTCGTAGGCGCGACCACCGCCAATGGCGTCGGGCACGCCGTCACCGTCGGTGTCGACCGGCACGAGCGTGTTTGGATCGGTGCGCGGCACGAGCTGCTGGAAGAACTGCTTGTTACCGGTGCCGAGGTCGTAGGCGAGGCCGATATCCGTGATGCCGGTGCGATTGACGAAGATGATCTTGGCCTTGATCGCGACCTGCTGCGTGCGGACGTCGAGTTCCTTGAGGCGCGCGATGATCTCGGGGAGACGCGACGGGACGTCGGTGATGATCAGCTTATTCGTGGCGCTGTCGGCGACAACGGATCCGCGGACCACGCAGCCCTGTCCGGCGCCCGGGTTGTTCTGCTGCTGGCCACCGCTATTGCCCTGATTCTGCGGCACGCCGGATTGCATAGACGTGAGTCCCGTGCAATCTCGGCCGAGCAGTGCGAGCACCGTTTTGGCGAGCGCGGTGGCTTTGGCGTAGTTGACGTCGACGACCTGCGTGATCGTGGGCTCGAGCGCCTGATTCGACGCGAGGTTCTTGTAGCTGTCGACCGTGATGATTCCCGAGGCGTCTTCAGTGGCGGCGAGACCCTGCGACTGGAGAATGGCCTGGAGGGCGACGTCCCACGGCTTGTCGGTGATATCGGCGGTGACCTCGCCCTTCACGTCCTTGCCGACCACGATCGTGCGGCCGGAGAAGGTGGCGAAGAGTCCGATGACATCGCGGAT
>JBBQSM010000126.1:0-13585 GCA_038234895.1 Gemmatimonadales bacterium
TGGCATCCCACTGCGCGAGCACCTCGTCCTTGGTGGTCGCCGCCGCTTCCGCGTAGGTGGACCAGGTGTCCGAAATCATACCCGTCACGGTCGGCACCCCCATGCCGAGCATTTCGTTGGCAAGCACGCCGAACGGACGCAGGCCGGCGATGGCGAAGTGAAAGAGCTGATCTGCCGGAAACGCGTTGATGACGCGCCGGGTGAGCGCGCGATGCCCCTGCCAGTGGGCGAGGAACTGCGCGGGGGTGATGACGATTGTGGCGTCGGTGAGCATGATCGACCTCGGGGCTGGGGAGTGATGGGCTTCGGTCTTTGTTCGGAAGCCTACGGCGTTTCGGCGGATCGCGCCAGCCTTGCTTCGCTCGACCCTGAGTGCCGTCATTCCGAACAGCCTCCAGCGCGCCGCTTAGCGAGCGTCGCGCATGGCCTTGGCGGCCGCGGCAACGCTTCGCAGTGCAACGCGCGCTCTCCCGTTGGCAGCGCGCAGTCCCACGCCGCCGTCGTAGTCGGCCGGCTCTCCGACAATGGCCGCTCCGATCCACGGCCGACGCGATCCCCAGGCGAGGGCATGCCGGATCGCCGCTAGTTGCGCGGCGTCGCCATGCGCGTGCGCCAGCCCGCCCACGTTCATCAGCCAGTGGGGTTGGCGGCCACCGCCAGTCGACAGCGCGCGCGCGTGCCAGCGTTCGAACGTGCGCAGGCGCGCATCCACTGCGGGGAGACCGGAGAACGACGGATACGACACGGCACCGATCACGCGCACCGGCGAGGCCGGCAACGAGGCCCACGCATACACGGCGCTGTCGGTCACGTCGAGGCGGGACGCGCTCCACGCCAGCTGCGCGCGCGGTCGCACGCGCGCGATGACCACCGCCGCTTCCGTTTCGATGCGCCGCCACCAATCGGCCGACGCGGCACGACGGCGCAGCAACGACGGCACCGGCGGCGCGAGCGCCGGCAGCACGACATCGGGCTTCACGCGCACCAGCACCCGCTCCAGCGCCGCCAGCCGCGCACGATCGTCCTCCGCCGACGGTTCACCATCTACCGAGAGCGCGACGGCGATGCGGACACTGTCGTCACGCAGCGACTCGAGCGAGCGCGACAGCGAATCGAGCGCGGAAGCACGTGTGCCGTCGGCATCGAGCACCACCAGCACGATCTCCGGACGGAAGACCGCCGCCATCGCCAGATCCGCCGCGGCGGTGCGCGCAGTGGGCGCTCCGTCAAGTCTGGGAAAGAGCCGCATGCCGATCACGAAGTCGCCGGCGGGACGCGACTGCATTGGCACGAGCAGCGCCGGTTCGTAGCTGCGGATCGCGCCCAGACCGCGTGGCCACTCGAGAACCAGCAGCGTGGTTACGACCGTGGCAGAAAGAACCAACGCCGCGCGGACCACAGCGGACAGGCGCCAGCGCGCCGGATAGGCCGGGGCGATCATCGGCACCAGCAGCGCAAACGGTGAGACCAGCGCGGCGCGTCCCACCGCCATGCCCAGCAGCGAGTCGCGAGCGGCGACGGCTGCCTGCAGTCCCAACGGGGCCGTGCCGTGCTGCGATACCAGATAGTCCCCGATGGCCACGGCGGCCACGGCGAGATCATAAAGCAGGATCGGGATCGCTACGACAACGGAGACCAGCCGCGTTACCGCAGCAAACAGCACCTGCACGGCGAACGCGCACGCGATCGCCGGCAGCAGCCATGAGATACCGGAGATGGTGCGCGAACCCGCCACGGTGCCAGTCGCCAGCGCAACCACCAGCGCCGGCGCCACCAGCAGTCCGCAGAGGCTGGTGAGATTCGTGAAGATCACCGGCGCCTCACGCCGCGACGCAATCCAACCGGCCAGCACGACGTCCCACACCAACACGACGATGGTGATGAGCAGGAGCAGCGGCGCCAGTTGATCGCTCACGTCACCGCCGCCAGTCGAATCAGACGCTCCGCAGCGACGGTGGCGGGTGCGAGACGTCGCGTGAAGACGGCCAGCGCGCGGGCGAGCTCGGCAGGCTCCGGCACCAGCAGGTCGAGGAGCAGCGCGCGACGGTGCGCTTCGGTGTGCAACGTGGCGTGGCCGCCTTCCAGCAGCAGCATCGCGTCGACGCCTCGCAGCGGGTCGGCACGCAACAGCGGTGGCGTCGCGGCATGCAATCCCGCCGCCCCGGCCGCGGCAATGAGCAAGCCGCCAAGCAGCGCGGCATCATGCAGCTGCGCTGGAGCAATGCCTGTCAACTCGGCGATCAGATGCACGACGGCACCTCCCTTCGGCACGCTCATCCCGGCACGTTAACGCGGGCACCTCGTCGCTGGCACCCCGGTGGCCCGTACGGGTACTTTGCGTCATGCCCCGCCCGTCCTTGCTCACGCTGCCGAATCTCGTTTCCACGTCGCGCATTGCGCTGGCGTTCGGTTTCGTGCTGACCGAGCACGTGATGGTACGGCTGGCGCTCATCGTCGTCGCCTCGCTCAGCGACTTCCTGGACGGCTGGATCGCGCGCCGTATGCACAGCATGAGTCGACTCGGCGCCCTGATTGATCCGGTGGCGGACCGGTTCTTTGTGCTGGCGGTGGTGGTGAGCTATGTCGCCGGTGGCGAACTGTCGCTCTGGCAGGCGGTCGCGATCATGTTTCGCGACGTCATGTCGATCATCGGGTGGTTCGTCGCGCGCAGTGTGAGCTGGTTGCGACCGATCACCTTCAAGGCCCGCCCGGTGGGCAAGTTGGTCACCGGCGCCCAATTCTCCACGTTCATGGCCGTGCTGCTGCTGCCCGCGGCGGTGAACGCGCTGGTGCTGTTGGTCGCGGCGTTGGGGCTCATTGCCACGGCGGACTACACGCTGATGCTCTGGCGCGAACGGGTGCGCAAACCGGAACTGGTCTAGCGCGGCGGCGGAGTCGCTGCGGTGTCGCGGCGTTTTGCCGGTGCGCACTGCGACGAACGCCTTCGCGGATGCGAAGGCGTTCGATAGTAACATCAGGTGCGGTCGGTCAACCTGCTGCGCGGACTCCGGTCAAACGGCAGCGGCTTCCTGAACCTGCTTCTTCGTCGGCTGGGCAAAACGCTCACCGAGTGTACGCAGCTCCGTCATTTCAGGAGCCTTGATCTCGGGATACCGGCCGGCGAGGTACTGCAACGTGGCATCGAACCACTCTTTCTGGTCTTCGGGATGACACCCGATGACACCGCACTGCATGATCTGCTGGAACAGCTCGTCGCGGGCCTCTTGGTACGGTGAGGACACCACGGAATCACGTCGCGGACGAAGCTTTGGCTTAACCATTTCCTCGGGGTAGTACGTCAAAACCGCACAGTGCCGGCGGGCTGTCCGCCGGACTCATGAATTTTACCCGGAACGCCACGGTTTTCCTAGTGGCGCACCCGTATATATGACGCACGAGTCACGATTTCCGTTGACCCTCGGGGGCGTCAGCGCGCATCCACGCCAATAGACGGTCAGCGAGCGCCGCCGGCTGTTCCTCGGGGATAAGCCGCGCCGCTGCCGCGACCGCTTCCGTGCGCGCGTCGCGCAGTCCCAGCGCCGATATCAACGCATCGCCCGTGGCCGTTGGGGCGATCGGTGGTACTGCCCCATCCAGCAGCAGCGCAGGACAGGACAGCCCTTGCAGCGACGCCAGGTCTGCCTCAGCCAGGTCCACCGCGCTCGCCAACTGCAGAAGCCTTGATACCGCGTCGTCACCCACCCACGGGGCCAGGTACCGCGCCGTCAACAGCGGTGGGATCGCCGCCGGATCCGCAACCGCGTCCTTGAGCAGCTCTTGAATGAGCGGGAGGGCCGCGAACAAGGCGTTGCCGCCCAGCACGGCGCGAGCTGCCGATCGGCGCATCGCACGGATGCCTGCGCCCGGCAGATCAAAGGGATTGCTGGCGCTCAGCAGCGCGAGCTGTCTGACGCGGGCCGGTCGCTGTGCCGCCAACAGCATTGCGACTACCGCCCCGATGTCCTGTCCCACCACGCTCGCCGCCGGCAGTCGCAGCGCCGACATCGCCCGTTCGACATACCCGGCCTGTGCGGCGAGGTCGTACGCGACGTCGAGCGGTCGGTCCGACTCGCCGTGGCCGAGCAGATCGAGGGCGACCACGGTGAACCCGGCCGACGCCAGCGGCGGCGCGACCGCGCGCCACAAAAAGCTGCACGTGCCAAAACCGTGCAGCAGCACGATGGCGGGGCCGCCACGTCCAGTGCGTTCAGCGTGGAGCGCACCGACGCCGACTGGAATTCGCAAATGATCGGTGTACACGACTCGATGAGGGACCGGTCGACAACAAGGCACGTCGGAGACGGGCGCACCGACCCCGACAGGATAGCGCCGGACGCGGTGTCGCGCGTAGCTTACGGCGCTGGTCACAACTTCTGCTCTGGACGAGGCGCGGTAGGCGGACGCAGGCATCTTGGAACCCACCGGCTGGTTGCCGGACGACGACGAGGAGATCGAGTGGCAAAGGCAACGCCGACAAAATCCCGCACGCCATTTCTGGTGCTGCTGATCGCCATCGCCGCTGCGGCAGGCGGCGCTATCTGGTACTCCGTGAACGGAGCCAAGCCCGCGCCGGTCACCCTCGCGGCGGGTACCGAACTGCCCAAGGGCGAGGGCTATTTGCGCGGTGATCCGAACGCGCCCGTGACGATCATCGAATTCGGTGATTTCGAGTGCCCCGGTTGCGCCCAGTTCGCCGCGATCACCGAGCCGGACATGCGGGCGCGCATCGTGGATGCCGGCCTCGCGAACTTCCGGTATTTCGACTATCCGCTGCCGATTCACCCGAACACCATCTCTGCGTCACTCGCCGCGTCCTGCGCCGCCGATCAGGGGAAGTTCTGGGAAATGCACGATGCCATCTTCGCCGGCCAGTACGATTGGAACACGCAGGCGACGAGCAACCCACGCAAGGTGTTCGATTCGTACGCCCAGCAGCTCGGATTGGACGTCGCCGCGTACAAGCAGTGCTTCGACTCGCAAAAGAATCTGGCGCGCATCTCCGCGCACAAGGCCGAAGGCGAGAAGCTCGGCGTGCCGTCCACGCCCACGTTTGTCATCGGCGGCAAGATGTACTCGCAGGGGATGACCTACGACATGCTCAAGCAGATCGTGGACAGCATTCGTGCGGCGACACCAGCACCCGCACCCGCGGCAGCAGCCGCGACGCCGGACAGCGCCGCGAAGTAGCTACATCGCGCGGTCCGAAACGGTCAGGCGCGCTTTCGGCGCGCCGCCGCATCATCGAGTCGCAGGCGAGGGAGCGGTGGCTCCTCAGTCTGCGATTCGTCGTTTCCGGCACTGTGTTCCCCAGACTGCGGCACGAGCGCTTCGCCAAGCACCACGAGCGCACGCGTGGCAATGACACTGGCCAGTGGATCGGGGACGCCCAGCTCTCGCACATAGATGTCCAGCGCACGTTCGTAGCCCACGTCGGGGGCGAGCGTATCGACAAACAGCAATGCGTTCTCGACGTGCGTGCGAACGAGCGCTTCTTCAGCCCGTGCCTGCACGAGGCGCACGCGCTGCTCCGCTTCCGCTGTGAGTTTGCGCGGGAAGAGCGTTTCCGGAAAGAGCTTGCCGAGAATTGACATGGGTGAACACTAGACGCATTCCGGCCCGGCAGTGTTTCGGGACGGTGATTGCTGTCACGTTGTCGTCCGCCGGGCCGCTGTTGCTGCGTCGCTCGCCATACGTTCGCGCGCTACGACTCCTGCGCTTCGTACTGGTCCTTGAGACTGGCCACCACCGTCGGGTCGGCCAAGGTCGTGGTGTCACCCAACGCCCGTCCCTCGGCGATGTCGCGCAGCAGCCGCCGCATGATCTTCCCTGATCGCGTCTTGGGCAGATCGGCGCTGAAGAGAATGTCATCGGGTCGTGCCAGCGCTCCGATCTTGAGCGCCACGTGCTCGCGTAGTTCGTCGCGCAGACTTGTGCTCGCGTGATAGCCATGACGGAGCGTGACAAACGCGGCGATGGCCTGTCCCTTGATGTCGTGTGTCTTTCCCACCACGGCGGCCTCGGCCACCGACGGATGATCGACAAGTGCGCTTTCGACTTCCATGGTGCCAATACGATGACCGGCCACGTTCAGCACATCGTCCACGCGCCCCAGAATCCAGAGATAGCCGTCGGCGTCGCGCTTGGCACCGTCACCGGCAAAGTAGAGATCCGGACGCCCGGGCCATTTGGAGAAATAGGTGTCGATGTATCGCTGATCGTCGCCCCAGATGGTGCGCAGCATGGACGGCCACGGATGCGTGAGCGCGAGCAGTCCACCGCCCACCGCGATCTCGTTGCCGTCGTTGTCCAGTAGCGACGCGCGCACGCCCGGAAAGGGATGTGTGGCCGAGCCGGGTTTGGTGGCGGTGAGTCCGGGCAACGGGGTGATCATGATCGCGCCGGTCTCGGTTTGCCACCACGTATCCACGATCGGACACGCCCCTTTGCCAATGACCTCGTTGTACCAGATCCAGGCTTCGGGGTTGATCGGCTCACCGACCGAGCCGAGCAGTCGCAGTTGTGACAAGTCGTGCTTGTCGACCCACTGTTTGCCCCACTTCATGAAGGCGCGTATGGCAGTGGGCGCCGTGTAAAAGATCGTCACGCCGTACCGTTCGCAGATCTGCCAGAGGCGATCCTTTTCCGGCCAGTCGGGCGCACCTTCGTACACGAGGCACGTGGCGCCGTTGGCCAGTGGACCGTATACGAGATACGAGTGGCCCGTGATCCAGCCGATATCGGCGGTACACCAGTAGACGTCCTCGTCTTTCAGATCGAAGACGTACTTGGTGGTCGCGTGCACACCGGTCATGTAGCCGCCGGTGGTGTGCACGATCCCCTTCGGCTTGCCCGTCGTGCCCGACGTGTACAGGATGAACAGGTTGTCTTCGGCGTTCATCGGCTCGGGCTCGCACCGCTTGGGCACCTCGCGCTTGAGCCGGTGCCACCAGTGATCGCGTCCGTCCTTCATTTCGGCGAACATCTCGTCGCCCACCCCGGAGCGGCGACGCATCACCACCAATACGTGCTCGATCGTGGGGCAGTCTTCGAGCGCCTTGTCGGCGTTGCGCTTGAGCGGCACGACCTGGCCGCGTCGGTACCCGCCGTCTGCCGTGATGAGCACTTTGCAACCGCAATCGTTGATGCGGTCGCGGAGTGACTCGGGGGAGAATCCACCAAAGACGACCGTGTGCACCGCGCCGATGCGCGCGCAGGCCAGCATGGCGAAAACCGCCTCGGGGATCATGGGCAGGTAGATTGCTACCCGATCGCCCTTTTTCACGCCGAGATGCTTGAGCATGTTCGCGGCGAGATTCACTTCGCGATACAGGTCCCAGTAGGTGAACGTGCGCCGATCGCCCGGTTCGCCTTCCCAGATGAGCGCGGCCTTGTTGCGACGCGGCCCGTTGATGTGCCGGTCCACGCAATTCACACTGGCATTGAGCTCGCCTCCCACGAACCACTGCGCGTGGGGCGGCGTCCAGTCGAGGACCTGATCCCACTTCTTACTCCATTCGAGTTCACTGGCCTCGCGCGCCCAGAAGTGCAGCGGGTCTAACGCGGCATCATCGACCATGCGGCTGTCGTGAACGCGTGCAGTGGCGCGAAACCCGGCCGGCGGAGGAAACGAGCGGTTCTCCTGCAGCAGAACGTCGATATCGGTCATCGTCGGTAGTCGGCGGGGCCTGATCGGTAGGAAGGACGGCACGAGGTCACATGCCAAGCGCGGCGTGCCGCCGCTGCGATCCGTCGTGTGCGAAGTACCAATGGCGAAGCTGTCCTGCGGACGCGTCGCGGGCAACCGCCCGCTCCACTAACCTTGTGCGATGCTTGCGCACGATTCCGCGATCCCCACGGCCGTTCCAGTCGCACTCACCGCCGCCCCGGTGCTGGTGGCGGAGGGGCTCGTGCGTCGCTTCGGTAATCGACGCGCTGTGGACGATGTGTCCCTCGCACTCGGCGCGGGCGATTGCCTGGCACTGTTTGGGCCGAATGGTGCGGGTAAGACCACGCTGCTTCGGCTACTCGGCGGGTTGATCAAGGCGACCGAAGGGACGACCACGCTGCACGGTCATCGATTGCCGGGCGACGCCTCGGTGCGACATCTCGTGGGGCTGATTTCGCACCACTCAATGCTCTATGCGCCGCTCACCGCGCGGGAAAATGTGCGCTTTGCCGCAGAGTGTCAGGGGCTGCGCGACGCGGACAGCGCGACCATGGAGGCATTGACCCGCCTGCGCGTGGCCGATCGCGCCGAGTCGCCGGTGCGCTTGCTCAGTCGCGGACTGCAGCAGCGCGTCTCGATTGCGCGGGCACTCGTCCACCGGCCGCGTCTGCTGTTGTTGGACGAACCGTACACCGGACTGGACGAAGTGGGAGCGCGCGCCCTCACCGCGGCGCTGCGCGAGCTCAAAGCCGATGGCGCCACGCTGATTCTGGTGACGCATCACTTGGGCGAAGGCCTCGCGCTGGCCACCGATGCCGCCATCATGATGAACGGCCGCTTCGTGGTGACCGATCGTGCCGGCGCGCAGGGGTTTGACGTGGCGGCGTACGGCGAGCGGTATCGTGATCTCGTGACGACGGGGATCGAGTGAGCGCGAAGACGCATGGCTCGGCGGTGTCCGTTCCGACCACGCATCGGCCGGCGGGCTTTTTGGCCGATACGTGGCGACTGGCGCGCAAGGACCTGCTGATTGAGTTCCGCACGCGGAGTGCCTTCCTCGCCGCCTGCGTGTTCGCCCTGCTCTCAGTAGCGATTTTCCGTTTCACGTGGGACGCAACCGCAGTGAGTGCGGTGGATCTCGCGCCGGGCGTGCTCTGGGTGATTTTCACCTTTTCGGGGTTGCTCGGGCTCAACCGCTCGTTCGCCGTGGAGCAAGCCGATCGGGCCATGGACGCACTGCTCGCGTCGCCCATGTCACGCGAATCGGTCTTCGCGGGAAAGGCGCTGGCCAATCTGGTCTTCGTGACGGCGGTGCAGGCGCTGGCGTTGCCGGCGATCGCGCTGTTTTTCGGACTGCCGGCCGGTCCGGAATGGCTCGGCGTATTGGGTGTCGTCGCGCTGGCCTCGGTGGGGTTGTCGGCGGTGGGAACACTCTTCGCCGCTGTGGCGTCGAACACGCGGATGGCTGAGATGCTGCTGCCAATGCTGGCGCTGCCGTTTTTCGTCCCGCTGGTGATCCCAGCCGCACAGGCGTCGGTGGTGCTGCTGAGCGGGCGCCCGTTTTCCGACGCGGCGAGTTGGTTGAAAGTCCTCGTCGCGTTCGACATTGTGTTCACGGCGGCGTGTACCGTCGCCTTCCCGTATACCCTCGAGGAGTAGGTCATGACGTCGGTGTCGCCTGTGGGCACGCGCCCGGAACGAGTAGCAGCAGCGAGTCCGGCGTCCCCGGGGTTCGACTGGCTGTTGGCAGTCGCGCTGGTGGCATGCGCCGCTGCCGTGGCGCGTGCGCTGTTTTTCACGCCGGCCGACGCTATGCTGGGGGACGTGCAAAAGCTGTTCTACCTGCACGTGCCGGCGGCAATCGCCGGTCTCTATATCGGCTGCCCGCTCCTCGCGATCCTGAGCATCGGGTATCTCTGGGTGAAGGACGAACGCCTGGACCGGCTGGCAGAGGCGTCGGCCGAAGTGGCGCTGGTGTTCATGACCGTGGTGCTGACGACCGGTCCGATCTGGGGGCGCTCCAGCTGGGGCACGTGGTGGGTGTGGGACGCACGACTGACCAGCACGTTGTTTCTGTGGTTTCTGGTGGTGTCGTATCTCGTGCTGCGGGGGGCGATCGAGCAGCCCGAGGCGCGCGCCCGGCTGTCCGCCGTCATGGGCTCGTTGGCCGCGTTGTTGGTGCCGTTCATTCACCTGACGGTCTATCTGTTCCGCTCGCAGCATCCGTCGCCGATCGTGATCAAGCCGGAAGCGCTCACGCAGCCGAGTCTCCCGCCCGAGATGGCCTCGACATTCGGGCTGAGTGCGGCGGCCTTCGTGCTGTTGTTCTTCGCGCTGTTGCGGTTGCGTTTCCGCTACGCCACGGTGCGTGACGCGCGTATCGCCTTGGAGTTCGGTTGATGCACGCGACGCGCGTGGTGATACAGCCGGATCCATCTGCGGCACAGGCCGGCACCTCGCCCGCGACGCCGCCCATGACGCAAACCGCGCCGTCCCCGGCGCCGCTTCCGGGGCAGGGCGAGGTGGCGTTCGTGCCCAAGGCGGGCGGTCCGCCGGACACGAGCAATTACATGATCGCCGGCTACATCGTCACCTTCGTGGTCTACCTTGGCTACATCGCCCTCGTGCTGCGTCGCATGGCGCGCGTGCGCCGCACCTCCGCGTGACGCCGCAGTGAGCGCCGCGGCGGCGACGGGCGCGCCGCTGGCGGGCGTGCGCATCGCGGTGACGCGAGCGGGGGAGCGCGGTGGCCCGTTGGCGGCTGCGCTGCGGCAGGCGGCGGCCACGGTCCACGAGATTCCACTAACCCGTATCGAAACGCTCGATCCGGCGCCATTGGCTGCGGCGGTGGCGGCGTTGGCGGACTATGCGTGGGTCCTGCTTACCAGTGTGAATGCGGTGGAGCATCTGGCCGCCGCCGTGGCGTCCCCGCTCGCTGCCGCACAGCTCCGCAATCGGAAGATCGCGGTGGTTGGGTCGGCCACGGCGGAGGCGGCACAACAGCACGGCTGGACGCCCACGCTCATGCCGGAGCGGTTTCACGCCGAGTCGCTGGTCGATGCAATGTCGTCGCGCACCGATGTCGATGGCGCGCGCATGCTCTACCCGGCCGCGCAGGGCGCCCGCGACGTGCTCCCCAACGGGCTGCGTGCGCTGGGTGCGCTGGTGGACGTGGTGCCGGTCTATCGCAGCACTGTGGACGCCGAGGGGCAGGCGCGTTTGCGTGCGTTGGCGACGTCGAACGGACTCGATCTGGTGACGGTCGCCGCGCCCAGTGCCGTCGACGCGCTGCTGGATGCGCTTCCCGCGGAATACGCGCGACGGTTGCCGGTGGCCTGTATCGGTCCGGTGACGGCGCGTGCCGCGCGGATTGCCGGATTCCCGGTCAAGGTGGAGTCGGGTGCGGCCACCGCAGAAGGTTTGGTTCGCAGCATCATCGCGGCGTTTTCGCCATCACGGTAGAATTCGGCATGACAGACACTGCAACAAAGACAGCAGCGCACACGGGATCCGACATCGTCGTTCGCATCGGCACGCGCTCCTCCGAGCTGGCCTTGCGACAGGCGCGCCAGGTGGCGGCGGCGCTGGCGGCGCAGGGGGTGGCCAGCGAACTGGTCACGTATACCACGATCGGCGATCGGATCCTCGACCGGCCGCTGAACGCCATCGGCGAAAAGGGGTTGTTCACGGCGGAGCTCGAGGCCGATCTGGTCACGGGTCGCACCGATTGCGCCGTGCATTCGCTCAAGGACTTGCCCACCGCCGATCCCGACGGACTGACGATCGTTGCGCTGCTCGAGCGCGAAGACCCGCGCGACGCATTGGTGGTGGCTCCCGGGGTCACGGCGCGCACGCTGCACGAGTTGCCGCACGGCGCACGCATCGGCACGTCGTCTTTGCGCCGGCGTGCACAGTTGCGCGCGCTGCGCCCCGATCTGGACGTGCGCGAACTGCGCGGTAACGTGGGCACACGATTGCGCAAAATCGACGAGGGTGAGGTGGACGCCGCGCTGCTGGCCGCAGCGGGACTTCGACGCCTCGGACTGGGCGATCGTATCGTGGCCCTGCTCGATCCGCCCGACTGGTTGTCCGCGCCGGGGCAGGGCGCCATCGCGGTGCAGGCGCGCAGCAACGACGCGCGCATGAGCGCGGTGCTCTCGTTACTGGATCACGCGGACACGCGGGCGGCGGTCACGTGCGAACGCGCGATGCTGGCCGCGCTCGAAGGCGGTTGTCAGGTGCCGATCGGTGCGGCGATGCTGCGTGAGGCGACGGGTACGGTGCTGCATGGCGTGATTGCAGCAATCGACGGCACGCAGGTGGTGCGCGGCTCGATGCCGGTGGATCTCTCTGACCCGACGGCCGCCGGCCGTGCACTCGCGGCGCAGTTGCACCGTGACGGTGGGGCGGAAATTCTGGCCGCGTTACGCACGCGTGATGAACCGGGGCACGAGCTGCGCGACGGTCGATACGACATGCAGCGCGCCGACACGGGAAGTGTGGCGTCATGACGCGCGATGCACTGGTCCTACCCGGCACCGACGTTCCGATGGCGCCGCTGCCGATGCGCATGCGCCGGCTGCGCCGCACCGATGCGATTCGTCGCGTCGTACGTGAGACTCGACTCGATCCGGCGCAGTTCATCTGGCCGTTGTTTGTGCGCAGCGGCACCGGCATTCGCGCACCGATCGGCTCCATGCCTGGCGTGTCGCAAACAAGCGTTGATGAATTGCTCAAGGACGCCGAGCGTGCGGTCGCCGAAAAAATCGGTGGCATCTTGCTCTTCGGTATTCCCGATCAGAAGGATCACGAAGGCTCGTCGGCGTGGGACGCGCATGGACCGGTGCAGGAGGCGATCCGCGCGGTCAAGGCCGCGTTTCCGCAGCTGCTGGTCATCACCGACGTATGCATGTGCGAGTACACCGATCATGGCCACTGTGGGCTGCTCACGCCGGCCGGTGAGGTGGACAACGACGCGACGCTCGAGCTGTTGGCGCGCGAAGCGGTGTCGCACGCTGAGGCCGGGGCCGACATCGTCGCCCCCAGCGACATGATGGATGGGCGCATCGGGCATCTGCGCGCTGCACTCGATGCGGCCGGGTACGAGCAGGTGCCGATCATGAGTTACGCGGCGAAGTACGCGTCGGCGTTTTACGGGCCGTTCCGCGAGGCCGCCGAATCCACGCCCGCCTTCGGGGACCGTCGCAGCTACCAAATGGACCCCGCGAACGGGCGCGAAGCGTTGCGCGAAGTACGGCTAGACGTCTCTGAGGGTGCGGATATCCTGATGGTCAAGCCGGCCGGTGCCTACCTCGACATCATTTCCGCAGTGAAGCAGGATACCGGCATGCCGCTCGCGGCGTATCAAGTCAGTGGTGAGTACTCCATGATCAAGGCCGCGGCGGAACGCGGCTGGATCGACGGGGAGCGCGCCATGCTGGAATCGCTGGTCGCCATCGTGCGCGCCGGCGCTGATCTGGTGATCACGTATTTTGCCATCGAAGCGGCAGTCGCGTTGCGCACGCGCTGACTGTAGTAGCGCCAATTGCGTGCGCGTAGCGCGTGCGTCCTGACACTTTCGACACCTATTGTATGCACAATCCATGGCACGACGTCGCCGCCGGCGATCATCCGCCCGAGCAGGTCACGGCAATCATCGAGATTCCCGCCGGCTCGCGCAACAAGTACGAACTGGACAAGGTCAGCGGACAGTTCAAACTCGATCGCGTGCTGTACTCGGCCGTGCACTATCCGGGTGACTACGGCTTCATTCCGCAGACGCTGCACGAAGACAATGATCCGCTCGACATTCTCGTGCGCATCAACGAGCCCACGTTTACGGGATGTCAGATTGCCTGCCGACCGATCGGTGTGTTGCGCATGCTCGACCGCGGTGAGCCCGACGAAAAGATCCTTGCC
>JBBQSM010000127.1:0-13491 GCA_038234895.1 Gemmatimonadales bacterium
TTGGCGCCCTGCCGCCCAGTCCGCTGCTCTTTGGTGCGGCGCCCGGAGTTCCGCCACCCGTCGAACCTCCACCCGTCGAACCGCCACCCGTCGAACCCGCGCCCAACGCGAGGCTGTCCGTACGGGAATCTGTCAGCGCAACGGCGCCGGACGGAGGGGGCACATACACCGCCGCGGCCGTATCACCACCCGCAGCGGAGTCTCGGTTCACTCCGGCGGTGGTCGACGTGACCCCGCCGCTCCGACCGAATGCCGCCCAAAGCAGGCCAACCACCACCACCACCGCGCCACCGGCCATCAGCCCACGGGATCCCGACCCGGAGGTGCGCACCGTCACGCCGCCTGACCCGGAATCGGCACCTGTCTGCCGGTCCACCGTCCCCACGAACCCGCGCGGAGCGGTTGCACCGGTCGAGACGCCGCTTCCGCTCACGGCGGCAACGCCGCCGGTCGTCGACAGCGCCGCCATGCCGCCACTGTGCAGCTTGAGCCCCTCGCGATCGGTGTGCGGCGTGCGCGCCGCGACGCTTGCGACGCGGGCATCGAGCGCGCGTCGGTACAACTCCGCCGTCTGGGTCGGCGTCATCTCGCTGATCGCAGCGGTCAGCGCATGCGCGAACTCGGAGATGGTGAGAAAGCGGTCGCCACTGTCTGGGGACAGCGCACGGTTGAACACCACCTGCAGCGGTTCCGGCCACTCCACGTCCGTTCGGGCGTCCTGCAACGTGCGCGGTCGGCTGGTGAGTCGCGCGATCAATGACTCCTTCGACGATTCGGTTGGAAACGCATGCCGCCCGGTGAGCGCATAGAACGCCACCAGCGCCAATGCGTACTGATCGCTCGACGCATCGAGCGTGTCTCCGGCCAACTGTTCGGGCGACATGTACTGCGGCGTGCCCACGGAAAAGCCGGTGCGCGTAACGCGCGTGTTACTGCCGTCCATGGTGCGGGCGATACCGAAATCCACCAACTTCACCATGTACGTGCCGTCGGGGCGCGAGCCGAGCATGATGTTGTCCGGCTTGATGTCGCGGTGCAGCATCTGCAGATCGTGTGCGGCCTGCAGGGCGTCGGCGGCCTGACCGAGAATATCCGCGGCGACGTCAGGGTGCAGCGCTGAATCGCGTTCGAGACGTGCGGCCAGTGACTCGCCGTCCACGTACTCCATGGCGAGATACACCACGCCGTCGTCCGTTTCACCGAAGTCGAAGATTGCTGCGATGTTCGGGTGCGACAGCTGACTGGCGTTTTCCGCCTCGCGGGTGAAGCGCTGAAGGGCTTCCACGTCGCCCACCAGCGCCGGCCGCATGATTTTGATGGCGCTCTTGCGCTTCATGCGCACGTGCTCGGCCAGGTACACGTGTCCCATCCCGCCTTCGCCCAACCGCGACACCACACGGTACCGATCGGCGATGACCGTCCCGATCAGGTCGTTGGACGACGCCCCCCGGACGAGTCGCGTCCCGTCTGTGGCGCAAAAGGCCACGCCGTCGGGATACGTCTCGCCGCATCGGGGACAGCTGTTCGGCAGGGGCACGAGGCGCGAGCAAGGGAAAAGAGACGGCGATCACCCAGAAAAAATACCTCGATTGCCTGTCCCGTGTTCGGCAGCGAGAATTGCGCATGCGCCGTTCCCTGTGTCCAATGCCCCTGCTGATCCTGCTCGCGCCGCTCCCGGGGATGGCGCAAGCGACGTGCGACGGGAAGCTCGTCTCGGCGGTGATCATTCAGCGATCGGAGCGCACGGTCATGGATAAGTTGCGGGCGCCGGCGTGGAGTCGCGCGATTCTGCAGCCGGTCCTCCTCGGCATTCCCACCAAGTCGCACGCCATCCGACCGTTCCTACAGCTGCGCGAAGGGATGCCCTGCACGGAACAGCGGCGTGCCGAATCGGAGCGGGTGCTGCGACTGCAACCGTACCTCGCCGACGCCACTGTGCGTGTCGTTGACGAAGCCGACGGACGGGTGCGGGTGGAGGTCGAAACGATCGACGACGCGCGCCCGATCGTGGGCGTGGGAGTGCGGGACTCGCGGCCCTCGTTCGTGGAGCTTGGCAACAGCAACATTGCGGGCACGGGACACCTCGCCTCGGTGAGTTGGCGCGGTGGTCGTGCATTTCGTGACGGTATCGGCGTGCGCTACGCCGACTACCATCTCTTCGATCGACCGATGGTCGCCAACGTTCTGCTGGCGCGTCGGCCGCTGGGTGGCTTCACCCAAGTTGCCGTCGCGCAGCCGTTCTACACTGACCTGCAGGAGGTCGCGGGCTACGCGGGGTACGTGCGGGACGACGGATATCTGCAATTCGTGCGGCCGAGTGGTGATCCGTTGGCGCTGAACACGGTACGCGAGCGTGCCGACATCGGCGTGGCAATGCGACTGGCCACCGCATCATCGGCCCGTGTGCTGGTGGGCGCGCTGGCCAGCGTGGAGCGACGGCGCGCTGCGATCACGCCGGTCATCATCAGCGACACCGGACTCGTGCCGCAGCCAAGCGATCGTGCGCTGGTGGCGCAGTATGTCTCGAGCGACGCGGTGCAGCTTGGCGTGGTGAGTGGCGTGCGCGTGATCAACTTCGCGAAGGTGAAGGGATTCGACGCGCTGGAGGGTGTGCAGGACATTGGTCGCGGCGTGCAGCTGGCCACGACGATCGGCACGACGGTGAGCGGGAGTTCGACCGGACCGTTTGCTGCCGGCGATTTTTACGCGGGCGTAGGTAGCGAACGGTCATTCCTGGGTGTGCGTTCGCAGTTCGAGTCGCGTCGTCGCGATGCGCGCTGGGCGAACATTGTCGGCAGCGGTCGCGTTGCGTGGTATTCGCGTCCTTCGCCGCGCCAGACTCGTCTCTGGTCGATCGAGTACGCGGGGGCGTGGCGACATGACGTGCCGTATCAGCTCACCATCGACGACCCGCTGAGCGGCGTGCGCGGATATGCGGGCTCCCGGGTCGCCGGTGGGAGTCGATTGATCGTTCGCGCCGAACGCCGTATCGTCTTTCCCGGCGTTGCACGCTATCTCGGTTGGGGCGCGGCGGCGTTCGCCGATGCGGGGCACATGTTCAAGGGCGACGTGCCGTTCGGTTCGAGTAGCACGCGCGGCAGCGTGGGACTGAGTGTGCTCACCGCGGTGCCGCGCGAGTCGCGCTCGCTGGCACGACTCGACTTTGCCTTTCCGTATGTGCCTGACAGGGGAGCGAAGGATTTTTCCGTACGGTTCACCTACACCATCGCCGGCCGCTCATTCTGGCGGGAGCCGTTCCAGATCGCCCGCGCGCGCTTGGCCACCTCGGCCAGTAACATCTTCACGTGGCCGTGACCGAGCGTATTATCACGCACGCGTTACGTTCGCTCAGGGCACACCGGTGGGCGACGTGACCGCGGGCACGGTGCCCTTGCGATAGTCAAGCTGCGGCTTTTGGGTGCCGAGCAGTGTGGTGTATTTGAAATCGGCACCGCGTCGCTGCACGAGCTCCGCCTTGGCCGCGGCAATGGCGGTGGGGGCGCCGAACAGGTCGGCTGCCGTGAGCGCCATGGTCTTGGCGGCGACCATCATGCCGCGCGCGCCGATGCTCATGCCTCCGGCCGCCACCGCCTGCCACGAATGGGCCGCCGTGCCGGGCACCCACGTGGCCGTGGAGAGCTGCACCGTGGGCACATTCCAGCTCACGTCGCCGACGTCGGTGGACGCGAGCCCCGCCTGATCGAGCACGAGCGGCTTGATGGCTTGCGTGTTGCTCAGCGGCATGACCACGAAGTTCGGCGACTGTTGCAACTGTTCGGCGAAGGCGCGTTCCTGCGCGGAGAGGGTGTACCCGCCCACGCGCTCAAGCGCACGCTGCTGAATGCGCGCCAGCGTTTCGTTCGGCAACAGCGCGTACACCGATCCCACCAATTGCAGATCGTACGTGGTGCCTGTGCCGAGTGCCGCGCCCTTGGCCGCGTTCACGACACGCGACCACACGTCGTTCACGACCTTCATGTCCACGTGGCGGACGTAGTAGTACACCTCCGCTTCGTCGGGTACGACATTCGGGGCACGGCCGCCGTCTGTGATGACGTAGTGAATGCGGCTGCCATCGGGAATGTGCTCGCGCAGGAAGTTCGTCATCACGTTCATGACCTCCACCCCGTCGAGCGCCGACCGTCCGCGCTCGGGGGCGCCGGCGGCGTGCGCACTGATGCCGTGAAATTTGAACTTGCCGGACACGTTGGCCATCGTGCGCTCTCCGGTCACGGAGTTCTCGTCACCCGGATGCCACGCAATCACCGCGTCCACGTCGGCGAAAATCCCGTCGCGCACCATGTAGACTTTGCCAGAGCCGCCTTCTTCTGCCGGCGTGCCCACCATGCGCAACGTACCCTTCACCTTGTTGGCGACCATCCACTCCTTAACCGCGATAGCGGCTGCGGTACTCGCCGTGCCGAACAGGTGATGCCCACAGCCATGTCCTGGCCCGCCGCTGATGAGCGGCTTGCGCACCGGCGCGGCATCCTGCGACAGGCCGGGGAGTGCATCGAACTCGCCGAGCAGCGCAACGACTGGCGCGCCGCTGCCGAACTCCGCCACGAACGCGGTCGGCTCACCCGCGAGCCCGGCCTTCACGGTGAATCCGGCGTTCTGCAGTTCGCGCTGCAGCAGCGCCGAACTCTGCACCTCCATATAGCCGACTTCCGCGAAGCTCCAGATGCGCTGGGCGATTTCGGTGTAGTGCGGCGCACCCTGTTCGAGGGCCGCCAACATGGGCGCCGTATTCGGCGCAGGTGGCGGCAACGTGGCGGTGCGGGGCGTAGTCGACGACGCACGTTGTGCCTGCAGCGCGGCGAAGGGCAGCAGGGCCATAATGGCGAGGGCCGGACGGATGACGCGGGCGAAACAGGGACGATGCGGTACGGGCGACATGGCAGTCTCAATCGGGCGGCGTAAGGAAGCGCACGGGCGTGTGGAACGGCATGCGGACTGGCAGGTGCAACGTGATGCGCGCAGGCCTGCCCGTTCACTGCGAAGATGCGACACGACTCGCGATTGCACCATGTGGAGGCCCCGGCGCCGCCTGTCGCAGCCCGCGTCCGCACGCGATCTTATGCGTCCGGTCTATTCACTGCACCCCGTATTCGACGTCATGTCCCGTCCCGCCACCATACCGCGTCTCGCGCCCGCAACGCCGCTCCGTCCGGCCACCTATGCCGGGATTGCCGCATCGATCGTGTCGGTCGTCGCAGCGATCGTCATTCGCGTGTCGCCCGGTCTTGAAGGGGTTGCCTCCACCACCCACCTCGCGCTGACGGTGCTGTTTTACGCGACCGGTGGTGCGCTGGCGGCGCGGCTTGGCGCAGACGGTTGGAGAGCGGGCGTCTTTGCCGGCCTGCTCGATGCGCTCATCGGTCACGCGATCGCGTTTTTCATCGCGGCCCCGCCCGATGCGTCCCGCATGTCGATCCCCAAAGGCGTGCAAGTGACGCCAGAACTGCTCGGCGGTATGCAACTCTGGGGGGCGGTCCTGGGCGCAGTCACGGCGATCGTGCTGGGCGCAGCGGCTGGTGCGGCCGGCGGATGGTATGCCAAACGAACGCGCGCGTGACCATGCGCGCCTCACCTCTGGCACCACGTGACCACACACGCCGTCCCGCCACGCAGCGACCCTAGCGCCGCCGTCGATTGGAGTGCGTTTCGCCGCATCATGCGCGAAAGCACGCGCGCGTATGCGCTGCTCATGGCCTGTCGCGCGTTCCGCGAGTGGCTCGATCTTCCAGAGGGAGAATGCGTCAGGCAAGTACAACTGGCACTGCGCAGTGCAGACGATGCGCGCCTCCTGATGCAGGCGAAGGCCCTGGTGTCCGTGCGCGTGTTGCGCGACTACGTCGGCCCCGACGCGGATGCTGCAACGCCGGACTTCGTCGCCCTGTACGCGCGACAGCAGGAGGGTACCGCCAACGCTGTTGAGCTGCGCTATCTGCAACACAGCACGCGCGTTCTTGGAATCGGGCAGTTCATCGCGCAATCGTATCCTGAGGTCGCGCTCGCTGCGACCGCATCCGACCCGCGCGTGGCCGAGCTGATGGAGCTGTTGCCCGCGCTTGAAGCCGCTGTACGCGCCTGTGATGTCGGCAGGGCAACGCCGGCGCGCGTGAAAGCGCTCTCGCATGCGATCGACACATTCGTCGCTGGTGCAACTGCGTGGACGGCGCCAATACCACCCGATCACGCGTGGTGGGTGGGCATGGCGCGCTATGCATTGGGGCGCGCCGCGCTGGAAATCGGCGAGGCGTCGGTTGCCCGCATTGCATTCGCCGACGGTGCGCAGTCGTTCGATGCGGCCGGTGCCACGGCACACGCGGACGACATGCGGCGTCGTGTTTCCGCCATCGACACCGGCGCGCGCGCCGACTTCGATGCCGTGGCCGACAGCTCGCTGCAAGTGCTGCTGCAGTCGGTTGACGCGCTTGATGAAGCCAAGTCGCTTGCTGCGCTGGGTACGGCCTCGCTGCATGCGGGCGACACCTTCGAGTATGGACGATTGCTTACGCAGGTGGCGACGTTGCTCGAACGGGCGGGGTATCCGGACCCTGAACGCGAGCTTGAGCCCGCGGTGTTCGGATGGTTCGAAGCGGCGGTGCAAGTTGTCCCGGCCGACAAGCTGCTCGCACATTTGAATGACGTGGGCGTGCTCTGGGCGCGCGTCATGTCCGCGCGCGCGCTCGATCCGCACCGGTATGGAACGCCTCCTGACCCGCAGCCGCTGGCGATCGTGGAATCACGGCCGCGAGAGATTGCCGCACGACTGGCCGACCTGGGGGACATGACGGCGTCTGAGTGGGAACGTGTGGACGCGGAACTCGCGCCGTGGTTTGGTGCGACCTGGGCAATGCCCGCCGATACACACGACCTGATCGCGCCGGAAGACGACACCACGGCCGCGCTGCAGCAGAGCGCCACGCTCGATACGGCGTTGTACGCGCTGCGGCTGGCAACGAACGCCGAGGCCTCGGACCCGAGCCACGCCGACGCGTTGGTGAGCGAGTCGGAACGATTGCTTGCTGACGCCGTGGCGCACGGCTTCCGTGTGCATGTGGTGCAGGCGCACCTGGCGCAGGCGTATCTGCTGCTGGCGCTGTCACGTCTGGATGCGGCGTCGGTCGCCGTGTCGAACGCACTTGCTGTGCTCATTCCGAATCGCGCGCCGTCTGATGCTCCGCCGTCGATGCATACCCTCGTGCATGCGTCTGAACGATCGCTGTACCTCGACGCACAGCTCTACCTCACGCGTATTCACAGCGCGCGACAGGACCATGCAGCACTGTTGGCGAGCAGTTTGCCGGTGATCGCCGAGCTGGAGCTGCAACGAGCCCGCGTCAATTCGCCGTATCAGCGTGCCGCGTTTCTCGGAGCTGGTGTCGAACTGTACGAACGCGCCACCGCGTCGGCGTTTCACCTTGGACGATTCGAGCTGGTCCTGCAACTCAGCGAAGCGCTCAAGGCCAATGGCGCTTGGCGTATGGCGCGCTCTGCGCTCGATGAGCATATGCGAGTGCCACGGAGTGCTGCCGCAGCTTCAATCATCACGCACGAAGCAGGCAGCGCCCTCGTAAATGCACGCGAGGATTTCGACGCGCTCGACGCGCAATATCGGGCAGTCAACATCACACTCGCGCAGCGACCCGAAGGTGCCGGTGTAGAGTTGCAGGAACGGCGATCAAGACTGGCCGTCACGCGCGCCATCGCACGGCAACGCCTGTTCGAATTGGCAGACGCGTCGGAGCGCATCGGCGGCGAGCCTACCGTCGCCACGCCCGCTGCCACGCAAGCTGTGACACCCGCTGCGACACCCGATCCGCTGTCGCTGCGTCTCGCGCAGCTTCAGCAGGCGCTCGCACCTGATGAGGCCGCGCTGTCATGGTGCGGTGTCGGCGAGCACGAACTCGTACTGTGTTGCGTCTCGGCCACCGACTTCCACGTGCTCCCCATCAGCCTGAACGCCGCGCAGCAGGCGGCACTCATGCAATGGGTGCACCTGATGACAACACTGGGCGAGCCCGAACGGGACGAGCCCGAACGGGACGAGCCCGAACACGGCGCATCCGAACCAGATCAGCCGGCGCCTGATGACGGTGAGACGTACGCGCGTCGTCTTTCTGTGCTGGATGGCCTCGTCGACACGCTCGCGCCGCTGCTGCTACCTGCGCAGGCCCGGCGGTTCATCACGGGCAAGCGTCGTCTGCTGCTCAGTCCGCACCGTCTGCTGCATCTGTTTCCGTTTCACGCCATGCGTTGGCCCGAGCACGGAACGCAGTCTGCTGACACCGATTGGCTGATCGGTACCTTCGCCGTGCGGTATGCGCCCAATCTGATCAGTCTGTGCGCGCCGTGGAGCGGCTGCACGGACGGCGGCGTGCTGGCCGTTGGTGTCTCAGACTTTGAGAACGAGGAGCTGCCGAGACTCGCCAACGCCGGGCTGGAAGCAAGCGAGGTGGCAAAGGTCCACGGCGAGCAAGGAATGCTGGCAGCAAACATCACCCGCGCGCAGTTTATGGCCACCTCGTTTGAGCGCTATCGGTGTGTGCATTTGGCGACACACGGGAGCAGCGTGCTGGCCGGCCGTGCAATCGACGACCCCTTCGCCAGCGGCGTGGCCTTCGCCGACGGTATGCTCGATGGGTGGCAGATTTCGTCGCTCGACTTACGCGCCGAACTGGTGGTCGTGGCCGCGTGTTTTTCCGGACAGCGCGCGATCGGCGGGCGCGGTCTCGTACGGCTGCCGGGTGACGATGTGCTTGGGCTGCAGTCGATGCTCTTCGAGGCGGGCGTGGGAACGGTGCTTGGTGCACTCTGGCCGGCCGACGACGACAGCACGCGCGTGATCCTCGTGGAGTTTCACCGCGGCTACGCGAACGGCCTGGCGCCGGACCTCGCATTGCAGCGCGCGATGGTCCGCTTTCTCGCCAATCCCTTTCGCCCTGCCACGCGCTATCACTGGGCGCCCTTCTTTCTCACCTCGCTGGCGCACCCGCACTGGAGTGCACCAGCGTGAGCGGATCCCAACCGCGACGCCGCTGGCCGCACTGGTCCACGTGGTTGTTCATCCTCCTCGCCATCTGGTCGCTCCCGCGCCTCTTGCCGCATCTCGGCGCGCTGGTCGGCGTGCGGGACGCAGACGAGCGCGTTCCGCAGTACGCCGTGCGCACGCTCACGGGCGAGCTGTTCAGCGAAACATCGCTGCGCGGCAACGTCGTGCTGGTCAACGTCTGGGCGACGTGGTGTGCGCCATGCCGGGTGGAGATGCCACTGCTGCAGGCAACCTGGGAGCGACACCGCGACGCGGGATTGGTCATCCTGGGTGCGTCGGTGGACAGAGGCGATCCGGCCGTGGTGCGCACCTACGTGGACGCGCGCGGCATCACCTATCCCGTGGCCATCGTGGGCGACGAGATGCTCGCCACCCTTGGCGGTGTGCGTGGCTATCCCACCTCGGTGCTCATCGGGCGCGATGGTCGCATCCTCCATCGGGTGCTCGGCCCGATCGGCCCGCTGTCGCTTGAGCCGGCGATCCGGCGCGCGCTCGCGGAGCCCGCGCCGTAGCTGCGGTTACTTTCACCGCAGGTACGAGCGCGAGCAATAATCGACCACGAACTTTGAGGGACCCAGGAAACATGCCGGCAAAGAAGGCACGCACGTCCGCGAAGAAGGCACCGCAATCCATGCCGTACGAGCAGGGGAAGTGGGCGGCTGTCTTTGCGGCGAGGGCAAAAGGCGAACGGCGGTACTGGTTGATCAAGTCCGAACCGGACGTCTTTTCGTATGACGATCTCGCAGCGGCGCCGAAGAAAACGACCAGCTGGGATAGTGTGCGAAATACGGGCGCCCGCAATTTTCTGCGCGACGGCATGAAGAAGGGTGATCTGGCGTTCTACTACCACTCCAACGCGGAGCCGTCGGCGATCGTGGGCATCTGCGAAGTGGTACGCGAGGGGTATCCGGACACGACCGCCTTCGACCCCACACATGACTATTACGACGCAGACTCCGATCCCGATGCACCGATGTGGTTCATGGTGGATGTCAAAGCCGTCGAGAAATTGTCGCGCGCGGTGACGTTGCCGGAGATCAAGGCAACGCCCGCGCTGTCCGAGATGGCACTGCTCAAGGTGAGTCGCCTGTCGGTCGTGCCTGTCACGGCTGCGGAGTGGGAGTACGTGCTGCAGATGAGTCGCGCCTAGCGTAACGCAACAGCGGCGAGCGGCGGGCGACCCTAGTCCGGCAGCGCGAACGCCACGTACGTCCCGCCGCTGGGTGCCCCGTTCTTGCCGCCGCCGCAGGCGATCACCAGATACTGCTTGCCGTTGACCATGTACGTGCTTGGTGTCGCGTTACCGGCGAACGGTAACGTGGCTTCCCAGAGCAGGGTGCCGTTGGATTTGTTGTAGGCGCGAATCTTGTTGTCGTACGTCGTGGCCGCGATGATCAGCAATCCGTTCTCGGTGACGATGGCGCCGCCGTAGTTGTCCGTGCCGGTGTTCCGAACGCCTTTCGCCACCAGCTTCGGATACTCGCCGAACGGAATCGTCCACGCGATTGTCCCCTTGTTCAGATCGATCGCGTTGAGTGTGCCCCAGGGCGGTTTGATTCCGGGATAGCCTTCGTGGTCCAGGAAGATGTCAAAGAAGGCGGTGCGGTAGGGAAGCGCAGTGGGAGATGTGCCCACCGTTTTCTTCGACGAATCGCGTCCGGTCACGAGAAAATTCACGATGTCGTTGATCGCACCGCCGTCCATGGCACCACCGAAGCCGGGCATACGGCCGGAGCCCTCGCGAATCATCTTGGTCAGTTCGTCGCGCGAGCGGCGCGCAATGATGTTCTCGAGCGATGGCCCGATCGCCGTGCCCTTGCGCAGATCGCCGTGACAGCCAGCGCAGTTAGCGGCGTAGAGCGATTCGTCGCTGCGCGGCACGAGTTTGAGCAGCCATGCCATCTCGATCGAGTTGACGTACAGCATGCCCGTGGTTGGATCGAACGCGGGCCCGCCCCATTCACCGCCGCCGTCCACTCCCGGAAAAATGATCGTTCCCTTGAGATTGGGTGGCTGGAACGGATCGTCCGTCTTGTACTGGTTGAACGTTTTGAGCGCGGCTGCGTAGGCCGCCGGTGTGCGGCGCGTGAGTTCGTTGCGCGTGAGTTTCTGGCGCGCAAACGGTGGTGGTGAGATTGGAAACGGCTGCGTTTTGGAGGGCACTTCGCCGGGCAGCGCGGCCTGTGGCACGGCGCGCTCCTCGATCGGGAAGAGTGGCGTTCCCTTCTCTCGCTCGAAAAGATACACGTGCCCCGTTTTCGTAATCTGCGCGACGGCGTCTACGGGCTTCCCCTCGCGCGTGACCGTCACCAGCGCTGGCGCCGCGGGAAAATCGCGATCCCAGAGATCGTGATGCAATCCCTGGAAATGCCAGATGCGCTTGCCCGTGCGCGCGTCGAGCGCGAGCACCGTGTTGGCAAAGAGATTGTCACCCGCACGGTTCGCGCCGTAAAAGTCATACGACGCCGAACCTGTTGCCGCGAACACCATCGCCCGCTTGGGATCGAGCGTCACGCCGCTCCATGCATTGGCACCGCCAGAAACTTTGTACGCCTCACCCGGCCACGTGTCATACCCGAATTCACCGGGCCGAGGAATGGTGTGAAAACTCCAACGTAACGCGCCCGTGTTAATGTCGTACGCGCGAATGTCGCCCGGCGCACTGGGCAGCGCCTCGGGCACCGTGCTACCGATAATGAGCATGTCTTCGAAGACCACGCCGGGGGTGCTCGCGCTGACCGAGAGGCCTTCGATGGGGCGGTCGAGTCCCTTGCGCAGATCCACCCACCCGCTGTCGCCGAAGGTCTGGATGGGTCGGCCGGTGCTGCGGTTTAGTGCGTAGAGCCGGTTACGGTAGTTGAACAGCACGCGATCGCCGGTCACCACCACTCCGCGGTGACGGAAGCGCGACGCCGCCGGTGCACCATTGTTCGGATCGAAGCGCCACAGCTGTACGCCGGTGGCCGCGTTCAGCGCGATCACCTGCATCTTGGGTGTCGTCGCGTACAGCACGCCGTCAATCACGATCGGATTCGCCTGCATCTCCGAGCCCGGAAACTCGTCCTTCGTCTCAAAGGTCCACGCCACGCGCAGGCGCTTCACGTTGGCTGGTGTGATCTGACTGAGCGTGACGAAGCGCGTGTGATCGTCGTTGCCGTGATACACTGGCCAGTCTACCGACTGCCCCTGCCCCTGCACCTGCCCCGGCAAGCGCGACACGGCGGCGCTGGTGAACGTCAGCGCGCACAACAGCGAGGAGAAACGCAGGGACGGTCGCATGGGAGACGGGCTCAGGGTGCCGGCAGTGTAAGGAACATGTAACTTGTGGCCGTGTCGCGCATGCGTCACGCTCTGGTGCACACTTCATTACCGGCCATGCCCCCACTCCCCGTTTCGTCACGCCCGGTCCGCACGCGTGTGACGCCCGCGCTGCGTCGTTCACATGCTGTCGCCATCGTCGTGGCCGGCGTCACGGCGCTCACCGCCTGCGAGCGTCAGGTGCCACCCGTTCCGCTCAGCGCGGAAGCCCTCAGGGCGGCTGTCGTCACGGAGCCGGTACAGAACGATTCCGACGACCCGGCAATCTGGGTGGACACCACCGACGTCACGCGCTCCCTGGTCATCGGCACGGACAAGGGCGATACGACGGGCGGCCTGTACGTGTTCAACCTGGAAGGGCGTATCGACACGGTGCGCACCCGCCGGCCGATGCGGCGCACCAATAACGTGGACATCGTCACGGGCGTCATGCTGGGCGGGCAACTCGTCGATCTGGCGGTGACCACCGAACGCGGCGCCAAGGCGCTGCGCATTTTCCGCCTGCCGGACATGACGCCGGTGGACAGCGGTGGCATTCCCGTGTTCGACGGCGACGAGGCCCGCGCGCCGATGGGCGTCGCACTCTACAAGCGTCCGACTGATGGCGCCGTGTTCGCGATCGTGGGCGGCAAGGGCGGCCCGACAGAAGACTACCTGTGGCAATACCGCCTCGCCGACGATGGCACCGGCGTGATTCGCGGCGAAAAAGTCCGGGCGTTCGGCGCCTTCAGCGGCAAGAAGGAAATCGAAGCCATCGCGGTCGATCATGCGCTGGGCTTCGTCTACTACTCCGACGAAACGGTCGGCATCCGGAAGTACCACGCCGATCCCGATCATCCCGCGGCCGCCGAACAGATTGCGCTGTTTGGTGTCACCGGCTTCGTGCAGGATCACGAGGGAATCGCCATCTACCCCACCGGCGATTCCACCGGCTACATCCTCGTCTCCGATCAGCAGGGGCGCCGCCTGCAGGTGTTTCGTCGCGAGGGTGCGTTGGGCGCGGCCAACACGCACACGGTCATCGCCACCATTCCGGTTTCGGCCGAAGAAACGGACGGACTGGACGTGACCGCGACGCCGCTCGGCGAACGCTTTCCGCAGGGAATGCTCGT
>JBBQSM010000128.1:0-13324 GCA_038234895.1 Gemmatimonadales bacterium
GTTGTACAGGTGGCTGTACGTGTGCGCCATCAACTCGTTCGCCTTTTTCGTGGCCGCGTACAACGACACCGGATGGTCGACGTTCTGGTGCACCGAGAATGGCATGGCAGTGTTGGCACCATACACGCTCGACGAGGACGCATACGTGAGGTGCTGCACGCCATGGTGCCGGCACCCTTCGAGGATATGCAGAAACCCGACGACGTTGCTGTCTATGTACGTATGCGGATGCGTCAGCGAATAGCGCACCCCGGCCTGCGCTGCGAGATGGATGACCCGTTCAAAGCGCTCCGTCTTGAAGAGCGATTCCACACCGGCGCGGTCGCCGAGCTCCATGCGAAACAGCCGGAATCCCGGATGCCGAGCCAGCCGTGCGAGACGCGCTTCCTTGAGTGTCGGATCGTAGTAGTCGTTCACGTTGTCAAGACCCACGACCTCATCGCCACGCGCCAGCAGCCGCTCGCTGGTATGGTACCCGATGAAACCCGCAGCTCCCGTAACCAGAATCTTCGCCATGCTATTCCTCAGGTGGACGGACGACCCTGCGGATCGTCCTCGACTGTGGACGAATGTAACGGCACCAAGGACACGGCTCGTCGCTGCAGGAGCAGCACGGCAGCCATGATGGCGGCGCCTCCCGTCAACGTCCCGAACCCAATCGGCTGGGCCAGCACCAGCACGCCCAGCAGCGAGGTCCAGAAAGGTTCGACGGTGGAGGTGATGGACGTGCGCACCGGGCCAAGCTTCGACAGACCGGCCAGAAATCCGAGAAACGCGCCGGTCGACAGCACTCCTTGCAGGATACTGGCCACAAAGACCATCGGCGTGAACCGCGCCACGAGCGTTCCGGTGACCAACGCCCACACGAGAAAGACCACTGTGCCGCCCACGGCAATGGCCCGCGCGACGTCCAGCGGCGGCCGCGTCGCCTGCAGCGCGCCCAGCACGGGAATGTAGACGGCATAGACCAGCGCAGCCGACAGCGCGAGCGTGACCCCGATGGGGTGCAACGAACCGGCACTCGGCGCACCGACCATGAACGCGATCCCACCCAACGCGAGCGACAGCGCCACGACGCGGTTTCGGTCCAGCCGCTCGATGCCTCGCGCCGCCGTGATCAGCGCCACCCACGCCGGGAACGTGTAGAACAGAAAGGCCTCGGTCGCGGCCGGAATCCAGGCGATCGCGGATAGCGCCAGCGTGGCGATCAGTGCCTGCCCGCCGCCGGCGATCAGCAGCATTTTCGGTTGCCACCAGCGCATGGCTGGGTCTTCCGGCACGGGCGACCCACGCCATGCCGCCCACCCCATCAGCAGCAGCGCCGTGGTGGCGTAGCGCCACGCTTGAATTCCCTCCAGCGACGCACCGCTCTTGAGTGCGATCACGGTGAGCGGCGACACCGATCCGAAGCAGCATGCGGCAAAGACTACGAGCAGAGTGGCGCGTACCGTCTCGCGCCGGTCCTGCTCGAGCGTCGCGAGCGTCATGCCGCGGTCGTCATTTGAGCAACGTGCCGCTGAGCATGAGGTACGCCACGCTGAAGTAGATGCTGATGCCGGTTACGTCGACCAAGGTGGCCACGAACGGCGCCGACGCGCTCGCCGGGTCGAAGCCGAGCCGCTTGAGCACGAATGGAAGCATGGAACCGGTCAGCGATCCGAAGGTCACGATCCCAATGAGCGTGAGCCCGATGGTCGCGGCCAGCCGCACGGCGTGCGGCCCGTAGTCGTACAGCCCAAGCCCCTGCCAGATCATGATGCGCGTCATGGCAAGCGCGCCGAGTATCAGCCCAAGAATCATCCCGGCCGGCAACTCCCGCATCACAACCTTGTACCAGTCGCGCACCCGCACTTCGCCCAAAGCCATGGCGCGGATGATCAGCGAGGTGGCCTGCGATCCGGAGTTGCCGCCAGAGCTCATGATGAGCGGAATGAACTGCGCCAGCAGCGCGGCCTTGGCGATCTCCCCCTCGTAATGCGCCATGGCCGACGCCGTCAGCATTTCGCTCACGGCCAGCACCGACAGCCAGCCGGCCCGCTTGCGCACGTTCTGCACGAGGCCGATCTGCATGTACGGCTCTTCGAGCGCCTCCATACCGCCCATCTTCTGCACGTCTTCCGTCTGCTCTTCCTGGATGACGTCGATCACGTCGTCGACCGTCACCACACCCAGCAACCGGCCGTCGGTGTCCACCACCGGCAGCGCCACGAGGTCGTAGTTGGACGTGACCTGCGACACCTCTTCCTGCGGCATGCTCGGTGGCACGCTCACCACCTCGCTCCACGCCAGCTCGCTCATGCGGCCGCCTTCGGGCGCGGCCAGCAGTTCGCGCAGCGACAACACGCCACGCAGTCGCCCGTTCTGGTCGGTGGTGTAGATCGTGTACATCGCTTCGCGACGGCCGGCGCGCGCCATCGTGCGCACCGAGCGCAACGCCTGCTCGACCGTCAGGTCTTCGGCCACGGAGACGAACTCGGTCGTCATCAGACCGCCGGCGGTGTACGGATCGTACTCGAGCAGCCGTTCGGTTTCGGCCTGTGCTTCTGCGCCCAGCTCGGAGAGAATGTCGTCCGCGGTCTCTTCGTCGAGCTCCTCAAGCGCGTCGGCGCGCTCGTCCGGCGTCATTTCGGCGATGATCGATGCCGCTTCGCCTGCCGTCAGCTCCTCGAGGACCTGCGTGCGCAGATCTTCGTCGAGATACTCCAGCACCGCCGCCGCGCGTTCCTTGGGCAGCGCGAACAGGAACGCACGCACCGACGCCTCCGGCAGCGCCTCAGCCAAATCGGCGAGGTCGGCCGGGTGCATCTCCTCCGTTTGCGGGCCGACGCTCTGCGGCGACTCCTCCAGTAACTCGAGGAGATCGGGCACGAGCAACGCCGCGAGCGGTCGTGTTTCGTTCGAACGGGGTGGCGTCATCGGGGTCCCCCCCCGGGGCAGGCGCGAGGGCCCGCCGCCGCGCGGCGATCGTAAGGTCAGTGCAGAGCGTCGGTTTCGGGGCGCAAGTTAGCCGACGCAACCAAGGACAAGAAGCGCCTGCGCCACGGGGCTAGGCCAGCGGCAGCACCCGCGCCTGCTCCACCGTCACGGAGACCAGCCGCACGCCCGCCGCCTCCAGCACCTCGGCCAGCCGCGGCTCATCCAGTGCGCCTTCCATCTCCAGCAACGCGCCCTGCATCGTCACGTCGGCCGAGACGATCCCGGGAACGGCAGCCAGCGCGGTCCACACCGCGCGCAGCGCGTGCACCCCGGTCAACCCGTCGATCGCCACACGGATCCGTCGTCTCGCCATCAGAGGAATCTTCACCCGCTCACCTCCTCCGCGCACCAGCGACCCACCATCTTTGTTCCGTCGCGGCCACGATGTGGTCGGACTCCACTTGCCGTCTTCGACCCGTCTTTGACCCGTTCTATGCCACGCGTCGCCTTCCTTGGATTGGGTGCCATTGGTACGCCCATGGCCAGACATCTCGCTCGGCCTGAGTTCGCCCTCGGCGTCTGGAATCGCACGACAGCGCGCGCGACTGCGTTCGCAACGGACACGGGTACCCGTGCCGCGACATCCCCCGCCGACGCGGCTCGCGACGCGGACATCGTCATCACCTGTCTCCCCGTCTCGCGCGATGTCGAGTCGCTGTTTGACGGCCCGGACGGACTGCTGGCCACGATGGCTTCCGGATCGGTGCTGGTCGATTGCACCTCGGGCGACCCGGCCACCTCGCGGCGCATGGCGGCGCGCCTCGCCGAACGCGGCATCGGCTTTCTCGACGCACCGGTGTCGGGCGGTGTGGTGGGGGCGGAGCAGGGCGCCCTCACGGTGATGGTCGGGGGCGACGCGGCGTTACTGGAGCGCGTGCGACCGGTGCTCGAATGCTTCGGCAAGCGCATTGTGCACTGTGGCGCGGTCGGTACCGGTGATGCGCTCAAGGCGGTCAACAACGCGCTGCTGGCCATGCACATCTGGGGTACAGCCGAAGGACTCGTCGCGTTGGAACGCGCCGGTGTGCATTCGGACGTGGCGCTCGACGTGATCAACGCCTCGAGTGGCCGCTCGAACGCCAGCATGAATCTGTTCCCCGAACGCGTCCTCACGCGCGCATTCCCGCGCACGTTCCGCCTCGCGCTGCTCGACAAGGACGTGGCCATCGCCGCCGACCTCGCGCGCGAGCAGAAAGTGCCATCCCCGCTGTTGCAAATCACTTCGGAGCTCTTTCGCATGGCACATCTTGAACTCGGTGAGGCCGCCGATCACGTCGAAGCTGCTCGCGTCGTCGAACGGATGGGCGGTGCGGAAATCCGTCCACGCGCCGCCGCCGCCGACGGAGACGTCGTATGACTGCCCCACAAGGTTCAACTGCCCTGGGCGGTTCGGTCGCGTCCACCGACGACATCCGGGCGCAGTTTCCCGCACTCGGCCGCCGTGAAGGGGCGCAGCCCGTTGCGTTTTTTGACGGCCCCGGTGGCACACAGGTGCCGCGGGCCGTTGCCAACGCGATGACCGACTATCTGCTGCATCACAACGCCAACACGCACTGGGCCTATCCAACCAGCGCGGAAACCGACGCGATGCTCACCGCCTCACGCGAGGCCCTGGCGGACTTCCTCGGTGCCACGGCTGCCGAGATTTCGTTCGGCGCGAACATGACCACGATTCTCTTTCATGTGTCGCGCGCGATCGGTCGCACACTGCAGCCCGGCGATGAGATCATCGTCACCGAGCTCGATCATCACGCGAACGTGGCACCGTGGCAGGCGCTGGCACGCGAACGTGGCGCCGTGCTGCGCTGGCTGCCGCTCGACACCACGACGTTCCGTCACGAAGAAGGCGCGTTCGCCGCGCTGTTGTCGCCGCGCACCAAGGTCGTGGCCATCGGGGCGGGTTCGAACATTCTGGGTACCGTCACCGACGTCGCGCCGTTGGTCGCCATGGCGCGCGCCGCCGGCGCGATCACGGTGGTCGACGCCGTGCATTATGCACCGCACATGCTGGCAGACGCCGCAGCCATCGGCGCGGACTTCCTGTTGTGCAGCGCGTACAAGTTCTACGGGCCGCACATTGGTGTCTGCTACGGACGGCATGACGCCACCGCCGCACTCGATCTGCCGCGACTCGAACCGGCACCTGACTACGTGCCGGAATGCCTGGAGACGGGCACGCAGAACCATGAGGGCATCGTTGGGGCCGCTGCCGCAGTCAATTTCCTGGCCTCGTTGGCTGAGAACGCGCAGGCATCGCGTCGGGAACGCTTGGCCGTTGCGTTCGCTGCGTTGCACGAGCGCAGCGGCGACCTGTTCGGGCATCTGTGGGAAGGGCTGTCCGCCATTGACGGGGTGACGCTCTATGGCCCACAGCCAGACACGCCGCGCACGCCCACGCTCTCGTTTCGTGTCGCGGGCATGGACTCCGAGGCGGTAGCGCGTGCGCTGGCTCCTCGAGGCGTCTATGTGTCGCATGGCGACTTTTACGCCACCACAGTCGCTTACAAGCTGGGTTTCGCGGACGAGGGCTTTGTGCGCGCAGGCTGCGCCTGCTACACCACGGCGGACGAAATCGAACGGCTGGTTGACGGCGTGAAGATGCTTCGTCGCAGCGCGCGCTGAGCGACGCGGTGGAACCTTTGTTGGAGCGTCGAACACGACCGTTCGCAGCCGTTGCGCGTGCTCTGATGGTTGGCATGGCATTGGCCGCCTGTTCCTCGCGCGACTCGACCGGTGGCGACTCTGGTCGCGTACCACCCCAGGCGGAGTTCCTCTTTGCGGCGGGCGACTCCACCTACTGGATTCGCAGCAGCGCGGAAGGCCTGCGTGTTCGCAGCGCACCGATTCTGCTCACGCAGGTGGACGGTACGTTTTATGAAGTGTTCATCGCCGAGGACGGCGTCGAATATGAAGACGCTTCCTTTTCCTCGTCTCGTATCTGGTCTCGCCAGCTGACCGGCACCGATTCGCTGCTGCTCTTCAACGACAGTACCGTCATGTCGGAGGCTGCGCAGTGGAAGAAGCGTCACCCCACCGAACAGCCGATCGACATCGACGACGAAGATCTGCCGAGTGATCCGGGCACTGTTGTGCACGACGAGATCGAAATTGTGGACGTGCATGGTCCGTGGCTCACCTTCCGTCATCTGCTCGACGTGGATGTGGTCGATGGCGCGCCGCATCGCCATGTGGGTCGTCGCGCGGTTGTGGACGTGCGAACGGGGAAGATCGTTTCCCTCGACACACTGATTGGAGCAAGCGAGGCGGCGCGCGTGGCCATGCAAGGACAGACCGCGCTCACGGAGTTGCTCGATTCCATTGAGACCGCCGGTGACGAGCGGGCGGAACTCGCCCGCGAAACGCTCGCGGGCTTCCGCTTCGACGCATCCAGCTTTGGCATCACCGACGTAGACCGCGAGCCCGCCGTCGCGTTTCTCGTGCCTGGTACGGGCTCCGATGGGGAGGCGCTCGCCATCTATTTGCCACCGATGGTTGTCACGGCGCCCGCATGGTGGAGCGCCGTCCGCAGCACCCTACCTGAATGGACCGCCGACTCGAGTCGCGTGAGCTGGACGCGCGCCACCTATGAAGTCGCTGCGCGTCCGTCATCGGACGGCGAGTCGCTGGCGCTCGTTCTTGCCGGCCGCTCGCGCAACAATACGTCGGAGTGGCCGGTGGCCACCGTAGCGGCCCCGGCGTACCAGCTCATCGTGCTCGATGATCCGCCGGTGCCGACCGCGTTGCGCGCTGCACTGTCGCGTGCATTTGACGCATCGTCGGCGCTGGACGGATTGATGCAGCGGGCGTCGTATCTGCCGCGCGCCAAGTCCGCCCGCGTGCGGCGCGGTCGGCGTTCGCTCCGCCAGTAACAGCGGGAATGACCGACCAGGACACGACGGTCACGTCGGGAACGCCGGACGCCTACGCCGCCCTCCGCATTCCCAACTTCCGCCGCTACATCGTCGCGCTGTTCATGCTCACGCTCGGCTTACAAATCCAGGGCACCGTCGTGGGCTGGCAAATTTACGATCTCACCAAGGACCCGCTCGCGCTCGGACTGGTGGGACTCGCCGAAGCGTTGCCCGCAATCAGCATGTCGCTGTTTTCGGGCCATGTCGCCGACACGCACGACCGGCGACGCATCGCGCTGTGGGCACTGGCCGTGCTGGTGCTCTGCTCAATCGGTCTGTGGATGCTCGCGCACGACACGCCGCTTGGTGAAGGGCTGACCGTTCGCCAACGCGTCAATGCGATCTACGCGGTGATCGTGGTGAGCGGTGTCGCGCGCGCCTTTCTGCAGCCCGCACGTCAGGCGCTGAGCGCGGAACTGGTGCCGCGTGAACTGTTCACCAACTCCGTCACGTGGCGCAGCGGCAGTTGGCAAATGGCCGCGGTGCTCGGTCCTGCGCTTGGCGGCATTCTGTACGCCATGGGCGGTACTGCGCTCGGCTACGCCGTCGACGTGGGTTTCATGGTCGTGGCCACACTCGTCATGTTCGCCGTCCGGCACCAATCGCCGGTGCGCGAGGATCGCAGCGAGCCCATTGGCACGGCGCTCACGGGTGGTCTGCGCTACGTCTTCGGCGATCCCATGCTGCTCAGCGCACTCACGCTTGATCTGTTTTCGGTGCTCTTTGGCGGCGCAACCGCGTTGCTGCCGGTGTTCGCCGCGGAGATTTTGCACGTCGGTCCAAGTGGGCTTGGCATCTTGCGCGCGGCACCGGCGGTGGGCGCCGTGTGCACCAGCATTGCGCTCACGCGCTTCCCGCCGTTTGCGCGCACCGGCCGGAACTTGCTCGTGGCGGTCTCCGCCTACGGCGTGTGCATGATCGGCTTCGGCGTCAGCACCACACTCTGGCTGTCCGTCGCGCTGCTGGCATTCGGCGGTGCGTTCGACATGGTCAGTGTGGTCATTCGCAGCGTCATGCTGCAGTCGCGCACGCCGGAGAAGCTGCTCGGCCGCGTTTCTGCGGTGAACCAGATCTTCATCGGATCGTCCAACGAGATCGGCGCCTTCGAATCGGGCGTCGCGGCGCGCGCGTTTGGCACCGTGCCAAGCGTCGTGCTCGGCGGCGTCGCAACCCTCGCGGTGGTTGGCCTAGTTGCGTGGCGCAATCCGGCGCTGCGGCGACTGCGCCAACTGCAGCAGGACCACCGGGCGGCCTGACCCTGTCCCGCCAGCAGCGCGAGGACGAATGGCTGTGGGGGTGGGATCCCACGCCCGGCATCGTCTCCGTGTGGGCAACGGGAGACGGTTCGGCAACCGTGTGGCGCCGGACGCCCGACGGCGCGCTCGTACAGGAGACCGATCGCTTCCGACCGTGGCTGCTGCTGGACTCGCTCGACGATCTGCAACACCTGGGCGCACGACTGGGCACGCCGGACGAAGTGAACGCCAGCGTTACGTATCGTGAACTCGATGGGCCCGGCGCCTTGCGGTATTTGGTGAGCGCCGCGCGGGCCACCACGCTGACTGATGCCGTATTGCGCGGAGCCACGCAGCGACTCGGCGTGCGTGTGGCACACCTGCGGGAGCTCGAAAGCACGTCGGTGATCGCGTTGCCTGCAGAAGAGCAGTACCTCGTGGCCACCGGGCGTACGTATTTCCGTGATCTTACGTTCGACGATCTGCATCGGTTGCAGTTCGATCTTGAGACCACCGGGCTCGACGCTGAGCGGGACCGCGTGTTCATGATTGCCGTGCGGCTGCCGAACGGATCGACCACCGTGCTCGAAGCGTCAGACGAGTCGCCGGCGGCAGAGGCGGAGCTGATCCGCCGGTTGATCGACACCGTGCGCGACGCAAATCCCGATGTCATCGAGAATCATAATCTTCACGGATTCGATCTCCCGTTTCTCGAGCGACGCGCGCGGTTGCATCGCGTGCCACTGGTGTTGGGGCGGATACCCGGCGCGGTCATGTCACAGCGTGCCGCACGACGTGGCGCGGTGAGCGCGCACGATGCAAGCCGGCGCATCCGCTTCATCGCACCGGGGCGGGAGTTCATCGACACACTCGATGCTGTGCGTCGCTACGACTTTTCCGCGCGCGACTTGCCAAGCCATGGACTGAAAGCGGTTGCACGGCACCTCGGCATCGCCGGTCCCGATCGCGAACTCATTCGCGGCGATCAGATTCACACCGTCTACCGCACGGATCCGGAGCGCGTGCGTCGCTACGCCACTGCCGACGTGGACGAAGTGGCCGCACTCTCGCGCATTCTTGGCGGCGCGGCGTTTGTATTGGCGCGCATGGCCCCGCGTCGCTACGAACGACTGGCCGATGCCGGGCCGGCCACGGGTGTGATCGATCCGTTGTTGGTGCGGGCGTATCTGCGAGCGGGCGTTGCACTGCCGGCGCACGAGAGCGGCGACGGCACCACGCATACTGGCGCCGCGCTGCATCTGTTTGCGAGCGGCGTTGCCCAGCGCATCGTTAAGGCCGACGTGGCCAGTCTGTATCCGTCGCTCATGCGCGAGTTCCGTATCGGGCCGGCGCGCGATTCGCTCGGTGCGCTGCTGGCACTCGTAGACCGGTTGGTTACGCAACGACTGCACGCCAAAGGGGCGGCACGTGCGTTGCCGACAGGATCCGCCGAGCGCAACACGCACGAGGCCATGTCGGCGGCCATGAAGCTGCTGGTGAACTCCGCGTACGGCTATCTTGCCGCGGGCGATGGGCTCACGCGTTTCGCCGACGTACACGCGGCAAACGAAGTGACGCGCCGTGGTCGTGAGACACTGCACTTCATGTGTCGCGAACTGGCGGCGCGCGGTGTCACGCTGCTGGAGGCGGACACCGATGGCGTGTATTTCGCTGTGCCACATGAGTGGACCGAAACAGACGAACGCCGCGTGGTGAGCGAGGTCAATGCACTGTTGCCGCCGCTCGTCACGCTCGAGTACGACGGACGCTACCAAGCCATGCTCTCGCATCAGCCCAAGAACTATGCACTGCTCGGCTACGATGGCTCGCTCGTGCTGCGCGGTGTCGCCTTCCGTTCCAGTCGCGCGGAGCCTTTCGGCGAGGCGTTTCTGCGGCGCGCGATCGGGTGCGTGCTACGTGGCGATGTGATTGGCGTGCGCACTACGTATCTCGACACCGTGCGCGCGCTGCATACGCGTGCGTTACCAACGCGCGATGTCTCCACGTTGGTGCGACTCACGCGCAGCCCCGAGCGCTATGCGAGTGTGCGTGCGTCGCGGCGGGAGTTCGCCTATGAGGCCATGCTGGCCAGCGGGCGGCAGTCGTGGCGGGTGGGGGAGCGAGTGCGGGTGTATCGCACCAGTAGCGGCGGCGGTCTGGTGGCCGATCACGATGACGAAGCGGTGGCTGGCGCGCCGGCGGATCCCCGCGACTACGACGCGTCGTACTACGTGTCGTTGTTGCGGCGCACCTTTGCCACGCGGCTGGCGACGGCATTTACCGACGAGGATTTTGCGATCGTTTTTGCCGATGCCGGCCAGTTGGCGCTCTGGCCGGACCGGCTGGAGACCGTCACCCCCATACTCACGCGATTGTCCGTGGACTGGTGAGATGTGGTGCAACCGCGACCGTATGCGTGAGGTCAGACCGACTCGATCACGTCGGCCGTCTCTTCGGTGAGCCCCAGCTCAATCTCGGTCCCGTCGCGCGCCACGGTGGTCTTGGCAAAGACCTGTCGCGCTTCGCGCTCCAGTTCGTGCGCATCGCGCGAGTATCGGGCGGAGATGTGCGTGAGCACGAGGCGCCGCGCGCCGGCTGCCTGCGCAACGTGGGCGGCTTCGCGTGCCGTGCTGTGGCCGGTCTCGAGCGCGCGTGCGGCTTCATCGTCGGCGAACGTTGCCTCGTGAATGAGCAGGTCGGCGTCGCGGCTGGCTTCGATGGTGTTGGCGCACGGGCGGGTGTCGCCGGTGATGACGATACGGCGGCCGCGCCGGCGCTCGCCCACCAGCTCAGACGGGGCAACCACGCGCCCGTCGTCGAGGGTGATCGATTCGCCCTTATGTATGCGCCCCCAGAGCGGGCCTTCGGGGATACCCATGGCCCGCGCCAGCTCCGGATTGAACCGGCCCAGCCGCTCTTCCTCGACCAGTGCGTAGCCGATCGACTGGCTGCCGCGGTGGTCGACCGCGAACGTATCGAAGCGGAACGCATCACGTTTTATACTCGTCCCGGGCTCGAGCTCCGAAATTGTGATCGGAAACGTCGTGCGTTCGCCACCCAGACTGATGCATTGACGCAACGTTCTGCCAGCGCCGGGCGGCCCCCAGAGGCGCAATGGCTCGGTCCGGCCCTGAAGCTGGAGTGTGCGCAGCAGACCGGTCAGTCCCAGCACGTGGTCGGCGTGCGTGTGCGTGAACAGGATGTCCTGCAGCGAAAATGTGATGCCGTAGCGCATCATTTGCCGCTGCGTGCCCTCGCCGCAATCGACGAGAAACGTCTCGCCTTCACGAATGATGGCGACCGAACTGACGGCGCGTTCGACCGTGGGGCGGGACGCGGCGGTACCAAGGAAGCGAATGAGGAGCGGCATCGGGCGCAATATAGAAGACCGCCGCACCGCTGGCCCCGCCTTTGCTGGATAAAGCCGTGCGCTTCAGGAGCGGCGCAGCGTCGTCCGTGCAAGCGGCCCGATCTTTGCACCGTTCCTACTGCGTAACGGCGCGTTTGTCGCGGATTGGAAAGGGTAGGATGCCCGAGTCAGTCCCCGTCAACGCACAATGTACGAACACTTCCGGAGCCGGGGGGCGTATGACCGGAAAGAGCAGACGCGGGTTCGCGTCAATGGATCCAGCGCGGCAGAAGGAAATCGCCAGCAAGGGCGGTCGCGCGGCGCATGAGAAGGGGACGGCCCACGAGTGGTCGTCCGATGAAGCCCGGAACGCAGGGCGAAAGGGTGGCGTGACGGTGAGTCAGGATCGAGCACACATGGCCGCGATCGGACGGGAAGGCGGCGAGTCCCGCAGTGCAGCGGCTCGCGAAGCGCGTCAGCTTCGCTCGTCGGAGCGCGAGGTGCCACTGACGGTATCGCGCGACGGAGTGGCCGACATGCGTCGTCCCGCACCGCGCGCCGATGGCAGTCGGATCAGCAGCCCGAACTCGCCGGACGCACCACGGTAGACGACACCGGCGTGGCGCGACGCAAGTCGTGCTGCGCTGGCGCCAGAACGGCCACTCCCGCGCGGGGTGGCCGTTTTGCGTGTCCGTTGTGAGCGGATCATTGCGAGTCACCGCGCTGATTGGCGCCGCAGATCAGCCCCCGCGCATGCGCTGGATCTGCTCCAATACTTCAATGTCAGCGAGGTCTTGCAGTCGGCCCGTTTGTTTGGACGCAATAAGGTCATCGATCGAGGCGGTGGGCACCGGTACGTTCTCGATCCGGAACGTGGTCGCGCGCGGCTCGGCATCTACCCACCGCAGATTCCAAGCGCGCGTGAGAATGTCCACGTTGGGCATGTCGCCGATCATTGTGACAGCGCGCCCCGCCACATCCCGGGCCAGGTGCTCGGACGCGAACCCGAAGCCCAGCGTTGAGAGCGCGCGCAGCACCCGGGCCGCGTTCTCTTCGGTGGGCTCGATGAGAATGTCGATGTCCTGTGTGGCGCGCGTCGTGCCCCACAACTGCATGGCCGTCGCGCCGACAAGCACGTAATGTGCGCGTTCATTGTTCAGCCGGCTGCACACGCGAGCGAGTCTCGTCTCGTACTCCATCATCGCCGATGCCCCGCTGTACTCATCGGATCGTGTGGCGGGACCGCTGCCAGTTGAGAAAATCCTCGTAGTGGTCGAACGCCACGAGCGTGTTCGTGCGCCGTCCGTCGCGCGACTCGGTCAGCCGCACCGTTTCCTCGGCCAGTCGCACTCGCGCCTCTGGGGTAAGCGCCATATCGCGCGTGAGCTGCGCCAGTCGAGATGCACCAAGCCCGCTCGGCGCCGGCGCCACCGCCTCAGGCGCGTCGAACGTGCGCGCATACCGACGGACCGCCTCCGCGATGATCCACGAACGCGACCGATCCTGCGACGTGGCCATCCGGTCGGCGGCGGCCAGATCCGCGGCTGGAAGCGTAATGGCGATGCGGGCGTAGGGGATAGACTTCTCCATGCGGAATCATACTGAGTATGAGCCGCAATCGCCACCGCCGGAACGTGCTCCGGTCCGCCACGACTAGCTCGCACTAGCTTTCGGGATGATCCCCAGCGCCGCCGCCGCCCCCCGCACCCTCGCCGACCTCCCCCGCGCGCCGCTCACCGCACAGGGGGCCGCGTGGGGCATCAAGCCCGTCCACGCGGCGCGGCTCTGGAAGTACCTGTACATCGAGCTGGTCGACTCGCTGGCCGCCATGCCGGAGCTCTTGCCCAGGCTCG
>JBBQSM010000129.1:0-13192 GCA_038234895.1 Gemmatimonadales bacterium
CAACCTGCAGCCGCTGCCCCGGTTGGATTTCCTCGATCCCAAATATCCCAACCGCGGCCCCAACAACCAGAGTCCGATCGCGTTCCTCAAGGCGGAGGAGGCGCACCTGATTCTGGCTGAGGCGGCACTGGCGGACAACAACCTGGCAGGGGCGCGGGATCGACTCCTGTCGCTGCTGACGCTGGTGCAGTCGCGCGCCACCGAACTGGTGGACAGTCGGCTGCAGCTCCGCGGACGGGCCGGTGGCAAGGTGAACTATCCCAACACCGCCGATCACACGGTGGCGTTCGCCCCGGGAACGCCGCTGTTGACCGGTTTCGTGCTGACGCGCAGTACGCCGACGGTGCGCGTGCCGACCATCTCGGGAACATCGGTGACGGCGGCGCGTATCGGGGCGATCACGACCGCGGACGACGCACTGTACGTGCTTTACCTGATGCGGCAGGAGATTTTCCTGGCCGAAGGACGCCGAATGGCCGATCTGGGAATCCGCATGCCTGTGGCGCAGACCGAGATCCTGGCGAATCCGCGCACGCGCGACGGGGAGCCCTACACCTTGGGGCAGATCCCGTCGTTCATCCCGTCGGCGTTTGAGATGGATGCCTTCACGTACAACGTCGCCGCGCGCACGGCCGTGATCCGGCACGACATGAATCGGGTGCTGGTGCAGAACCGGACGTCGCCCTTTGTGCTTCCCTTTCACTGAGTCCTGTTCGTGACCATGAGCTCCGCCCCCTCCCGCCTGTTGGTCGGCCCCCTGTGCGTCGCGACGCTGTCCGCCGCGCTGAGCGTCGTGCCGATGGCTGCATGTGCGCAAACACCGCGTCCGGCGCCGCAGCGCGTCACCGTGGTCGGACCGGGTCCGTCCAACTCCCTCACCGATGTGCCGGGCCTCAAGGTCGGGCACTACACACGATCTGACAGCGGCTACCGAAGCGGCACGACGGTTATCCGCACCGAGAACGGAGCCACCGCCGGCTACAGCCAGATGGGCGGCGCGCCCGGCACCAAGGAGACCGACCTACTCAAGCCGGGCGGACAGGTGCGGGGCGTACAGGCCATCGTGCTCAGCGGCGGCAGCGCCTACGGACTCGATGCCGCGTCGGGCGTGATGCAGTGGATGGAGGAGCGGAAGTTCGGTGTGAACGTTGGCACCGGCGTCGTGCCAATCGTACCCGCCGCGATTCTGATGGACTTGGGTCGTGGCGGCGATTTCAAGAAGCGCCCCGATGCGAGCTTCGGCTACAAGGCCACCGACGCCGCGACCACCCGTCCGGTCGTGAGCGGTCGCGTGGGTGTGGGCATGGGCGCCGGTTGGGGAATGGGCACGGCCAGTGTGAAGCTGTCGAACGGCTACACCGTGGCGGCCATCGTGGGGCTTAATCCGGCCGGCTCACCGCTCGACATGCGTACCTGTCTCCCGTACGGCCTGTATCTCGAACTGAACGACGAGTTCAATCTGGTGCAGCCCAAAGCCGAGGAGTGCGCCACGGGGGCGGCGGGACGTGGCGGTCCGAACGATGGGTCGGACGATGCACCGCGCAACACGACCATCGCATTGATCGCCACCGACGCCCCGCTGCTTGATTTGGAAGCCGAGCGGATGGCGCAGATCGCGAATGCCGGCTTGGCGCGCACCATCCGGCCGATTCATGGCATCGGCGACGGCGACACCGTGTTTGGTATGGCGACCACGCCGCCCACGAACGCGATGTCCAACGCCGACCTGTCGGCCATCTTCAACGCGGCCGCCGACGTGCTGGGGCGGGCCGTGGTGCACGCGGTGCTCGAGTCCAAGCAGGTGGGCAACAGTCGCATGGGCTACTGCCAGCAGTATCCGAGTGCGTGCGTGAAGCGGGCGGCGGCGGGGAAGTAGGGCGGCCAAGCAGGCGGCCGGCATTTCCAGAGCCCCCCGATAGCAAACAACCGGCACCCTGAGTTGGGTTGCCGGTTGTTTGCGTGCGCGTTGCCGCACGCCCGCCAGACTTCACGCAAGCAGCAGAAAGTCGATCTCACACGTACTAATCGGTCTCCGTTGGTCCAATAGTCTGAAGCTGCACTTACGTCCGACGGCCATCCGTCGGGATCTCGAGTCGCGGTCAATTCGGTTCGCTGCGTAGTAAGGAGCGCATGAGTCCGTACCGGCTTTCATTGCTTGGCGAAATGGTGCTGCACGATGCGAAACGGGCTCCTGTGCTCTCGCACTCGCAGCGTCGTCCACTTGCAGTTCTCGCGATCGTTGCCGCCGCTGGTCGCAAGGGTGCTCGGCGCGAGCAGGTCATCGAACTGCTTTGGGGCGATCAGCCGGAAGAGCGCGCGCGCGCTTCATTCAATCAGACGCTGTACGCACTGCGAAAGGCGCTGCAGAGTCCACAGATCATCGAGGGCTCTACGCTCCTTCACGCGTCTACCGACGTGCTCACGTGCGATCTTTGGGCGCTTGAGGACGCGCTTGCTGCGTCGGATGCGGAGGCGGCGCTTCGAGCGGACCGCGGAACATTTCTTGACGGCGTACAGCTCTCGCAAGACGGCGCGTTCGAGCGCTGGGCAGAATCAACGCGCTCCAATCTTGCCTTCCGAAGCGCTCGACTCTTCGAACGTGCAGCGGTCGAGGCGGATGAATGTGGCCTGCTTGATGTCGCTGTTCGCATTCGCACCCACATCCACGAACGCGACCCGCTCGATCCCTCGGGAGCAGTTCTTTTCATGCGAGCACTCGAGCGCGCCGGAGACGTCTCTGGAGCGTTTGCAGCGATATCGAGACATGCAGATCTCGTTCGCAGCCAGCTCGACGAGGCACCACATCCAGAGATTCTTCAGGAACGACAGCGGCTGGCGAATCGTGTCGCGAACGAGCGGGGGACGACCGTGGCCGAGGCGACGCGTGCGCCCAAGCCGGGTGGGCCAGCGGAGAGGTTGGACAGCGATCTTACCAAGTCGGCGCGGGTGCTTGAGATTCCACCCGCGCGTCACCCGCATCGTCGTACCCTCGTCGCCCTCGGCGCCGTCGCTGCTCTCGCCGTCGTGGCCATCACGGCGCTGACGCGTCTCGCCTCCGTCGGAGCTACCACGTGGGACGTTCGGCCGTCAACGGGGCGGCCCGTACACGCGGCCACGCGTGTGGCGGTGCTGTACTTTGATGACCACAGCGAGAACCGCGACTTCGTCCATATCGCCGAAGGTCTGACCGAAGCGCTCATTCACGAACTGAGCGGAGTGCCCGCGCTGAGTGTTGTCTCCCGCAACGGCGTCAAAGCGTTCCGACACCGCGACGCTCCGTTCGATTCGATAGTCGACCAGCTGCGCGTGGGGAGCGTCATCGAGGGGAGCACGCTGGTCAGCGACGGCCGAGTGCGCGTCACCATTCAGCTTATCGATGCATCGACCGGTGCTCATCTCATGAGTCGGACGCTGGACCGCAGAATCGGCGATCTGGTGACGCTGGAGTCGGCGGTGGCCACCGAGGCCGCGACGATGCTGCGCGGTCGCATCGGCGACATGGTTCGGCTCCGCGCGGTGGAGAGCGAGACGCGGGATGATGTCGCGCTCGACCTCGTCCTGCGCGCGGAGCGACTGCAGCGGGACGCGGCAGATCTGGCGACCAATGTCACGCCGGCCGCCGTGCGGCGTGCGATGACTGCACTGAGTTCGGCGGATTCGCTCCTGGCACTCGCGGCACGCCGCGATGCGCGTTGGTTGCGTCCGATCGCCGCGCGGGGCTGGGTTGCGATTGCACTGGCCCGTTTGGACGGCGGTGTGCGAGACGCGCGGTTGACGGCCGCTGGCCGCAGCGCCGAACAGGCATTGAGGCTGCAGTCCAGATCGGCGGAAGCGCTGGAGCTGCGCGGTACTGTCGCGTGGGAAACCCAGCGAAACCGATCGGCCTCGTTGCGCGATTCGACGCTCGCTGCGCAGGCCGAGTCCGACCTTCGGGCATCGCTCGATGTCGACTCGACTCGCGCGTCCGCGTGGGCAACGCTGAGCCAGCTCCTGCGCTGGCAAGGAGCCGTCGCCGAGGCGGATCTGCTGGCCAGACGTGCACTCACCGCCGATGCGTATCTGGATGCCGCCGGCGACGTCATCGCGCAACTGTACCGCAGCGCGATGATGCTTGGCAGAGCGGACAGTGCCTCTGCCTGGTGCGCGCGCGGGCGGCACATGCTCGCGCTGGACTGGAGGTTTCGCGAATGCGAGCTGACGTTGATGCACCAATCTCCGGAGACCGCCGACCCGGCGCGCGCGTGGGCCATCGTCCGCGAACTCGAGTCGATGGATCCGCCCGCGATGGCACGAGACCTCAACCGCGCCTATAGCCCGCATTACCGGCGACTGGCCGCAGCGACCGTTTCGGCCTTTCATGGAGACCATGCCTTGGCGAAGGATGAACTGGTCAGCGCGATCGACCGGACGCGCGCTGACTCCACGATGCGCGTGGACGTGCTGTTCAGTGCGGCGTGGGTGTACCTCGGACTTGGCCTGGCGGATAGTGCGACCGCAGTGCTCAATCGTTACATCACGCTGCGACCGCAGTCGCGTGCCGCGGTGCTTCGCGACCCGCTCCTCCGGCGACACGGCATCGACTCGACACGCATCGATGCCGTGTTGCCTGAGGGCGAGGCGCGACCTTGACTCCTCGCTACAGCAGTTGTCCGAGCACGAGTTCTCCGGACGTATCGTCCGTCATCGCGACGCGGATGAACGTTCGCTTTGTTTCGTGTGCGGCGAGTACAGACTTCGCCTCGAATTTGACGGTCGGCTCCGAATACTCACCGTGCGCGATACCGAGCATGCGTCCGTCGCTCTGATACTCGTCGAGGAGCTCCTTGGCTTTGATAGCGCCGAGGATGGGGACGTAGTACGGCAGCACAAACTTCTCGATGGCCGCTGACGACCAAAAGAACGCGTCGCATCCGTCGAGCACCTCACGCTTGCTCGGTTGGCCGTTCACCAGACCCGTTCCCAGTTCGACGACGAATGGTGCCTTGTTCGGGGCGCTCGACACGTGGCTCTCGGTCTGAAAGATCGCATCGCCCGCCGAGTCGTCCTTGACGAGGATCGGCTCACCGTTCACAATGCGCACGAAGCGACTTTCGCCGGCGGGTATTCCGGCTGCGGCTTCTGCAAGCCGACGCAGCACTCGCGAGTCAACGATAGCAGAAATCGAAGCGGATTGATCAGGCATTTTGTGCTCCCTGAGTCGATGAGTTGATACGTCGAGGTTCGATTGCCTCGACCGCGTGGCCGGACGGCGAATCCGTCCGGCGAGTTCTGGCAAGCAGCGGCGCGCTACCGTCCGTCGGTAAGCGATACTGCGCCGTTTGCCAGTGAAACGAAGCTGAAACCGATCGCCAGATAGTTCTTCTTCTCTCTCGCGGTGACCACGCGGCCAACCGCCAAGGAGATCTTGTTGTTGAAGACACTGACGATCGCACCGGCTCCTACGTGCTGCTCGTTCGCGACCGTTTCGACCTTCCGCACCCCATCGACCAGTCGAGTCACCGTGGAGTTGAACTGCGGCGCCGAGACGTGCAGACCGGCGGTCGGCTGCAACCAGCGAAGCAGTGTCGCACCAGGCACGTCAAGTCGCGGCTGATACCCCCAGCTAATGGATGCGCCTGGCGTGGCCCGATAGTTCACCGGCTGTTCCACGCGCTTCTCCGTGGCGCCACCGACGAACGCGGCCGTGACGTCGGCGTCGTTCCTGCTTTCGTTCACGCCGGTGCGCTTGACCAGCAACGCCGCATCGCGAAACACCGTCGAGAGTCCGAACGCGCGAACCGTGACGCGCGATATGAAGACGCGATCCCAGTCGCCATCGTTCGGCCCGTCCAGATTCCGGATGGTCAGTTCGATGTTGTCGCCGTCGGTCAGGACGGTGGACGGGATCAGGATTTGCGTGCCCCGCAGTGCGGCGAGTCTGGTTCGGATCAGCTTGCGCTGTCCCTCAGCGTCCGCTAGGCGAGCCCCGCTCAACAGCTTCATCTGCTTTCGCACACTCCGTATCGCCTCGTCGATCTGATTGGACGACGTCGCTGGCGACCGCAGCAGCGAGTCAAGTTCGCTCAGTCGGCTGCCGATCGTGCTCACCGCGACCCGAGTGACTGCGGGCGACTCCTTCATGAACATTGAGAGTACGGTCGCACCGCTGTCTGCGTCGATTCGGTGCAGACTGGAGATGACGGCGCGTATCTCTGGGGCTGCCCGGAGAATGACCGCGGCTTCGACTCTTGCCCGTTTCTCGGCAGTGTCGGACGCAGGTGCGATTGAGATTCGCCCCAACTCCTTGCTTTCCCTCGCGATACTCTCGCGCACCGATGCGGCGATGGCGTTGAGCTGTGCCACACGGGTGCGTTGTGCTGCGGCGTAGCTATCCGATGTCATCAGTTTGGAAACGAAGTCAGCACGTGCTGCCGAGTCGTCGGGCGTAAGGTTCGCCGCTTTTACGCTGGAGTCCACGAACTGAGCGAGGCTCGCGGGGTCCTGCACTTTGGATCGAGCGTTATCGATAGTATCGAGGACTAACGCAAACCGGGTCAACCGCTTTCTGGCGTCATCAATACGCTTCCGGTCGTCCTGAGTCTGGGCGCGCGCGCTGTCGGCCTTGAGTGCCCGCTCCAACGCAGCGATCTCCGGCCTTGCCGCCTCGGAATCCAGTGCTCCTCCAATGTTCGCCAGGCCCAGCAGAAGGTCATTCACCGGCCCAAGCGAGCTGACAAGCACCCTCAGCGGTTTAGAGTCCACGCCGGTGGAGTAGTAGGACGGAATCTCCAGCGGCTGCGACTTCTCTCCCCTCGTGTATTTCGCGCTCATACGGATGATGGCGTCGAAGCCTGTAGGCATCTGACCTTCAATCCACTCTCGGTCAAAATCGATTTCGAGGCGGCTCCTGCTTGAGATTTCGACGCTGCGCTCGGCCACCTGCGGCTCGGTCGTCGAGTTCATCGACGATCCGCTTTGGTCGCGTTCGGAAGCGTCCGCGCAGACCGCGGCTCGCGCGGCAGCCGCGCTGTAGATCACCCGTGCCGTGCGACCCGGTTCCCGCTCGACGATATTCACGAAGTAGCGCGGATCCCGGATATCCAGGGTGCGGCACGCGAGTGCCTGCAACGGCGACTGCGTGGAGGGAGAAGACGGCGATGGCTGGAGCTGAGTCCGCGGCGACTGTGCCTCCGCAGAAAGGCTTGCAGCCAGCGACACGACCACGAGAGGGGACGCGCATTTCATGGGGAAATCCTCAACAGCTGGAGGTTCAGAATCGGAGCGCCCATGAGCAGCGCCGACGGACAGCTCCGATGACGTAGCGGCCGGTGGGTCACCAAGCGGGCGACCTGTACCGCAATCGCATTCTGAACCTTGGCGATCAAAGCCCCCTCAACTCCTGCTCAAACCGCTCTCACTTGCTGTAACGACTTCGATGAATTGACCGAAATTCGCAGTAGCTGACAGGAACGCCTTGAATGGCGGCCTTTCTCAAGGCTCGCCCCCAAGAAATGGGCCGACTCAGCCGTATGGAGTTGCCGGCTTTCGATTCGATAGATTGGCTCCGACTCGAAACTGTGCTCCCGCACGCCGACCTGTCAGCGATCTTCAACGCCGCCGCCGATGTGCTGGGGCGGGCGGTCGTGCACGCGGTGCTCGAGTCCAAGCAGGTTGGCAACAGTCGCATGGGCTACTGCCAGCAGTATCCGAGCGCGTGCGTGAAGCGGGCGGCGGCGGGGAAGTAGCTGCGGCTCGTTGACTAACGGCGACGTGCGTTCACCGGCGTCGCCGTTTGCTCGTTCAGCCCGGCGCCAATGTCCACGTCCGGTGCCAGCGTCGTGTTGAAAATTTCAGAGACCGGGCGGATGACGACGCCGTGCGCCTGCACCGAGTCGACCAACGCACCGAGTCCCTCTTCCCCCGACGTCCAGTCGAACTGGTTTTGGAGGTGCGCGAGGACGACCATCCCCGGCAGCGTCCAATCGTTCAACCGCGCGAACGACAGCACGCGTTCAGTCATGGTCGCAGGGCCGACACAGATCGTGTCGGTTGGAAACTGCGAGCACGACGGGCGAGCTGTGCCATCGAAGACGTCGACATTCCATCCGATGTGCAGCGAAAAGCCGGCGCGTGACGCGAGGCGCAGCGCGCGCTCGTCGTACTCGCCATAGGGCGAACGCCAGAACGGACGGAGGTGCGCGTTGGGCGGCACGCTGTCGCCGAAGATCGCGTGCATCGCCGCGTCGAAGGCCACGCGCAGTTCGCGGTTCTCGCGCTCCCAGTCGACGGTCGCGCCGTTGTGCGGATGCGTGAGCGTGTGGCTGCCGAACTCGTGTCCGTCCTCGACCATGCGTCGCAGCATCGGGAAGTTCGCAGCCTTGAGCCCTCCGGCAACGCCGGATTTCGCATCGGTGAGTACGAACGGTCCGGACACGAAGAACGTCGCGCGGATGCCGCGAACCCGGAGCAGATCGAGAATGCGCAGGCCGGGCGCTTCTTCGACCCACGCGCAGTCGAAGGTGAGGGCGAGCGACGGGTGACCGTCGGGACTGCGAAAGAACGGAAACGAGTCGCGGACGATGCGACGGCGAAAGACGTTCTGGCCGTGCGTGTCGACCCAGATGGTGCGATCGAGCTCGCGGTGCACGGCGGCGATGCGCGGCGGCGGAGTCACCGGCGCCTCGCGGCATGCCGTACTCAACGCGAGGACGGCAAGCATGGCCAGCGAGCGCGCTGCACGGACGTCGCCTGCGCGTAGCGTCTTGTCTGCCAAGGCTTTCATTGTCGAACAAAGTAGCTGGGGCGGGACTCGAACCCGCGACCCCGGCATTATGAGTGCCGTGCTCTAACCAGCTGAGCTACCCAGCCATACCACACCCTGTGATCTGCTTCAACGCAAACGGCCGGCCCTGGTGAGGACCGGCCGATGCGTAACCCATGACTTCTTCCCAATGGCGGGGGCGGGATTTGAACCCGCGACCTTCGGGTTATGAGCCCGACGAGCTACCAGGCTGCTCCACCCCGCGTCAGAACGGGGAAACTAGCGGAGCACCCCGGAGAGTCAACCCCGAAAGGGGCGCTTCTCTGCCGTCGCGGCCGAATCCGCCGCCGCGATCGAGTCGGCCGCGGCAGCGGAGTCGTCGCTAAGCTGATAGAGCAACTCCTTGTCGCCCTTCACCATGCCGTAGCGTTCCCGCGCGATCTTTTCCAAGCGCGCCGGATCCGTGGTAACCGCCTTGAGTTCCGCTTTGAGCGCCTCAACTTCGGCGCGCATGGCCTCCACCTCGCGTTGCCGCAACGTTACGCGCGCCTTCCCCTCCCACACGTCCCGCGTGCCGTACTCGCCCCCCTCCACGGCGAACAGGAGGACGGCCAGCACGCCTGCCGTCCACGCCGCACGCCGCAGCAGGCGCTTGGTCGGCGTGTCGGCAGTTTTTGTGGTGCGGGCGGCTGGTGGCATGCGGGTGCGTGTGGGTGCGTGTGGGTGCGTGTGGGTGCGTGCGGCGAAAGTGGCGTGGCCTTACAGACCGAACAGCGAACCGCCCGGATATTCGGCGAAATCCTCGAGCTGCTCTTCGATGCGAAGCAACTGGTTGTACTTGGCGACGCGATCCGAACGCGACGGCGCGCCGGTATTGATCTGTCCGGCCTGCGTGGCCACGGCCAGATCGGCGATGAACGTGTCTTCGGTCTCGCCGCTCCGATGCGAGATGATCGAGTTGTAGCCCGCCGCGCGCGCGAGCTCCATGGTCTCGAGCGTTTCGGTGAGCGTGCCGATCTGGTTCACCTTCACGAGAATCGCGTTGGCCACGTCGGCCTCAATCCCCTTCGCCAAAATGGCGCTGTTGGTGCAGAACAGATCGTCACCCACAATTTGACAGCGGTCGCCGAGCGCTTCGGTCATGAGCTTCCAGCCGTCCCAATCGTTCTCGGCCATGCCGTCTTCGATGGACACAATCGGATACTCCTCGAGCCAACCACCGTACAACTCTACCATGTCCGCCGGCGTACGCGCCTTGGCGCCGCTCTTCTTGAACTGATACGTGCCGTCGCGAAACAGCTCGCTGGCGGCCACGTCGAGTGCGAGCGCAATGTCCTGCCCCGGACGCAAGCCGGCGGCTTCGATGGCTTCGATGATGATCTTGAGCGCGTCTTCGTCGCTGCCAAGATTCGGCGCAAAGCCGCCTTCGTCGCCGACACCGGTGGACAGCTTGCGCGCCACCAGCACCTTCTTGAGCTGATGGAACACCTGCGTGCCCATGCGCAGTCCATCGCTGAAGGACTCCGCACCAACCGGCACGATCATGAATTCCTGAAAGTCCACGGTGTTGGTCGCATGCGCGCCGCCGTTGATGATGTTCATCATGGGCACCGGCAGCGTGCGCGCCATCGGGCCGCCAAGGTAGCGGTACAACGGCAGCCCGACTTCGATGGACGCCGCGCGCGCGACAGCCATGGACACACCGAGCAGCGCGTTCGCGCCAAGACGTCCCTTGTTGTCCGTGCCGTCGAGTTCGATCATCGTGCGATCGATCGCCATCTGGTCCGTCGCGTCCATCCCTTCAAGTGCTTCCGCGATATCGCCGTTGACGTTGGCAACAGCCGACAGCACGCCCTTGCCGCCGTAGCGTTCCGGATCGCCGTCGCGCAGTTCAACGGCTTCGCGTTCGCCAGTGGATGCACCACTTGGCACCGCCGCGCGCCCCGCTGCACCGGTTTCAAGAATGACGTCCACTTCGACGGTAGGATTGCCGCGACTGTCGAGGATCTCGCGAGCGCTGACGGAAATGATGGCGGCCATAATTTTGAGTATGTCGTTATGAGTGATGAGAACTGAGTACGTCAGACGCGTCATCGGAAGCTGCAACCGATGTGCGCTCGACGCGAGCGGACGCCGACGGCTCCACGCCGTACTGCTCGCGGAGTAACGTGGTCATGCTCGCGTGCACACGGTCGGCGAGCAAAACGCGATCGTCGTACGTGAGCCCGTCGGTTGGAATGGGCGCGAGAATGTGCACATGCACCTCACCCGGCGTCGCGCGAAAGCTACCGCGCGGGTTCACTTCGATGGTGCCATGCACCACCACTGGCACGATGGGCGCACCGGAGCCCAACGCGAGCACGAACGGGCCCTTCTTGAAAGGGCGCAGGGCATAGCTCTCACCGCGCGTCCCTTCGGGATACACGAGCACCGTCTGGCCCTCGTGAATTTTGTCTGCCGCGTCTTGATAGGCGCCGAACGCCGCCTTGCGATTCTCACGGTCGATATAAATCACGCCGACCGCGCGTGCCGCTGCACCAAACAGCGGAATCTTTTCGAGTTCGCGCTTGGCCACAAAACCGTACGGCGGCAGCGCGTGAATCATGGTCGGAATGTCGAACCAGCTCACGTGATTCGCGATGAACACGTGTGACGCCGCGCCGGCGAGCTGATCACGGCCATGCACCACCACGCGCACACCTGCCGCGGACAACAGCCACTCCGCCCACCAGCGCGTACACTTTTCGTAGATGCTGCCGGGGCGATGCGGCACACCGAGCAACTGCGCCAGAATCACCGTCGATCCGAAGATGAAGGTGCCGACGAGTAAGGCGACGATGGTCAAGACGGTGCGCATTACCTCGTAAAGTGATCGTGCCCCCCCACGAATTCAACGCGCGCGCGCGTATCCGTCACATTGGGCAGGCCGATGATATCCACGAGGCCGCCATCGTATGCCGCCAGCACTTCGCCGATGTCGGTCAACGGCGAAAGCACGTCCACGTCCCAATCGCGCAGGATCGCGTCGGCCACGTGGGCCGGCGCCGCAACGAGCAGCTCGTACTCTTCTCCGCTGCGCAGCGCGTCAGCCCGCACGATGCCGGGCCCCACCGGCAGCCGCGCGACATCGAGGCGCAGGTGCACCCCGCTGGCTGCAGCGAGGTGACGCGCGTCCGCCGCCAATCCGTCTGAAATGTCGAGCATCGCGTGCGCCCCACAAGCCGCCAGACGCTCGCCTGCGGCAAGACGAGGCACGGGCGCCACGAAGCGGCCTCGCGCCCAATCCGATGGCTCCTGCCCCCCGTACCACGCCGCCACGGCCTGCCCTGGCCCGCCCAACAGCCCGGTCACCAGCAATCGGTCGCCCGGCTGTGCACCACGACGCGAGACCGGCGTGGCCACCGAACCGATCACCGTGGTCGTGATGCCGAACGCGGCGCCGTGACTCATGTTGCCGCCGACAATGCGCGCGCCGGTGGGACGCAGCACACGCGCGATGCCATCGGCGACGCCGGCCAGTCGCTCACGCCACATGTCGGGCACCGTGAAGGCCAACAGCACCGATTCGGCCCGCGCGCCCATCGCCGCGAGATCGCTGAGCGCGGCGGCGATCGCGCGCGCGCCGACTTCGTCGGGCCCCAGCCACGCCTCGCGAAAGTGGGTACCGTCCAGACAGGCGTCGGTGCTGACCACGAGCTGTCTTCCGGCTCGGCACTCGTCGCCCGCCCAGGAGAGGACGGCAGCGTCGTCACCGATATCCGCGGCAAGGTCGCCCCAGCGCTCCATGAGCAGCCGGATGGTGTCGAACTCGAGCCCCGGGCCCATGGCCTGATGGGCGCGCATGCGCCGTTCGTTGAGACTCATGGCAGACTCATGGCAAGCTCATCGCGAACTCATGGAAGGCCGCCGTCGGCCATGCGGCGGAAACGCACGATCCCGACCGTGGTGCCCACCCACAGCCAATTCCGACTGGCGACGACATCGGTGACCGGTCCGGGCAAGTCACCCGGCACGCGCAGCAGGCGTGGCGCGCCGCCATTGCGCGGGGTCACCAGCACCCCATCGGCTCCGGCCAACCAGATGGTCCGGTCGTCCATCACCAGGCGGCTGACCGGCCCCACCACGCGCACGTCGAACGCCGCGACGCGCACCGGCTCGGTGGCTCGGCGCGGCGTCAGTTGCACCACGCCGTCGTCGGTGGCGGCGAGCAGAATGCTGTCGCTCCACGCCAGCGCGCGAACGGGACGTCGCAGCGCCGGTTCGGCGCTCACCGGCCGCGCGATGGCGGACAGCGCAGCGGGCCCCTCAGCCTCGATGCGACCGGCGCCGGGAATGGCGACCAGTCCGGCCGACGTGCCCGCCCACAGTGTGTCGCCAATGAGTTGCAGCGCAAAGACAGTGGTGTTCTCCAGCAGGCGCGCGCCGATACCGCGGGTGCGCGTATTGCGGCTG
>JBBQSM010000130.1:0-13117 GCA_038234895.1 Gemmatimonadales bacterium
CTCGGACGCGGCGGTATCCACGCGCGCGGTGTCGCGATACCACGATGGCGGCAGTGCTCTATGCGTGGCTGCGGCGTGTGTCCGCGAGGCGATGCCCGGGCCGTCGAGTCGACGGTCGATGTCGAGCGGCGCCGGGCCGAACCGTGCGATCGCGGTAAGCATGCACGCGAGCGTGAGACAGTGAATGGGTGTCATACGGGCTTGGATGCCGCCCGGGTGTTTCACGTTCAAATGCAGCGGTCGGGTGGCGCTGTGTTCAACGCAGAGTTTGAATGTCCACGCAACGCATCATTCAGCGCGTCGTGACGAGAATGCGTCCTTTGAATGATCGGGCCACGATGCGCCCGTTGGCTACGGATTGGGTAAGCGTGGGTAACACCACCGGTGCAGCGCGGCTTGACAGGTCGAGCGCCGGAGCGCGCGACAGCGGCACGGAGAGGCTGATCGCTCCGGCATGCGTCTGTACGTCCAGCTGCAGGCCAGCCAGCCGACCACTACGGAAAGTGACATCACCGCCAATGGTTTCGACTCGCCCATCAGCGTTGAAGTCCGTGAGTGTCACCGCTCCGCTGATCGTCGCCACCGACGCCGTGCCGGTGACGGCACGAAGCGACACCTGGCCCTTGCCGCCACGCACGCGGAGATCGCCGCTGGCACGATCCACAATGACCAGCGCATCGATGGATTCAAGTGAGGTCACGCCGCGCACGTTGTGCACCACGATGCGGCCGCGCACGGCATAGGCCTCGAGCTCCCCGGTCGTTCCGCGCACGTCGATATCGCCATCGATGGTCTTGATCCAGACACGCGCTGCGGGGGGAACACGGATCACGAGATCAGCGCGCGGAATGGTTGAGTCGCCCTGCGCGCGCGATTCCACGCCGAGCTTCACGTGTGTGCGCGAACCACCACCAAACACCGATGCGTTGGCACCAAGCGTGCCGCCGAGGTCGATCGAATCGTGCGACCACGTGACGACACGCACTCGGCCGGCAGGCACATAGATTCGCATCGCCACGTCCGGTGTCGCCGCGAAGCCACGGTGTACGGTCTGACCCGGGGGCGCGGTGGACTGCGCACGCGACGAGAGCGGTAGCAACGCCACTGCAATGGTGCACAGCAGCGGTCCGGCGAATGCGAGCAGGCGAGACGACGCCGGGGTGCTCACGACGTCGCCTCACGAACGCGCAGCATGAGCTCGCCGCGTCGCGCGCGCACAGACGAGAGGTAGGCACGAAGCTGCTCGTCGTCGGGCGATGCTTGCAGCGCGCCTTCGATCTCACGCGCGGCCGCGTCGAGCGACTCGAACTCGGTTCGTGCCCGATCGGAGGCCAATTGTGAGGCGCTCTCCATCGCCGCATTGCCCTCATACGATGGCGGAATGGCCGATGGCGGAATGGCCGATGGCGCATAGGCGGGCGCGTCGATGGAGACGCGCGTACCCTCGGTGCGCTGCTCCAACCCGTTGGATGAGCGCAGCAGGAGAATTGCCGCACTGGCGGCGATCAGTGCACCACCGGCTATCGGCCACCGCCGGTCTGCGATGCGCGTGACGACGGTACGTGCGGACGCTGGGCGCGGTGGTGCACCGATCTCCGCGAGCACCGCCCCGCGAATAGCGACCGGAAGCGGTGGGTTGAAATCGGCAATCGGAACCTGCGTCCCGAGGTCGAGCACCCGCTCACAGCGCGCGCAGTCCATCGCGTGCGACTCCAGGCGCTCGGCGTCGTGCTCAGGGAGCCGACCGGCAAGGTAGTCGGTCAGCGCGCCGTCGAATACAGTGCACGCCGGGGTTCGTGGTGCCTCGTCGTGCGTCATGGAGTGCATCGTGGGGACCTCATGTGCGCCTCATCGGTCGAGCATCCCGCGCAGCAGTCGCCGCGCCCGGAAGAGGTGAGACTTGGACGTTCCGGTGGCAATGCCGAGTTGCGCCGCGATTTCAGCGTGCTCGTACCCGGCGATATCGTGCAGCACGAACACGCGGCGGGCACCGTCGGGGAGCCGAGCGATCGCTGTTTCAAGGTCGAGGCGCAGCGCGATGTCGAGCCGTGGCGTGGTCGCGTCGGCTCCGGCAGTCGTGCGAGTGTCGCCTGCACGTGCACTTGCCGATTCAAGCTCCGACACCGGCGCGACGCGCTGCAAGCGGCGCTTGCGCGTTCGTTCCTGAAGCAGCATGACATTCACCGCGACGCGATGCAGCCACGTTGGGAACGCGCTTTCGCCGCGGAAGGTCCCGAGGCGCTCCCATGCGCGTACGAACGTGTCCTGCACCAGCTCCGCCGCGTCGGCGCGGTTCCCGGCCAAGCCGACGCAGACGGCGAAGAGCCGCGGCGCGTGCGCGTCGTACAGGGCGGCGAACGCCGTGGCGTCGCCGGCCTGCGCAGCGCCGACCAGCGGGTCAACCGCGACATTGGCGTTGCTGGTCAGGATATGCTGGAGGTCGAGGGAGACGGCACACCAGATGGGATGCCGGTGGGCTGGCCGTGGTTTACACGAGGGTGTGTGCGGAATGCGCCCTGAGACAAAGCGCACCGCCTCCGCGCACGCCTTTGGGCGCTTCCCTATGAAATCTCAGTACCCGATCGCCAGTCCGTCCTTGCGCGGATCGCTGCCTGCCGCGAACCCGCGTGGCAGTCGGATGATCGCCTGCGCGCCGCCAAACGCGATCGTGGGCTGGTCGATCAGCACGTGGCCCATCGCGGCCAAGGCGGTGCGGACGCCATCAACGATGGGAGGCTCAAGCGCGACGCGCTGCCGGTCGTAGTGGCGAAAGCGCGGTGCGTCGATCGCGGCCTGCACGTCCATGCCAAACACGAAGTGGTTGAGCAGGAACTGCACATGCCCCTGCGCCTGCACGCCCCCACCCATCAAGCCGAAACTCATGTACGCCTGCTCACGTCCGTTCACCGTCTGCGTGACGAAGCCGGGAATGAGCGTGTGGAACGGGCGCTTCCCGGGAGCGACCGTGTTGGGCAGTCCCGGCGCGAGCGTGAAGCCGGCGCCGCGGTTGTGCAGGGCGAAGCCCGTACCCGGCACCACCACGCCCGATCCGAAATAGTCGTAGATCGAATTGATGAATGACACCATGTTGCCGTCGGCGTCGGCCACGCTGAGGTAGATGGTCTCGCTCTTCGTGCGCAGCGGCCCCGGATCGACGCGCTCCTGCGCGGTCGTGGCGTTCATGTGGCTGCGCCGTTCGGCGATGAACTCGTCGGTGAGCATCTGCGACGCGGGCATGTCGAGATGATCCGCATCGCCCACGAACCGGTCAAGGTCCGCGTAGGCGAGCTTCTTGGCTTCGATGAGATGGTGCAGGTAGGCTGGTGAGTTGTGCCCCATCGACTTCAGGTCATATGTCTCGAGAATGCGCAGCATTTCGAGCGCGGCGATCCCCTGATTGCTCGGCGGCAATTCCCACACCCGGTAGCCGGCAAACGGCACCGACATCGGTGTGATCCAATCCGGCGCGTTCTTCTTCAGGTCGTCCAGCGTGACGAAGCCGTCGAGTGCCGCAATGCGCGCGACCATGCGCTGGCCGATGGAGCCACCGTAGAACGTGCCGATGCCGCTGTCGGCGATAGTGGTGAGCGTGCGGGCATAGTCCGGGTTGCGGAACCACTCCCCCGCCTTTGGCGCACGGCCGTCCGGCAGGTAGGTCGCCGCTGCGCCAGCGTCGCGCTTCAGAAACGCGGTTTGATCGGCCCACTGCGACGCGATGATGGGTGAGACAGGGAATCCTTCGCGCGCGTAACCGATCGCAGGCTGCAACAGCTGTCCCAGCGTGCGCGTGCCGTGTGTGCGTACGAGCATGTTCCAGCCCGCCAGCGCGCCGGGGACGGTCACCGACATCACGCCCTGCTGCGAGCCGGCGCGGAAGCCGCGCGCCTGCAGCGTTTCGCGCGTCATCCCGGAGCCTGCACGTCCGCTGGCGTTGAGGGCGACCAGCCTCTGTTCCTTGGCCAGCCACACGATGGCGAACATATCCCCACCGATCCCCGTCATGTGCGGCTCGGTCACGCTGAGCACGGCTGCGGCCGCCACCGCAGCGTCGATGGCGTTGCCACCGCGGCGCAGAATTTCGAGTCCGGCGGCCGACGCCAGCGGTTGACTGGTCGCCACCATTCCGTTCGGTGCATAGACGGTCGAGCGACCGGCCATGGTGGTTGGTCGTTGAGCCTGAAGCGACGACGCATCGACCCCGGTGGATGCGATCATGGCGGCGATGGTTCCGCCGGTCGTGACGAGGGTGAAGCGGGACATGCAGGCTCCTCGGGGAAAAGTCGGGATGGGTTGCCGCGCACGCGATGTGGGCCGCCCGCGGCGTTCGGGAGTGTACGCCGACAGACGGCGCGACGGCTAGTCGTGGGCGGGCCTGGACTGCACCGACCGGGCATCTACCCGGCGTCGCTGGCGGCACAACCACCGCCGCTGCCCTCCGAAGCAGTGCACGCGCACGCGCATAACGCGATCGTGCAGAACGCGATCGTGTAAAACGGGCGCGATTGCGCGCCGAGACAGGCAAGCCGGTCGAACTCGTAGGGGCTATGCGGCGTAGGACACGCATCCGGTGCCGGCGTCGCTCCACCTCAATACCACATTCTACAAGCGGACGATACTTCCCCGGAATGTGCATTCGGCCCGTGACCTGTCCGCAACGCGATAGCGCGCGAGGGAGGTCGGTGATGCATGACATTGGCTCGTGATGTTGTAGATTCTCTCGCTACGTGGAGTACGGCGCGAAGGCATCGCAGGAACGAATCGGAGATATAGATGGACGGAATAGCTGGCATGGAAGGACAGACGAGCGCGAGCGTGGGCAAGTGCCCTGTCATGCACGGTGCAACGGTTCGGCAGGCAACATCGGCGGGCGGGAGTTCCAACCGCGACTGGTGGCCGAATCAGTTGAATCTCGGAATGCTGCATCAGAATTCGCCGGCAGCCGATCCGATGGGCGCTGCGTTCAACTACGCGGAAGCGTTCACGTCGCTTGATCTCGCGGCGTTGAAGCAGGACCTCATCGAGCTGATGACGCGCTCGCAAGATTGGTGGCCGGCGGACTACGGTCACTACGGGCCGCTTTTCATTCGCATGGCCTGGCACAGCGCCGGCACGTACCGCACCGCCGATGGGCGAGGCGGCGCGTCGTCTGGAACGCAGCGATTCGCGCCACTGAACAGCTGGCCCGACAACGGCAACCTGGATAAGGCGCGCCGTCTGTTGTGGCCTATTAAGCAGAAGTACGGTAACAAGCTTTCGTGGGCCGATCTCATGATCTTTGCCGGCGACTGCGCCATGGAGTCGATGGGCTTCAAGACCTTCGGCTTCGCCGGTGGGCGTGTGGATGTGTGGGAGCCGGAACAGGACATCTACTGGGGTCCTGAAGCGGAGTGGCTGGGCGATAAGCGCTACGCGGGCGATCGTGAGCTCGAGAATCCGTTGGCTGCCGTGCAGATGGGGCTCATTTATGTGAACCCGGAGGGCCCCAACGGCACGCCCGATCCACTCGCCTCCGCCCGGGACATTAGCGAAACGTTCGCGCGCATGGCCATGAACGACGAAGAGACGGTGGCGCTGATCGCCGGTGGTCATACGTTCGGCAAGACGCACGGCGCCGGCGATACGGCGCACGTTGGATCGGAGCCGGAAGGCTCCAGTATCGAAGCGTTGGGACTGGGCTGGCTCAACAGCCTTGGCAGCGGCAAGGGTGGGGACACGATCACCAGCGGACTCGAGGGAGCGTGGAAGCCGAACCCCACACAGTGGGACAACGGATACTTCGACACGCTCTTCGGCTACGAGTGGCAACTCACCAAGAGCCCGGCCGGCGCGCACCAGTGGACGCCGACCGATCCGGCTGCGGCGACGACCGTGGTGGACGCGCACGATCCGACCAAGTTCCACGCGCCGATGATGGCCACCACAGACATCGCGCTGCGTATGGACCCGATCTACCTGCCGATCTCGAAGCACTTCCACGAGAACCCGGACAAGTTCGCCGACGCGTTTGCGCGCGCGTGGTTCAAGCTCACGCACCGCGACATGGGTCCCCGGTCACGATATCTTGGCGCACTGGTGCCCGCCGAAGAGCTCATCTGGCAGGATCCGATTCCCGCCGTCGATCATGTGCTGGTAGACGCGCAGGATATGGCCGCCCTCACGGGTCGCATTCTGGCGTCGGGGCTGTCGATTTCCCATCTCGTCTCTACAGCGTGGGCGTCCGCGTCGACCTTCCGCGGCTCCGACAAGCGCGGTGGTGCCAACGGCGCACGGCTCCGTCTCGCGCCGCAAAAGGATTGGGCGGTCAATCAGCCGGCGCGACTGACGCGCGTGCTCGACACGCTTGAGACGATCCAGCAGGAGTTCAATGCCGCGCAGACCGGCGGCAAGAAGATTTCACTGGCGGACATGATCGTACTGGCCGGATGCGCCGCGGTCGAACAGGCGGCGCGCAACGCGGGCATCGAGGTGCAGGTCCCGTTTACGCCCGGACGCATGGATGCGACCGCCGAGCAGACAGACGTGGATTCGTTTGCAGTGCTTGAGCCCAACGCCGACGGTTTCCGCAACTACCTCAAGACCGAGTACACCGTCTCGGCTGAAGCGCTGTTGGTCGACAAGGCGCAGCTGCTGACGCTGTCCGCTCCGGAAATGACGGTGCTCGTGGGCGGACTGCGCGTGCTGAACGCGAACGTTGGGCAGGCGCAGCACGGCGTGTTCACCAAGCGTCCGGAAGCGCTCACCAACGACTTTTTTGTGAACCTGCTCGACATCGGGACCACCTGGAAGGCCGTGGTGGACTCAACCAATGTGTTCGAAGGACATGACCGCACGACGGGCGATCTCAAGTGGACCGCCACCCGCGTGGATCTGATTTTTGGATCGAACTCGCAGTTGCGCGCACTCGCCGAGGTGTACGCGTGCGATGACGCGCACGGGAAGTTCGTGCACGCCTTCGTGGCGGCGTGGAACAAGGTCATGAACCTCGATCGCTTCGAACTGGTCTGACTGCGTCAGGCGTCACCGGTCACGCTTGTCGCGTGACCGCAAAGGGTGGAGTTTCAGTGCAGACTGAAACTCCACCCTTTTGCAATGCCACGTCCCATGTCTCGCGTGCTTCGCTCTCTCTCCGTCGCCGCAGTCCTGATTTTGTACTCCGCCTCAGCGGCGCAGGCGCAACGGGCCGCGACGTCTCCGTCAGCGGCGGAGCGTGCCCGCGAGTGTTCCAGCTGTGCCGAATGGAACACACCGCACGCCCCGTTTCGCGTCTTCGGCAATAGCTACTACGTCGGCACCGACGGACTGGGCGCCGTGCTCATCACGTCGAACGACGGACACATTCTCATCGACACGGGACTCCCCGAATCGGCATCGATGATTGCGGCGAATGTTCGCACGCTGGGCTTCCGTGTGCAGGACATCAAGCTGATCGTCAGCTCGCACGCGCACTTCGATCACGTGGGGGGACTGGCTGAACTCCAGCGCATGTCCGGGGCACGCGTGGTCGCGAGTCCGGCGAGCGCACGCATGCTGCGTCGCGGCGCCTCGGAGCAAGATGACCCGCAGTATGGCGAGACATTGGCGTTTCCCCGGATCGCGACGGTCGAAGAGATGGCGCACGGTTCGGTCCATCGCGTGGGTGCGCTCGCCATCACGGCGCACTTCACGCCCGGGCACACGCCGGGCGGCACGAGCTGGTCCTGGCGCAGCTGCGCGCAATCGCGCTGCCTCGATCTCGTCTATGCTGACAGTCAGACGCCCATCTCGGCTGACGGATTTCTGTTCACGCGCAATAGCACCTATCCGCGTGTGCTCGACGATTTCGCGAACGGCTTCAAGGTGCTGGAAACATTGTCGTGCGACATTCTCATCACGCCGCACCCGAGCGCCTCGGGACTGTGGGAACGCTTGGCCAAGCGCGAGGCGGGCAACGCCACTGCGCTCGAGGATCGATCGGCGTGTCAGCGTTACGCCGCGTCAGCGCGAACGCGGTTGGCCAAACGCGTCGCTGACGAAGCGACGCGGAAGTAGGTCCGCGCTGTCGGACTGTCCGCGTTATCGCGTGGCCGTCACCGCACCAAACCGTCGGTCACGCGACGCGTAGTCGGCAAAGACCGCGTCCAGGTCGGTCGTGGTCAGGTCGGGAAAGTGTACGTCGAGAAAGGCGAGTTCGGCGTAGGCACTTTCCCAGAGCAGAAAGTCTGACAGGCGTCGCTCACCGCCGGTGCGCAGCACCAGATCGACCGGCGGGATGATGATCGCCTGAGGCAGCTCCGTGTGCGGACCTTCACCCAGCGCGAACGCCTCGTGAATGGCCGCGCGGCTGGAGTAGTCGATCGCCACGCGCAGGTGCATGCGCGGCCCCGCCGCCGTGCGCTGCTCCGCGGCCACGATTGCGTCGCGCAGCGCGGCAGGGAGCCGGTCGCGCCGGCCGATTACCGACAGTCGGATGCCGTGCGTGATGAGCTTGCTGAGCTGGCGGTCGAGATGCGACGCGAACAGATCGAAGAGAAAGCCGACTTCTTCGGCGGGCCGCTTCCAGTTGTCGCTGGAGAACGCGTAGAGCGTGAGCTGTTGCACACCGCGCTGCACACAATGCGCGACTGTTTCCCGCGCCGTGTGCGCACCGCGTACGTGGCCCATCCAGCGCGGGCGACCACGCTGTGAGGCCCAGCGTCCGTTCCCGTCCATGATGATGGCGAGATGCGGCGGCACGCCCTCTGGCGGCACGCCCTCTGGCGGCACGCCCTCTGGCGGCACGCCCTCTGGCGGCACGCCTTGCGATTGAGCACCCGTCATGCGCCCCCCACGCGCTTGATCAGCGCTTCCATGTGCGACAGATACCGTTCGAGTGCGGCACGCCCTTCATGGGCAAGCCGGTACTCTGTACGCGGGATCCGGCCGTCGAAGCCCTTGGTGCAGGTGATGTAGCCTGCGTCCTCGAGTTTGCGCGCATGCACGGAGACGTTGCCATCCGACGTCTCGAGCATCGCTTTGAGCTCGTTGAAGCTGAGCGAATCATGTACGGCCAGCGCACTCACGATGGCCAGCCGAACGCGCTCGTGAATGAGGCGATCGAGCGCCATGGGCATGGAGGCGTCTCCGTCGACGGCGTGGAGTGTCGTTCGGTCGGCGCGTTTGCTGCTGCTGCTGCGCGGCGTCGACTGTCGCGACGGTTGCGGCGCGTCGGACTGCGTTCGCGCCTGTTCTTCGCTCACTCGTGCGCGCGCGGCGCTGTCATCACGCTTACCCACCATGCCTCCGGGCAATGCGCACACCGAACACGATGTGCAGGACCCCAAAGCCGAGTGCCATCATCAGGTCACCGTCGGCTGCGGGAAGAAAGAGTGCGATGACGCCCAGTGCGATGAAGCCGAAGCCCATCAGCGGAACGGCGCGAATGGAAAAAGTGCCGGCCGTTGCCACTCCCATGCCGTAGAGCAGGAGCCAGAGCCCCGGCAGTACGCGCGCGGTGAGGCGCGGTTCTATGCCGGGCGTATACGGATCGATGAGGGCGACCGTGAGCAGCGCCCCGACGAGGATGCCCGGCCACAGTCCGAAGAGGAATTTTCGCGCAGGCACGTTGAGCAGTGCGGCGCCACCGTTGCCGACCCGTCGCCGCATCTTGTGCAGCATCGTCCCGCTGCCGATCGATGCACCGATCACGGCAGCGACCAACCATACCAGCAACCACCGCTTCGCGTCCTGCTGACGGTCGGCGATCGGTGCCGCCACGAGCGCGGTCAGCCCAAGCCCCACCAGTCCCCACCCCGGCACGTCGGTGAAGGACGCGGCGCCTTCCATCGTGCGCCGGATGAACGAGAGGTCCTGGAGCGCGCGGTCGTGAATCGCGGGCGGATCGGGTCGGGGAGCGGCCATGACGAAGTATCCACGACTGCCGGCATTACTGTCAAGTACTTTTCAACACAAAGTCATGGCTGCTCAGAGCTGCCACCCAGCCGGGTTGGTCATGTGCAGTCGGACGACGCGGCGCCTTTCACTGGCGCGCGCAGCGGGGGGCGGGGGCGGGTGGCAAAGACCTGCCATTCCTGGGCGGCGACAGCGGCGTAGCTCTGTCCGTCGGTGGACGCCTCGAAAACGGCGCGGAGGCAGCGTGTGGTCACCGGCGCAAACTCCACAAGGTTGTGCGCGTCCACGCTACTGGTGTACGGCCCCGTCGCCTGTACCGCCTGCCACCGCGCGCCATCCCAGTACTCCAGGCGCCAGGCCTTGGGCGGCGCCACGCCGGTGCCGGATCCGGCGGGTCGGTCGCCCCAGAAGTAGAGACTCGACGCGTTGAGCGTGACCGGCTCCGCCCACTGATACAGGCTCCACTGCTGCGGCGGATTATTGCGAGACCAGGTGGCCCACATGTCGGGCGGCAACGGGTTCACGCGCACTTTGCCGTCGTTGAGTGCCCGCAGCCAATACTGCACCGGCACCGGCGCGTTGGAGGCCGTCACGCGGGCGTGCGAGGCGATGTTGGTTACCGGCGCGGCGTCAAAGGGCGCACCGCCGGTCGGCACCACGATCCGGATGCGCGCGGGCGACACACTATCATCCCAGCCGAGCGTGTCGATCGCGACCGAACGGCGGAAGTGCCCGCCGTCTTTCGCATCAGCGGTGTGGTACGCGAGGTACCACGTGCCGTTGAGCTGCACGATACCCGGATGCGACGTGGTGGACGACACCGGATTGAGCAACACGCCGCGATAGGTCCACGGACCGAGCGGCGATGGCGCGGTGCCATACGCGATGCAGGCGTAGTACACCGCCTCGGTGCAGTCGGAATCGGGGCCGGCCCGATTTCCCGCGTAGGCCATGTAGTACGTGCCAGTGCGCTTGAAGAGCCACGGCGCTTCAAAGAACCCGGTGAGCGTTGTGACGTCGACGGGTGTGCCCTTGAAGGTCACCATGTCGGACTCGAGTTCGACTCCCTTGAGTTTGCCGAACGTGCCCCAGTACAAGAACACGCGTTCGTCCTCGTCGACCAGCACGGTGGGATCGATGTTCTGAATCGTGTTCGCGACAGGATACGACTGCGACACGACCGGGCCCTGCGGATGCGCATCCGTCCACGGTCCCGTCGGTGCCGCCGAGACCGCCACGCCGATCGCGAAACGGTCCTTGTTGGTGGAGCCGGCGTGCATAACGGGTGCGTACAGATAGAACTTCCTGTTCGCGCCCTGCACGATCTGCGCAGCATATGCGCGCCCCGGCGTGGCCCACGCAAACACATCGTCGGGTTGGAGGAAATGCGGATAGTGCGTCCACTTCCCCGACGTCGGCGAACCATCGGCGACGAGCATCTGCCACTCGGGCATGATGAAGTCGTTCAGTCCGGGCCGCGCCGTGTCGCGACCGGTGAGCAGGTAGAATTTCCCCCCCGCGACAAACGGTGCCGGATCGGTGGTATAGTCGGCACCATCGGAGAGGATGGGGTTCGCGCTCGCCCGGATGGCGCGTGATTCCAGCGCCATGGGTACCGCGTACGCCGGTGCGCGCGGCGTGCGGTTGGCGACCGACGCGGGTGCCGCGCATCCACCGAGCAATGTCAGCGCGACAAACAGCGATGCCAGGGCAGGAGTGCGCATGGTCGAGTTGAGGGCGAGCGCCCGACGCGATCGGGAGCATGGTTGAACGGCGTCATCGCATCGATCGGTTGAGGAGCCCTCACAAATTACTGGCCAGCCATGTCGAGCGGCGATAACCTGTGGCTGCACCCCAATTCGGAGGGAGTATGATCGTGCTGCTGCTGTCCGTCCTGTTGCAGTCACATGCGGCGACCGCCAAACCCGCGTGGGTGGGTGACCTCACCCTGACGATGAAGGGGAGCGGCACCATCGAGGAGCGCCTGGCGATGGGTGGCAGCATGAAGGTGACGTGGAACGTCGCTCGGATTGCGACGGGGCGAGTGGTGCTCGATCGCTCGTTCAAGGGGGGCGGTATTGCCGGCACGCCGAACACCCGAGACACGCTCCGGTATGAGACGTGGATTGCCGACAGTCGACAACCGCTCACGATGCAGGTGCGCGATACCGGGACCTACTTCGGTCCAGTCGGCGGCGGCCGAAACATCGCACTCGACGACGTGAGGTATACCTGCCCGGCCAAGGACACGCCGGGCGCTGTGGGGCAGATCCGGTCGTCCATTCTGCAACTCGATTTCGAGAAGGGCACCTACGCGTTCGAGTCGCCGAGACTGTTCATGCGGTGCGAGACGAGCTACCTGCGTATGCCGAAGCAGGGACCGCCGGCCTGGCTCGCGCGAACGCCGTTCGAGCTGGTGCCCGGGCCGATCGACGTGGAGTTCGAGATGATCGCCAAGCTCAATCCGTTGCAGGAATGGCGCACGATGACGGGCAGCTTCGTGAAAGGCGCCACGGAGATCGTGCTCAGTCGCACGTTCGACTTTCAGTGGATGCACCCGATTGCGGGCAGGGCCGCACCGGTCCGAGCCGATCTACAGCTGGTGCTGCGCAAGGCGGGCTAACCCGCTAACTCCGTGCGCTGCACGGAGCCGCGACGGATCGCTGCGCGACGCTAGAAGCCCATGTACGCGCGCACGCGGGGCTCAATGCGCTCGGGCGTCCAAGGCGGCGACCAGATCAGATTCATGACCACATCGGTGACGCCGGGGATCGTGCGCAGCTGCTGCTCGGCTTCGCCCATGATCTCGGGGCCCGAGGGGCAGCCGGGCGAGGTCAGACTCATGTCGATCTTGACGACGGATCCCTCGACGGTGACGTCGTAGATCAGTCCGAGGTCGACAATGTTGAGATTGAGCTCGGGGTCCTTCACGCGCCGCAGGACGAGTTTGGCCTGATCGGGTGAGATGGTCCCGCCTTCGGACAGCGCTTCGTCGGACTCGGCGTTGTCACTATCGATCGCTGCTGGCGCCGGTGCCTTCGTTTCGGCATCCGTGGCAGCCAAGGTGTCGTCTGTCATGAGCTCCTCCATCGCCGAAACATAGCGAGTGCCCAGAAAGGCGACGGCAATTCTCTGGATTATTCAGCCAGACTTCTTGGCCGTGCTTTTCTTCTTGACGGTTGCGCTCGCCTTGGACGTCTTGACCGGCGACTTCCTGGCGCTGGTCTTGGCCGGGGTCTTCTTAGCCACG
>JBBQSM010000131.1:0-12887 GCA_038234895.1 Gemmatimonadales bacterium
ATACTCGTCGGTGAGCGAGACGCCGCTCATGAGCCGGTTGTCGGTGTTGATCGTGACGATCGCGCCGAGCGAGAGATAGCGCGCCAGCTTGTGCTCGACGAACGTGGTGGACACGCGCGTCTGCACGTTGCTCGTGGGACACACTTCGAGCGGGATCTGCCGATCAACCACGTACGCTTCAAGCGACGGGTCCTCGAACAGTCGCGTGCCGTGTCCGATGCGATTGGCACCGCACCGATGAATCGCATCGCGAATGGAATGCGGCCCGTCGCCTTCGCCTGCGTGCACGGTGACCGCGAGATCGTGCCATCGCGCAAAATCGAAGGCCGGAGCGTGATGATGCGCCGGATTGCCCGCCTCGCCACCGGCGAGGTTGAAGGCGACCACACCACGCCCTTTAAACGCGACGGCAAGTTCCGCCATTTCGAGCGAGTGCGGCGTCGGAAAACTGCGCAACGCGCAGATGATTGCGCGGGCGATGGTGCCCGTTTCGCGCTCCCCGCGTGCCAACCCGCGCAGCACGGCGGTCACCGCGTCATCGGGTGTCAGTCCGCCACGCGTATTCAAGGCGGGGCAGAAGCGTGCCTCGATGTAGCGCACGCCGTCCAGCGCGGCATCAAGTACCAGTTCGTGCGCGATGCGCTCGAGGGACGCGGCATCCTGCATCACTGCCAGCGTGATCTCGAAGCGGGCGAGGTAGTCCGCGAGATCGCGCGCGTCGTCCACACGCATCCAGGCGCCGAGTTCGTCGACCGTCGACACCGGGAGTGGAGCGCCCTGGGCCAGCGAGAGTTCGTGCAGCGTGCGTGGCCGCAACGATCCGTCCAGATGGCAATGCAGTTCCGCCTTGGGCATCCGCTGCACGATCTCAATGAACGCGGGCGACAACGTGGGAGCGGGACCTGTCACTCCGCCTCCGCCAGCCGCTCGCGCACCGGGAGTACGCGAAAGATCGCGCCACCGTACAGCGCCGTATCCGAATCGATGGGCAGACCACGACTATCGGTCATGCGGGCGCGCCCCGCGGCGATCTCCTCCGCCTGCTCGGGAAAGAGCGCGCGCACGGCGTCCAGCGCCACGCTGCCGGCAGGAACCGAGACGCCCGTTTCGTTGACGTATACGCGCAGCTCGCCGTTGTCGATCATGGCCGTGCTCCCGGCGCGGAGGTGGGCGCGACGGCGCGTATGCGCGCTTCGTCGGCGGCGCGAACTGGTTGTGGAAGCTTCATGAGGTAATCCGAAAAGGCGTCGATATCACGCACCGGCAGCACATCCACCGACTGAAACGTCGTATATATGGCGCTGGCCGGTTCATCGAGCATGAAGTCGTTAATCACGAGCGTGTACACGCCTTCGGGTTCGAGCGGGCGACCCGCAGACGTGAGGATGCGCCGAACGCGTGCACCGTCCGCCGCGCCGGCGGTGGAGTCGAACTCCACCGTCATGCCGCTGATGTGGCCCTGTGCACGACCGCCCAAGACGAGCCGCTCGGCGAACCGTGCCACCTGCCGACCCGACATGCGCATCCGCACCAGAACGTTACCGAATGGCGTCACTTCATGCACGCCGCCGTAGGTCAGCACGCCGGCAACGATATCGGCGCGGATGCCGCCGTTGTTCCAGATACCGAAGTCCGATTCGGACGCGGTTCTGGCTGCGTCAACGAGCAGGTTACCCAGCGCATACTGATTGCCGCGCCGCAGCAGTGGGGTGGCGATCGTTGCCACCGGCTGTTGAAGACGTACCTGCACGCGCGCCACGGCGGCTGTGGCGATGGAATCGACTGCCGGATCGGCGCCCTGAAGCGAATCGCCGAACACGGGTCGCAGTTCCGACCACGGCGCGCTGCCGTCCAGCGGAATGTCGATCACGGCAATGGCGCGACCGTTCGACGTGGGTTCGATGACCGGCATGAGCCCGACGCGCACGTCGAGATTCTCGTGGGCGTGGCCGAGCACAAAGACATCGGGGCGATCGGTCAGCCGATTGGCGACGTCCAGTCCGCCGCCAGTGCATTTGGCAGGTGTGTCGCGAGTGCAGCGCGCACCATCGTGGATAACGGCGACGACCACTTGCGCGCCTTCCGCGCGCAACGAACGCACGCGTTCACTGATGAGCGGCGCCGGATCGAGAAAGGTCAGTCCGCGCACGTTACGAAATTTTGTGGTGGACGGTGTGTGTTCGCCGGCCGCCCCGACAATGCCTATACGGATGCCACCACGCACCACGACCGTATCGGCTCGCAGGAAGTCGGGCATCCAGCCATTGGCGTCACGCACATTTACTCCCAACAAGGCATGCTGCAACTCTTTGGCGCGCATGCGCAGGGTGTCCTGCCCGAAATCGAATTCGTGGTTGCCGAGGGCGCCGGCTGCGACTTGCAAGCGGTTGAGCAGCTGCACCGTCGGCCGACCGGCATCCCAGTCCGACGCCGGCGTTCCCGTGAACAGGTCCCCAGCATCAACCACCACGCTCTGACAGCGGTCGGCACATTCGCGCTGTGCGCGAGCGATCGCCGCCGAGAGCGCGACGGCGCCACCAACCAGCCGACCATTCCCGTCGGGTCGCGCCCGCAGCGCCGCGTGAAAGTCGCTCATCGCGATCACGCGAACGCGCGGTAGATCAGGACGTCGCGTGGAAGCGTCGGTGGTTGCGGTGGGAATCGCCACATCGCGCACCGGCGCACCGCCTCCGGACTCTGCCCCTCGACCACGTCGCTGCTCGGCGAAGGCGAGCGCCACCGCGGCGGTCGGCTGCAGCGTCCAGTTTCGCGTGGCGTAGCGCGACGGATCGAGCACCGGAGTGCGTTGCACTTCGTCGATGAGCAATTGGCGGATATCGACCTCTTTTTCATAAACGACCGGTGCGCCGGCCAGCATGGCGTAGCCGCCGCCGCCCGACTGCCGATAGTTGTTGAGCGCCAGCGTGAGGCTGTCGCTGTCGGCAACGGCGCGGCCGCCGATGGTCAGCATTGTGATGCGCGAACCGATCGGTTTGGTGAGATCGATCGTGTAGTCCGCACCGGACACCACATCGAAGTTGTAGCCGGGAATCGCGGGATCGATGAGCCCACCAGATGGCGCCGAGCCATCCGGCGCGAGCGTGCGATAGTAGCGACTGGAGAACTCGAGAAATGCGCGCAGCTGTGCGCCGCTGATGCGCACGGCGCGCAGCGTGTTGTCGTACGGGTAGACGCTCGAGAGCATGGCGCGCGTAATCGCACCGCTGTCGAGCGCCGCATCGAGCGAGAACACGGCCGTCGCAGACAGATCCGCCCCGGACTCGCGTCGCATGATTTCGTTGACGAGATCGGTGATCGGTTGGTCCGTGACGCGCGCGCTATCGGAGCGCCAGGCCACCGCTGTGCGGCCGGCCGGCGCCGTCGCCCACGCGATGGTCGCGCGATGCGTGCCTTCGCTGGCGGCGAGAACCTCGCGCGACTCGCGGTGTCCCTCGACTCGCACCGACTGGCCGCGCCGTGCGATCACCCGCCACCGCCCGCGCGACTTTTCCAGCGTGAGCTTGGCCACCGCGACCGACGCCGCCCAGTTGCGCGGCTGCACCACGAGCGCGCCGTTAATCGTGGTGTCGACCAGCTCGCGGTGGGAGTGGCCGAGCACGACCAGGTCAACGCCGTCGATTTCGCGTGGGATGCGTGCCGCCACGTTCTCCGACGGCAGCCCGGTGGCGACCGTATCGTAGGTGGCGGCCTCGTCGAGGCCGGAATGCACCAGTACCACCACGACATCGGCGCGGCGTCGCCGTGCGTCGGCCACCGCCCGTCGCACCGCCGGCACGATGTCGCTGACGGTGAGTCGCGCCTGGCGCAGGTTGTCCCGGTCCCAGACCATACTCCCGGGCGTCGTCCCTCCCACGATGGCCACCCGAATGCCGCGTCGCTCCACCATGGTCATTGGGGCGACGAAGTCCGCCCCGGACGCCTCCTTCACATTGGCGGCGAGAAACGGAAAGGCCGCCCGCTCGATGGCTGCCCGCAGGGCCGGGACGCCATAGTTGAACTCGTGATTGCCCAGGACCGCGGCGTCGTAGCGCATAACGTTCATCGCCGCGATGACGGGATGAACGACTGGGTTGGAGACCTTGGCCGCCACGTACGTAAGCGGATTGCCTTGCAGCAGGTCGCCGCCATCCACCAGCACGACCCGATCCGGATGCGCGCTGCGCAGGGAATCCACAATCGTGGCGGCGCCAGCCAGACTCCGCCGGGTGTCCGCCGCATTGGCGTAGTAGTCCCAACCACGGATCCGGCCGTGCACGTCGGTGGTCGCGGCAACGACCAGATCGACCGACTGCGCACCGGCAGCGGCGGCACCCACCGGCCCGACGAGCGGGAGCACGGCCAACAGGAGCGAACGGGCAAGCCGTCGGACATATGCGGTCATGCGTCGAATGGTAGCCGTGAGCCGACGCAGGGTGGAGGTCTGTTGTACGACAGTGCCCGCCGTCCAACGCGATCTCGCGCCGCCGCCCTCTGTGTGCCCCTTGGTTGCCCCTCTCTGCGGCGACGGTCAACTTCCCGACGACCCATTCTCCATCGGCGGCCCGGCGGCCGATACGCACCTGTTACACCGTCGTGGCATGCCGGACACGACACACTGCGAGTCTACCCATCGTGTCGTGTTCGAACCGGAACGTTGGCCCATGAAGCCACTCATCATTGGAATCGCGGGCGGTACCGGTTCTGGGAAATCCACCGTAGCACGCAAAGTCGCCGAAGCGCTGCCGGACTCCTCGGTTGCGTTTCTCGAAATGGATGCGTACTACCGGGATTTCCGACACCTCTCCCTGACGCAGCTGCATCGGGTGAACTGGGATCATCCTGACGCGTTTGATGTGGAATTGCTCACGGCCCACCTCGGAGCGCTCAGTCGGGGCGAAGCGGTGGAGATGCCGGTGTACGAGTTCGCGACACACTCCCGCAGCGAACGCACGCGGCGCATCCAGCCCGCGGACGTGGTGGTCGTCGACGGGATCCTGTTGTTGTCCGACGAGAATGTGCGCGACCTGTGCGACGTGAAGGTGTTCGTGGATGCCGATCCCGATATCCGCCTGATCCGGCGCATCCGCCGTGATATGCGGGTGAGGGGGCGGTCGCTGGAATCGGTGCTGGATCAATACCTCACCACGGTCCAACCGATGCATCTACAGTTCGTCGAACCGAGCAAACGTTACGCCGACGTCATCATCCCGCGTGGAGGCAGCAACACTGTCGCCATCGAGATGATCGTGGCAAAAATTCAGCGACGGGTGAGCGTGCGCGCCGACATGCGAACGCCCGTCTTCGTTCCAACCGCTGCCGACATCAGCTCTGCATGAATCCAGCACCGCCGTCCGCCGATCGCATTCTCGTCGTCGATGACGAACCCGAAATCGTCGCGCTCGTGACCTATCATCTCGCCAAAACGGGATACCGGATTTCGACCGCCGCCGCGGGCCAGGATGCGCTCGACATCGCACGGCGCGAGCGACCGTCGCTGATCGTGCTCGACCTTATGCTGCCTGGTATGTCCGGCTTTGACGTGCTCGAACAGCTGCGCACCGACGAATCCACGCGCGACATTGCCGTCCTCATGCTCACGGCGCGACGCGAGGAGCCGGACCGCATTCGCGGCCTCTCCCTCGGCGCTGACGACTACCTGACCAAGCCGTTCAGTCCGCAGGAACTGGTCCTGCGGGTGGGCGCCATTCTCCGACGGGCCGGCGCCGCGCCCACCGGTAGCTCCGACAGTTTTGCGATCGGCCCCCTGCGCATCGACCGCTCCGCCATGACGGTGGTGGTCGACGACCGTCCCGTAGAACTCACCCCGACGGAGTTCAAACTGCTGCTGACCTTGGCCGAACGCCGAGGCCGTGTGCAGGGTCGCGGGCACCTCCTCGAAACCGTCTGGGAAGCGGCACCGGACATTCAGACGCGCACGGTGGATATGCATATCCAGCGCCTGCGCACGAAGCTCGGCGCAGCCGGAGACATGATCGAAACGGTACGCGGGTTCGGCTATCGACTTCGCGCGGCCGCTTCGCGCGGCGTCTGACGCGCGCGCGTCCGGCTCGCGTACGTGCGACTGACTCAGCGGATCGTCCTCAATAGCGTCGTCGTCGCCGCGCTGCTGACCGCGATCGTGTTTCTCGTTGTCGACCGGGGGGTCGCAGACGCGCTGCGCGGAGACGCGCTGCGCGCCGACGGCGCGACCCTCAGCGCGACATCCGCCGACGCGCTCCGATCGCGCCTGCGGCGCGACATCGCCCTCGCCGGAGTGGCGGCGATCGCGGTGGCGGCGATGCTCTCGCGCCTGCTGGCCCGGCCCGTGACCCGGCCGATCGAAGAATTGCGCGATGTGGCGCGCGCGCTGGCCGCCGGCGATCTGACACGGCGCCCGACGATGGTCGCTGTGGGCGAGGTGGGTGACCTTGCCGATGCCTTGCGACGGCTCACAGAGCAGCTCGATTCGCGCGTACAGGCACTCAAGGCCGAAGAAGCGTTACTGGTCGCACTCACCGACTCGCTGAACGAAGGCGTCATTGCGGTAGACGCCCGACAGCGGGTGGTCCGTATGAACGAAACGGCGCGACAGCTACTCCGCCTCCGAGAGCCGGTGCCTTTCCCCGCCGACTATCTGCCCCGAGATCGCACGTTGCGTGAAGCGCTCGGCGCGGTGCTGGCCGGCGCCGACGCCGCCCCGGGGGAGGTGCGCGTAGATGACCGGATCTTGTCGCTCACGGCTCGCCAACTGCCGGCCGGCGGCGCCATTCTCGCACTGTACGATCTGACGCCGTTCCGCCGCTTGGAGGCAGTGCGGCGCGATTTCGTGGCCAACGTCTCGCATGAACTGCGCACGCCGTTAACGGTGATCAGCGGCTTTGTGGAGACCATGGACGACGATGACCTGCCCCCGGAACTACGCAAACAGTTTCTCGGCATGGTGGCGGGCAATGTGCGCCGCATGCAGCGGATCGTAGATGACCTGCTCGATCTGTCGCGCATTGAGTCGGGCGGCTGGCTCCCCAACCCGTCCGAACTCGACGTGGCCAGCATAGCGGGTGAGGTCGTGGCGCCGATGCTCGCGGCGGCGGCCGGTAAGGGCGTCGCGCTCCGCGTGGAGGTGTCCGCGGCGGCGCCTTCGGTCTACGCAGATTCGACGGCGGCGCGTCAGATTCTGTCCAATCTGGCCGAGAACGCGCTGCGACATACGCTGAGCGGTGAGGTGGTGCTGTACACGTTGGCCGAAGATGGCGGAACGTGGCTTGGTGTGCGCGACACCGGCATCGGCATCGGCGCGGCCCACCTGCCCCGCATATTCGAGCGCTTCTATCGCGCCGACCCCGGCCGAGCACGGGAGGCCGGCGGGACGGGACTTGGGCTGGCCATCGTGCGCCACCTCGCGGAAGCACACGGTGGCAGGGTGCGGGCGGAGAGCGAACCTGGGGTCGGCACCAACATCGCCGCTTGGTTTCCTGCAGCCGCGGCGCCACCCGAGGTGTGACGGTAGTGCCTAGTCGGCGACGATCCCGCGCTGCCGCGACCGGCGACCGGCGAATGCCTCTTCCATCAGCCTTGGCAGCATGACTGAGGCCGGCCCTTCGATGGGCAGGATGCTCGGCCCCCTGCGCTGCCCCTGCATGGAGGCGTTCACCACGATCACCGTGGCCCCGTGCGACGCGGCGAGCCACGGCAACGAGGCGGCCGGCTCGACCACGTTGGAGGTGCCGACCGAAATGAACACATCGCAGGCTACCGCGGCATTGCGCGCGTGCTCGAACTGCGCCGTGGGCAGCGGTTCGCCGAACCAGACGATATCGGGACGCAGCAGCTGACCGCAGGACGCACAGGTGGGGACGTCCAGTTCAGCCGCGACCTCGTGGGGCGGGCCGAGCGGGTCCGCGAGCTCGACCGTCCCCGGACAACCGGCGCTGCAGCGCGCGCGCATGAGTGAGCCATGCAGCGCGATCACGTCGCGACTGCCAGCCCGCTGATGCAAATCGTCCACATTCTGTGTGATCAGCGAAAAGTGAGACACGCGGGAGACCAACAGACCCAGCGCCGTGTGCGCCGCGTTCGGCTGTGCCAGGCGAACGGCCGCGCGGCGGGCAGCGTACCACGCCCAGACGCGGCGCGGGTTTGCTGCAAAGGCCTCGGGGGTCGCCAATTCCTGCGGCGAATGATTCGCCCAGTGTCCCGAGAGTGCATCCCGGAACGTCGGGATGCCGCTTTCGGCGGAAATCCCCGCGCCGGTCAGCACACAGACGTATTCCGCCGCGCGCAGAGCACGGGCAGCGATGGTCAACGACTCCGCGCGGGTTTGCGGGTCGGTTGCGGGCGTGGAGGCGACGCGCCGCTCGAGAGTTGGATCGATCCGTGCCATTTCGGGCGACAATATGCCCCGGACGCGCCGGAGGCAACCAGTCTGCCGCGACTTTTGTGATATCAGCGGGGTCGAATTTCCCCGAATCGAGCGCGCGCCCTGTGACACGTTCGTTGCACAACCGTGAGCAGACCGCAACCTGAGTCACGGAGCTTACGTCGCACAAGAACTGCAGACGGTCCGTCCGGACTTCGTCGCAGCGGAAGCTTTCCTTAGTCAAGATATCCATGCGGACCCACGTTCACGCTCTCGTACACGTGATGCACCGTGACTCGGCCACGACGTCGGCCAATACGCAGTTCCGCCCCGCGGCGTACCTTCGCCGCATGGCGCTGGCCCTCACCGTCGTGACGGCGTTGTTCGGCACGTCCCGCCAAGCGTCGGCGCAAACCGACCCGTCAGCGCCGACAGGAAAGATCATCGGCCGTATCGTCGATGCCACAACTGGACAGGGGATTACCGCCGCCGGCGTGCAGGTGGTCGGCACGACGCTGGGCGCGCAGTCCGGCGTGGATGGTCGTTACATCATCAGCCGGGTTCCCGCAGGCACCGTGACACTTCAGGTACGTCGCATCGGATACGGCCCCAAGACGATCACGGGCATCATCCTCGCGGCGGACGGCACGATCGAACAGGATGTGTCGCTCAAGACCGCCGAATTGCAGTTGACCGCCGTCAGTGTCACAGCGACGAAGGAAAAGGGCACCGTCAACGACGCCCTTGATCGGCAGCGCACATCATCCAATGTGGTGAATGCGATAACCTCCGAGCAGATCGCGCGCAGCCCTGACAGCGACGCGGCACAGGCGGCGCAACGGGTCAGCGGCGTGACCGTGCAGGACGGCAAGTATCTGCAGGTGCGCGGCCTCAGCGAGCGCTATACCACCGCATCACTCAATGGCGCGCGCATCCCGAGCCCCGAGCCGGAACGCAAAGTCGTGCCGCTCGACCTGTTCCCGGCGAGCTTGCTGCAGGATATCACCACGAGCAAGACGTTCACGCCCGACCAGCCGGGGGACTTTGCCGGCGCGAATGTGAACATCCGCACCAAGGAGTTCCCGGCCGCCCGTCAGGTGAACTACTCCACCAGCTTCGGTGCGAACTCCCGCGTACTTGGCAACTCGTTGCCGTTTGCGCCGCGCGCTGGCGGTGAACTGATCGGCTTCGCCAATTCGGCGCGGCAGATGCCGACCGCAATCTCGCAAGCCAACTTTCTGGGCAACGTCAACCAGACGCAGTTCAACCAGATGGCGCTGCAACAGCGCAACGTCTGGAGCGCGCAGCCCCGCAACGGTGGACTGAACGGTTCATTCGGTGCATCCACCGGCGGCAATACCATTCTGGGCAAGCGACTCGGCTACGTGCTGAGCGCGAGCTATGGCTACTCCGAAGAAGTGCGCGCCGACGAGCGCTACGCCGTGGGCAATCAGGGCGCGGACAACACCGTCGTTCCCCTCACGTCGCTGTCGGGCACCACCGGCCGCAGCAGCGCGCAGTGGGGTGGCATTGCCAATTTCTCTACGCTGTTGGGTAAGAACTCGCGCGTGTCGCTCAACACGACCGCCACACGCAGCGCCGACAACGAAGCGCGAACGGACCGCGGTTTCGATGAAAACCTGGGCGACAGCATTGCGCGCACCACGCTGCGCTACGTTGAGCGCGGGGTCGCCACCATCACCGGACAGGGCGAACATCAGCTCAGCGATCGCAACAAGTCATCCTGGGCGGTGACCTATGGCAACACGTCGCGTCGCGAACCCGATCGTTCCGATATCGTGTACGCGCGCAACAGCACTGGCCAGTACACGATCCTCAGTTCGCTCGACGGGGCGCGTCGGCTGTACTTCGATCTGCAGGAGAACAACCTCACCGCGCAGGTGGACCACAGCCTCAACATCGGTGAAGTATCGAAGCAGAACACGCTCAAGTTCGGCGCGTATGCACGTTCGACCGATCGCCGCGCGGATGCGCCGATCTTCGCGTTCCTGAGCCGCGCACCGGATGACATTCGCGCCCAGACACCCGATGTGATCTTTGGACCGACGCAGGCTTGTGAGTCATGCAGTCTGATCAACGTGCAGCCGGTCGGTCAGGCCGGCTCGTACAACGCCGACGACCGCACGGTGGCCGGCTACCTCATGACCGAATGGGGATTGGGCAGCCGGGTGCGTGTGATCGCTGGCGCGCGCGCCGAGAAGGCTGATATCACCGTGAACGCGGCGACGCAGGGTGGCTTCACCACCACGGCGCGGCTGAACAACACCGATGTGCTGCCCTCGCTGCTCATCAACACCAAGCTCACCGAGTCGCAGAATCTCCGCTTCGGCATCACGCGCACCTTGGCGCGCCCTGAGTATCGCGAACTCGCACCGGTCACGTTCCGCGACGTGCTGGGCGGCGTGAGCGTGACCGGCAACGACCAGTTGGTGCGCGCCCTCATCGACAACGTCGACCTGCGCTACGAGGCGTTTCCGAACCCGGGTGAAGTGCTGAGCATCGGCGTGTTCGCGAAGCGCTTCGACAAGCCGGTGGAGCGTATCGAGCAGGCGACCTCGGGTGCGTATCAGGCGCGCTTTCAGAATGCGCTCAGTGCCGTGAATGCCGGTGTCGAACTCGAAGCACGCAAGCAGCTGGGCTTTCTCGGGCGCTGGGCTGAATCGTTCACTGGCTTTGGCAATGTGACGCTCATGAGCTCCACGGTCGACCTGGATACCCTCGGCGGTTTGACCGTGACCGACCAGTCGCGTCGCCTCGTGGGACAGGCTCCGTACGTGATCAACACCGGCCTCACGTATTCGTCGTTGTCGGGCCGCACCAACGCCACGCTGTTGTACAACGTGGTAGGCGATCGCATCACCGCGGCCGGCGTGGTGCCGTTGCCCAACATCGTCGAGAAGTCGCGCAACGTGCTCGATCTTTCGCTGCGCTTCCCGGTCATAGGCGCACTGTCAGGCCGCATCGATGCGCGCAACCTGCTTGACGCGCGTTATCGGTTCATGCAGGGCAACCTTGAGCGCGAAGGCTATAACGCGGGACGCACGTTCTCGATGGGATTCTCCTGGAAGCAGTAGTCCCTATACGAATGTCCGCTCACTGAGCAGGCACGCACCAGTTGTCCCAGCGAAGCGCTGACAGAACATGACCCGGCCGCGGTGACACAACCGTGACCGGGTCATGACATATACGCCACACTCGACGGCGTACTTAAAGACTTGGTATTTCGGACTGCGCCACCTGTGCACACTTCTTCACCACAACGACAGGACCGCTAGATGACGACGCTCATGCGCTTGCGCGCATTCGCTACGACAGCACTGGCCGTGTTTGCCTTCGCCGCCTGCGGCGACGACGATCCCATCACACCGCCGACGCCGGCGAACGGGTCGCTGGCCGTCAACGTGTCCGGCCTCCCCGCCGGCACCAACGCCGCGCTGACCGTGACCGGCCCGAACAGCTTTACTCAGTCACCGACCGGCACGACCACACTTTCCGTCGTACCTGGCAGTTATACCGTTGCAGCTACGTCCGTCACCGCCAACAGCGTGCAGTACAACGCGACGGTGAGCGGCTCGCCCGCCACGGTGACCTCCAACGCCACCGCCACTGTCACGGTGACCTACTCGGCCGTTGCGCCGGTGAACGGGTCGCTCACGGTGACGATCACCGGACTTCCCGCTGGCACGAATGCGGCCGTCACGGTCACCGGTCCGAGCAACTTTTCGCAGGCGCGCACCGCCACTGGCACCATCTCGGTTCCACCCGGCGCTTACACGGTGACGGCGGCTCAGGTCACTGCGGGCACAGTGCGCTACAGCGGCACCGTGACAGGCTCCCCCGCCACCGTGACGTCGAACGCGACCGCCACAGTCACCGTCGCGTACGCCATCACGCCCAATTCGATCGTCACGCTGACGGGCTCCATCGCCGCCAACCGCCGCTTGACCGCGGATACCACCTACGTGTTGCGCGGTTTCGTGTACGTGAACAGCGGCGCCGCGCTCACCATCGACGCCGGCACCCGCATCGTTGGTGATACCACGGCGCTCGGCTCGGCGCTGTTCGTGTTGCGTGGCGCGCAGATCAACGCGCAGGGTACGGCCGCGGCGCCGATCGTCTTCACGTCGCAGCGCGCCGTCGGCAATCGCTCGCCTGGTGATTGGGGCGGTCTGGTAATTGTAGGCAACGGGCGTGCGAACCGTACCGGCAACGTGATCGTCGAGGGGTCCAACGGCTCCGTCGTGGGCGCCAATCCCGCCGGCGTGATCTACACCGGCGGCACGAACGACGCTGACAACTCCGGCACCCTGCGCTACGTACGCGTCGAGTTTGCCGGCTATGCGACGCTCACCGACGCCGAACTGAACTCGTTCACCTTCGCCGCCGTCGGCAGCGGCACCACGGTCGAATATGTGCAGGCGCTGGCCGGCCTCGATGACAACTTCGAGTGGTTCGGCGGGGCGGTGAACGGCAAGTACCTCGTGTCCTACGAATCTGGCGACGATCACTT